>VBLP01000748.1 GCA_005887925.1 Deltaproteobacteria bacterium | reverse complement strand
GCCGCGGGCTCGCCGCCGATCACCGCGGTCATCGCCCCGCGATCGAGCGCGCGCGCACCGCGCACCAGCTCGTCCCAGCGGCCCGGCCCGGCGCCGCGCAGCTCGCGCGCGCAGCCGACGCCGGCCAGCGTGAGCTCGCCCGATGCCCACGCGACCCGCGGCTGATCGCGGAAGCCGTCGACGATCGCGCCTTCGGCCACGATCGGCGCGGGCAGCGCGACGAACGTCAGCCCGGCGGCGCGCGCGGCGATCGCCAGCCCGGCGTCGAGCGCCGACGCCGCCGCACTGCGGTCGATCACCGCGAGGTGGATCGCGGCGGCCGTCATGGCGCCTCCCCCGGCGTCGCGACGTAGAGCGTGCACACCCCGAAGGTCAGCGGCACGACCTCGAGCACGCGCAGGCCGGCGCGCTCCATCACCTGGGCGAACTCGGCGCTCGGCGGGAATGCCGCGATCGAGCGCTGCAGGTAGCGGTACTCGCGCGAACCGGCGAGCAGCGCGCCGAGCCGGGGCACGACGGGCGCGCGCCATCAGCCCGCGGCGCGGCTCGCCGAGCTCGAGCACCGCGATCCGGCCACCCGGCCGCACCACGCGCGCCATCTCGGCGAGCGCGGCGCTCCGGTCGGGCACGTTGCGGATGCCGAATGCGATCGTCGCGGCGTCCATCTCGCCGGTCTTGCACGGCAGCGCCTGGGCGTCGCCGCGCACCAGCTCGACGCGGTCGGCGAGCCGGCAGCGCGCGAGCTTGGCGCCGGCGACCGCGAGCATGCGGCGCGACGGATCGAGGCCGATCACGTGGGCGCCCGGGTGCATGCGCGCGATGTCGATCGCGAGATCGGCCGTGCCGGTCGCGAGGTCGAGCACGCGGGGCCGGTCGCCGAGCGCGAGCGCGCGCACCGTGCGGCGCCGCCAGCCGCGGTCGAGGCCGAACGACAGCACGCGGTTCATCGCGTCGTAGCGCTTCGCGATCCGGTCGAACATCGCGCCGCTGCCCAGAGCTGGGGTAGCCAGCGGGGCGGCCGCGGGAGCGACGAGCTGGGTCTCGGCCCGCGGCGTCACGACGTCCTCTCCAGCGAGGCGAGCGCGACGGTGACCAGCGCATCGCGCGGCGGTCCGGCGGGCAGCTCCTCGAGCACCGCCAGCGCGCGCTCGACATGGTCCTCGGCGAGCGCGCGGGTCGCGGTCAGCGCGCCGCACGCCCGGACCGCGGTGGCGATCGCGGCGAGCTCGTCGCGCCGCGGCTCGGGCTCGGCGAGCAGCGCGGCGAGCCGCTCCTGCAGCGCCGGCTCGCGCTCGAGCGCGACGACCAGCGGGTAGGTGACCTTGCCTTCGCGCAGGTCGGCGAGCGGGTCCTTGCCCGTCCCGTTGGCGAAATCGAGCTCGTCGTCGACCGCCTGGAACGCGACGCCGAGGTGGAGCCCGAAGCGCTCGAGGGCGGCCTCGTGCGCCGGCGCCAGCCGGGCGGCCCGCGCCCCGGCGATCATCGCCCAGCGGAACAGCGCGGCGGTCTTGCCCTCGATGATCGCGAAGTAGTCGTCCCGGCTCCCGGCGACGTTGCCGCGGCGCTCGAGCTGGAGCGACTCGGCGACGATCATCTCGTCGATCACCGCGAGCATGCGGTCGAGCACGCCCTCGACGCCGGCCGCCGCGATCCGGCGCAGCGCGGCGACCAGGAGCCAGTCGCCGGCGAAGATCGACGCCGCGTTGCCGTAGACCACGCAGGCCGCGGGTTCGCCGCGGCGGCGCTCGGCGACGTCGACCACGTCGTCGTGGAGCAAGGTCGCGCTATGGACCAGCTCGACGGCGACCGCCAGGCCGCGCGCCTGGTCGGTGAATCCGTCGCCGAACCGGCTGGCCAGCGCGACGCACAGCGGCCGCAGGTGCTTGCCGCGGAGGTCGAGCAGGTGGTGCGCGGCGGCGTGGACGGCGCGCGCTCCGCGCGGGATCGCGGCGATCTCGGCCTCGAACGCCACCAGGTCGGCGCGCACCCAGCGATCCAGGGTCGCGAGCCGCTCGCCGAGGCTCGGAGCGCCGCGCGCCGTGCTGACGTGGGCAAGCCGATCGAGCACCGCGCGAGAGAGTGCGAGCTGGGTCATGGCGAGCCTTGGATGTAGCCTGTTCGTTCAGAGATTCTTGAAACTTTCTAAACCAGGCAAGTTCAGGCGGCTACTGCTTTTTGCTGTCCGCACGGAATTCCCGCCATTTAGCAACCGCGCCGGCGCTTGTCAGCAGCCGCTGGCAAAAACCCGCTCATTGATCCATGGAGAAGGGCCCGGCCCCCGCCGGTGGAGCCGTCAGGGTCCCCCACCCCGGCTCGCTGTCGCCGATCGAGCTTCCGACCCGGGAGTGCGCGGCCCGGGGTTCCGATTCGCGCGATCCGACCGATTGCTGTCGGTGTGCTCGACGGGACACTGCATGACGCGATGCCCACCGGCTCGCGCTCGGCGGCGCGCGGCTCGTCGCCGGGGTTCCGTCCGCGGCGGGTCCGCTCTGTGGACAATTCGCAGACCGGGCGCGCTGCCGCGGCGACGAGGTCCTGTCGCACGCGGCGAATCATCGTGTCGCACGACCGTCGCATTGTGCGATGGAATCGAAGTCTGCAATGGTCGGTATGATGGTGAGTCCACCACGATGTGGTCTCGAGGATCTTGGACACGCATGCTGCGTACCGGTAACGCAACGCTCCTAGCCCTCGCCATGTCGAGCGCGGTCGCGCACGCCGCCGACGTCGCGCCGACGGTCCGCGCCCACGCCGTTCGTCGGACCAGCGCGATCGCGATCGACGGGCGGCTCGACGAGGCCGCGTGGGCTGCGGCGCCCAAGCACAGCGGCTTCGTCCAGCGCTTCCCCAAGGACGCGAGCGCGCCGTCGCTCGAGACCCGCTTCGCGGTCGTCTACGACGACGACGCGATCTTCGTCGGCGTGTGGGCCGACGATCCGCAGCCCGATCTGATCCGCGCGCTGCTGACCCGGCGCGACGTCGACGCACCCGCCGACGCGGTGATCGTGGCATTCGACAGCTACCACGACCGCCGCACCGCGTACGCGTTCCAGCTCAACGCCGCCGGCGTGCAGCGCGACATGCTGCTGTTCGACGACTCCAACATGGACGACACCTGGGACGCGGTGTGGACCGGCAACGTCGAGGTCAATCACGCCGGCTGGACCGCGGAGTACCGGATCCCGCTCAGCCAGCTGCGGTTCGCCAACACCCCGACCCAGGAGTGGGGATTCCAGATCGTGCGGATGATCGGCCGCACCGGCGAGCAGGACTCGTGGTCGCCGTGGCCGCGCAGTGCGCCCCAGGTGGTCAGCAAGTTCGGTGTGGTCGATGGCATCGAGCACCTCGGCGAGCGCACCCGGCTCGAGCTCCTGCCGTACGCCACCAGCGGCCTGGACCGCATGCCGGTCGAGGTCGGCGATCCGCTCAACAGCCGCTACGGCTGGCGCCGCAACATCGGCCTGGATCTCAAGTACGGCCTCGGGCCGGCGTTCACGCTGTCGGCGACGATCAACCCCGACTTCGGCCAGGTCGAGGCCGATCCGTCGAAGATCAACCTGTCGGCCAACGAGCTGTTCTTCGCCGAGAAGCGGCCGTTCTTCCTCGAGGGCATCGATCTGTTCAAGCTGCCGATCGGCAACAGCGACGGCAGCGCCGAGGGCGCATTCTACAGCCGCCGGATCGGCGCCGCGCCCGCTGCCCCCGATGTCGGCTACGACTTCATCAAGGCGCCGCCGTCGACGACGATCTACGGCGCCGCGAAGCTGACCGGCAAGACGTCGGGCGGCTGGTCGATCGGCGTGCTCGACGCGGTCACCGGCCGCGAGACCGCGGAGATCGCCTCGAGCCCCGCCGCCGGCGAGCCGGCGCCCGCGCCCTCGGAGCTGACCGTGGCGCCGCTGACCAACTACGCCGTCGCCCGGCTCAAGCGAGACATGAACGACGGCGCCACCTCGGTGGGCCTGTCGGCGACCGCGGTCGACCGCAAGCTCGCCGGGACCGGCCTCGAGCGCACGCTGCGCGATCAGGCGTACACCAGTGGCGTGCAGCTGCAGCATCGCTGGGCCGACAACGCGTGGACCGCGAACGTCAACCTGATGGGCAGCTATGTCCACGGCAGCCCCGAGGCGATCGCGGAGACCCAGACCAGCGCGGTGCACTTCTTCCAGCGGCCCGACTACATCGGCACGCACTTCGATCCGACGCGCACCAGCCTGTCGGGACTGGCCGCGAAATGGATGGTCGGCCAGCTCGGCGACACCAAGCACTGGCGGTTCGGCGCCGGCGGCGACCTGCGCACCGCGGGCCTCGAGCTCAACGACGTCGGGTTCCAGCTCAACGCGGATCGCATGATCCCGTTCTTCTGGGGCCAGTATCGCGATGACTCGCCGGGCGAGCACCTGCTCAACTGGCAATTCAACTCGGACATCTTCTGGGTCCAGACCCTCGAGCCGCGCCTCGCCGACGTCGGCCTCGAGACCAACGTCAATGTCCAGCTGGCCAACTACTGGTCGCTGGGGGCGTATAGCAATCTCGATCGCGGAAAGTGGGCGATCAACGCGCTGCGCGGCGGCCATGCGCTGCGCGGCGGCTCGACCACGTCCGCGAATGCCTACCTCACCACCGACACCCGCAAGCCGGTGTGGTTCAACCTCAACCTCGGCAGCTACCGCAACTGGACCTCGGGCGGCCACGACCTCGGCATCGACCTCGGCGCGACGATCCAGGCGCGCTCCAACATCGATATCTTCGTCGGGCCGAGCCTGTACCTGCGCAACGAGCCGATGCAGTACGTCGACCAGGTCGCCGATGACCTCGCGATGGACCAGACCCACTACGTGTTCGGCCGGCTGCACGAGGCCGACACGTCGATGACGCTGCGGATGAACTGGACGTTCTCGCCGCACCTGGCGCTGCAGGTCTATGCCCAGCCGTACATCGCGTCGGGCCACTACGACGAGCTCAAGGAGGTCGATCATCCCGCGGCCGCGCGGTACGAGGATCGCTTCCACTTCCTCGCCGCGGAC
>VBLP01000747.1:1137-4423 GCA_005887925.1 Deltaproteobacteria bacterium | reverse complement strand
GGAGATAGGTCCGCAGGCTGGCGGCCGACAGCGCGAGCACGACGTCGTTGAGCGTGCCGCCGGCCGCCTTGGCGACGGCGCGCAGCCGCTCGAGCGGCAGGCTCTGGGTCGCGAACCGCCGGCTGCGGCTGATCCGCGCGTTGAGCACGCAGCGCGGCGCCTCGAGCGGCGACACCAGCTCGTGATCGCCGGCGCGCGACGCCTGCACGACGTTGAGCAGCGCGCGCACGACGGTCTTGGACGCGCCGTACTGCTCGCGCACTGCGGCGACCAGCTCGGGGTAGTTGATGCCGCGCGAGCCGGCGTCGGCGTCCGGCTCGGCGCGCGCGCGGCTGCGCGGCGGGATCGAGAAGAACAGCGGGCGATCGCGCTCGTCGGGGTCCCGCGACAGCGCGTTGGTCAGCACCTGCATCGCGGTGTAGCCGTCGACCAGCGCGTGGTGGATCTTGACGTACCAGGCGAACCGGCCGCGCTCGAGGCCCTCGATCAGATGGAACTCCCAGGGTGGGCGATGCAGATCGACGTGGTTGCCGTGCAGCCGCGACACCAGGATGCCGAGCTCGCGCTCGTCGCCGGGCGACGGCAGCGCCGAGCGCCGGACGTGGTACTCGAGGTCGACGGTGGGCTCCTCGGTCCACGACTGCAGCGGGTTCCACAACAGGTCCGGCGAGCGCAGCTTGAGGTTCCACGGCTCGGACACCGGGGCGGTCCGCAGCTCGTGCATCAGCTCGCGCAGGAGCTCGGGGGAGCCGCCCGGCGCCGGCGTGAACGGCATCAGGCCGGCGACGTGCATCATCTGGTCGCGCGACTCGCCGTACAGGAACATCGCGTCGCTGGGCGAGAGCCGCTTGGCCACGGCCCATCCTACCCGACCCGCCCGCGCGCGCCGGGGCAGGCGGTACGAAACCGGGTATGTTGGGACATGTCCGCGTGTCGGCCCGGCTGCGGTGCGTGCTGCATCGCTCCCTCGATCTCGCCGTCGCCGCCGGCGCTGCCCGACGGCAAGCCGGCCGGCGTGCGCTGCCCGCACCTGACGGCGGACATCGCGTGCGCGCTGTTCGGCTCGCCGGACCGGCCGCGGGTGTGCGCGAGCCTGGCGCCGGGCCCCGAGATGTGCGGCGAGTCGCCGGCCGCGGCGATGGCGTACCTGGTCCGCCTCGAGGCGCTGACCGCGCCGCGGTGAGCTGGAGCCAGTCGGGATCGAGGCGCGCGTACGAGTCCTCGCCGTTGCGGCACAGCGCGGCGAGGTGGTCGATGCGGGGCAGCTCGGTGCGGATCCAGTACTGCGCCGCGGCGAGCTTGGCGCGGTAGTAGCCGGCGTCGCGCGACGCGCGGCCGCGCGGCAGGGGCCGGCGAGCGCGCGATGGGCGATCGCGGCGAGCTCGAGCCACTGCCAGGCGATGACGACCGTCGAGAACAGGTCGAGGTAGTCGGTGGCGTGCAGGACCATGGCCTCGGCGGAGCCGGCGAGGCCGCGCCCGGCGAGCTCGGCGGTGAGGCCGCCGACGGAGGCGATCGCGCGCGAGGTCGCGGGCCGCGGCGATCAGCATCTCGCAGGTGTCGCGACCATGATCCGCGAAGTACGGCAGTCCGAGCAGGCGGTCGAGATCGAGCACCTCCTCGAGGATCAGCTCGACGTCGCGATCGTCGATCACCGGGTTGGACGCGGTCATCGCGGGCATCGTCGCACGGCGCGCGTGCCGCTGCGCGCCACACCGGCGCGGCGCTCGGTGCGCGGTGATACGCGCGCGGCGCGATCGATGGCGCGAGACCGGTGGTGATTGCCCTCGGGCGCCGGTCAGCGAGACTGACACTCGATGACACGTCTTCCCTCGCGACGAAGTCTTTGCTTCGATCGATCCATGGAAGTCGCGCCGTGTCGCCGTGATCTGCGCTGCGCGGGCCTCCCCGCGAGACAACCGAGGTACCCGATGTCGTGTCGACGCAGTCTGATCGTAGTGGCCGCCGTGGTCCTGGGATGCTCTCCCGGGCAGCGCCCCGAGGCCGGCGCACCGTCGACGGGAGGGCCGGTGGCGAGCTCGCCGATCGCGCGCACCGGCATCGACGGCTGCAACTGCGCCGGCGCCGCGCCGGCGATGCTCGCGCCCGATGGCCACAGCTATCCGTTCCAGAGCGTGGTGGCCTATTACTACCAGGTACTGCAGGCGTTCTGGACCAAGATTGCCAATCAGGATGTACTGACGACCTGGCTGCCGGCGAGCATCGTGAATACGAGCGAGGCATTCTATGCCTGGCAGGCCAAGTCGGTGCAGATCTATCGCGACCGCGACCTGCTCGGCTTCACCCATCGCTATTACCGCGGCATCTTCGGGTTCCTCGACGGCGCCGGCGAGGAGGCGACCTGCACGCAGGCGCTCGGCCCGCAGACCCGGCTGACCGGCATGCTCGCCCACGTCGGGCTGTCGCAGGCCGGGGTGTGCGGCAAGAACGATGACGGCACGACCAAGTTCTGGCAGGTCAACAACATCGCGCTGCTCCTGATCGGAGACGTCATCGATGCCTACGCGCTGATCGACGCGGGCATGGCGCGCACCGCGGACAGCGCGCCGGCGAGCCGCTGCATCCTGCCGGCATCCGGGGTCGTGACGCCGGTGATCGAGGGCGAGATCGATCCGGTGATCGCGTGCCGCGTGGCGTTCCGCGACGACACCGTGACCGAGGCGGTGGTGCTGCCGGTGCCGACGTCGGCGGTCGTCGCGGAGGTGCCGCTGGGGCATCGCGCGTTCACGGCCGCCGGCACGGTGACCATGCCCAACAGCCTCGACGAGGTCCGCAAGATCCTGCGCGACGGCGAGCTGCGCGTGATGTTCGCGATCGGCCTGCCGCGCTTCGTGCCCGAGCCGCTCGCCGGACCGACGCACGTCCGGCTGGTCGGCCACGCGACCGGGCCGGCGAAGACGCCGAGCTCGGTGCTGCTGCCCGACGAGCGCAGCTGGGTCGACGCCACCGTCGGGGTGTACGCCGATCGCTGCTGCCGCGTCGCGTGCGGCGCGACGGTAGCGGCGGCGGCCGCGCGCGACGACGTCGCGACCGCGAGCGTCGATGCGATGGCCTCGGTCGGCGGCGTGCGGGCCGATACCAGCAGCGCAAGCAGCGATGTCGTCGCCGGCGGCATCAGCTCCAGCAGCGGCATCAGCTCCGGCACCGGCATCAGCATCAGCTCCGGCAGCGGCATCAGATCCGGCACCGGCATCAGCTCCGGCACCGGCAGCAGCTCCGGCACCGGCAGCAGCTCCGGCACCGGCAGCAGCTCCGGCAGCGGCAG
>VBLP01000747.1:0-1105 GCA_005887925.1 Deltaproteobacteria bacterium | reverse complement strand
GGCAGCGGCAGCGGCGCCGGCAGCGGCATCAGCTCCGGCAGCGGCATCAGCTCCGGCAGCGGCATCAGCTCCGGCAGCGGCATCAGCTCCGGCACCGGCAGCAGCTCCGGCAGCGGCAGCAGCTCCCGTAGCGGCATCAGCGCGGGCAGCGGCACCGGCACCGGAACCGGAACCGGAACCGGAACCGGAACCGGAACCGGAACCGGAACCGGAACCGCCACCGGCGGCAGCTCCGGCGATGGCAGCGGCTCCGGCGATGGCAGCGGCTCCGGAGGCAGCGGCAGCGGTGTCGGCAGTGGCTCGGGCAGTGGCTCGGGCAGCGGCTCCTGCCAGACCGTGTGCGTGCCCGAGGGTGTGTGCCGGACCGCGTCGGCCCCGGCCGGTCTGGTCGTGCTGGTGTCGTCGGTCACCAACAAGCAATGCGCGGGGAGCTGCCCCGAGCCGGCCAGCAACCCGCCCACCGGGGAGCCGACCTGCGCGCCGTGATCGCCATCGACGATCTCGTTCCGCTCGCACGCGGCGGCACCGCGGAGCTGTTCACCGCCCGGTCCGGCGGCGTGCGCGTGGTGGTGAAGCAGGCGCGCGAGGACCGCCCCGGCGCCGCGGCGGCGCTCGCGGCGGAGGCGGCGGTGCTGGCGCGGCTCGACGGCGGCGCGGCGCCTCGCCTGCTCGGGCGGACGCGCGTGGCCGGGCGCGAGGCGCTGGTGCTCGAGCACCTCGCGATGCCGACCCTGCGGGCCGCGGCGCCGCCGCCGGACGATCGCATCGCGATCGCCGCTGCGGTGTGTGCCGCGGTCGCGCAGATCCACGCCGCCGGCGTGGTGCACGCCGATCTGACGCCCGACAACATCCTGGTCGATCCGCGCCGGGGCGCGGTCCGCGTCATCGACTTCGGGGTCGCCGCGCCGATCGGAAGCGTGCTCGCGCCGCTGGTGACCGTCGGCTATGCCGCGCCCGAGCGACGGGTCGCGGGCTGCCGCGCCGATCCGGCGATCGATGTCTACGCGCTCGGCGTGATCTGCTACGAGCTGCTCGCCGGCGCGGCGCCGTTCGACGGAGCGCCGGGCGAGCGGCGGGTCGGCCATGCCGCGCATCGCGTGCCGCG
>VBLP01000213.1 GCA_005887925.1 Deltaproteobacteria bacterium | reverse complement strand
AGCGGATCCGGATCGAGATCTCGCGGCTGGTGATCGAGACCGAGAAGGGGCCGCTGTCGGTGACCGAATCGGTCGGCGTGGCGGCATTCCCCGACGACGGCCGCGATCGCGCGACCTTGATCGAACGGGCGGACCTGGCGCTGTATCACGCCAAGCACACGGGGCGAAACCGTGTCGTGACGTGGGCCGAGGTGCAGGCGGAGAAGGCCAAGAAGGCGAGCTGAGACCGGAGTGTGCCCCGGTGCGACAAGCTGGCCGGCGCCGGGGTGAGGCCGCACAGTGGACACGCGGCGATCCGGACTTAGATTGCGAGGATGTACCTCCGGGTGCTGGCCATCCTGCTCGCCATCGTGATGGCGGCAGGTGCGACCGTGCCCACGGCGAGCGCGGCCTCGGATGTGGCTGCGCTGATCGATGATGGCGCGCCGGACCCGGATCTGGCGGTTGCGGTGGTGCCGGTCGTGCTCGTGGTGCCGGCTCGCTGCGAGCTGGGGCAGATCGTCGCGCCGCGCGTCGATCCGTGCGGCCGGCTGCATCAGGTCGTCGTGTTCCGTCCGCCTCGCCAGATCGCGTCTCGCTGATCGTCCATCGCGAAACGTGAACTTCTGGAGGTGGCATGTCCGAGCTCATCGTACCCGCCTGGGCCTGGGGCCTCTTGGCGGGCGTCATGCTGGTCTTGATCGCGATCGATCTGTTCGCCCACCGCGGCGATCGGGTGGATTCGCGCGGCCGCGCGCTGGTGTGGAGCGTGGTGTGGATCGCCGCGGCGGTCGGCTTCGGCGGGTTCGTCGCGGTGTGGTTCGGCGCGGCGGCGGCCGAGCAGTTCTTCGCGGCGTACCTGCTCGAGAAGAGCCTGAGCGTCGATAACCTGTTCCTGTTCGTGGTGATCTTCGGAGCGCTGGGGATCCCGCCGAGCGAGCAGCGCCGCGTGCTGACCTGGGGCATCCTCGGGGCGCTGGTCACGCGCGGTGTGTTCATCGCGCTCGGCGCGGCGATGCTGCATCGCTGGCACGAGATCACCTACGTGTTCGGCGCGATCCTGGTGATCACCGCGTTCAAGATGCTGCGCGGCGGCGACGGGACGTCGAGCCGGATGCTCGACTGGCTCGAGCGGCACCTGCCGTGGACCCGCGAGCGCAGCGGGCATCACTTCGTGGTGCGGCGCGCGGGGCGCTGGCTGGCGACGCCGCTGCTGGTGGCGCTGCTGGCGATCGAGCTGACCGACGTGGTGTTCGCGCTCGACTCGATCCCGGCGGCGTTCGCGGTGTCGGAGGAGCCGTTCGTGATCTACAGCTCGAATGTGTTCGCGGTGCTCGGGCTGCGCGCGCTGTACGTGGTGCTGTTCGGTGCGCTCGCCCAGCTCCGGTACCTCAAGTACGGGTTGTCGGCGGTGCTCGCGTTCGCCGGCGCGAGGATGCTGGCGGCGCCGTGGATCGCGATCGGCCCGCTGGTGTCGGTCGGCGCGATCGCGGTGATGATCGGCGCGGCAATGCTTGCTAGCGTGATCGCCGCGCGGCGGGAGCGCACGTCGGCGCGCTGCCATGAATTGCCAGACAGCATGCGGCCGCAGCCGCGTCACATGCGAGCGCCACCGCCGCAATAGCCGCGTGCAAGCCGAGTGCGACCGGCGCGCCGGCGGGGCGACGCGCGGGCATGTCCATTGCTGTGGGTGTTGCCATCGTATTCGCCAGCAAGGAGCCGGGATATGCGAGCAGCCGGTTGGATGTGGCTTGTTGCCCTGTCGATCGTCGGAGGATGTCGTAGTGAAGGCGAAGCGCTGAGCCAGAGCAGCGCAGCGATCGAGGCCACTGATCCGGTGGTCTGGGTCAACCAGGTCAATACCTCGGTCAGCGGCACGACGATCACCAAGACCGGCGGGCAGGATCAGATGGAGGACGCCGGTGCGGTGTCGCAGCAGTCGGTCGCGTCGGGCGACGCGGCGTTCCAGTACACGGTGGACGAGACCGGCCGGTTCCGGTTCGTCGGCTTCGGCCACACCTCGACCTGGCAGGGTGCCGCGAACATCGACTACTCGTTCCGCATGCAGGCCGGGCACGCCGATGTCTACGAGCGCAACAGCTACCGCACCGACATCGTGGTCGCGGTCGGCGATGTACTGAAGCTCGATGTCGTGGGTGGCGTCGCGCACTACTACAAGAACGGCGCGCTGCAGTACACCAGCGCGCAGGCGCCGGTCTATCCGCTGCGCATCGCCACCTCGATGATCGACGCGAGCTCGACGATCGCCCAGGCCAAGATCAGCGGCGCGGCGTCGGGCGCGGTGACCTGGGTCAACCTCGTGAACGCCACGGTCACCGGCTCGACGTTGCAGAAGACCGGCGGCGAGCCGGACATGGAGGACGCCGGCGCGGCATCGCAGCAGTCGATCGCATCGGGCAATGCCTCGTTCCAGTTCACGATCGACGAGACCAGCCGGTTCCGGTTCGTCGGCCTGGGCCACACCTCGACCTGGCAGGGCGCCGCGAACATCGACTTCTCGTTCCGCCTGCAGGCCGGCCACGCCGATGTCTACGAGCACAATAGCTATCGCACTGACATCCTGGTCGGGGTCGGTGACGTGATGAGGCTGGATATCAGCTCGGGAGTCGCGAAGTACTACAAGAACGGCGCGCTGCAGTACACCAGCGCGCAGGCGCCGGTCTATCCGCTGTACGTCATCGCATCGATGATCGACGCGAATTCGACGATCGCGCAGGCGACGTTCGGAGTCGGCCCCGGATCGCCGCCCCCGCCGCCGCCCGGACACCACTTCTGCGGCTGGCTGATGGGCGTGGGCGACAACGCCACGACCGATCCGTACTTCAACGACTTCGCGGCGAACGCGGCGAGCTTCGACGCGGTCCACCCGACGTGGTGGTCGGTCAATGCGGGTGGCGGCGGCAACTGCTGCACGGGCGGCGGCACGTTCTGCGAGAGCTTCGGCAACCCGCGCAGCACGTACGCGCCGTGCGTGTCCGAGCAGGTCCGGTCGAACACGACCTACGGAGGCAAGCGGACCAAGCTGATCCCGATGGTCGCGGCGACCACCGGCGGCCAGGTCGCGATCGTGCGCCAGATGCTGGCGAACACGTCGGCGATGGACCAGTGGGTCTCGACGCTGGTCGGCTTCGCGCAATCCGACCGCTACGATGGCTACGACATCGACTTCGAGCACCTCTACGACGGCACGAATCCGCAGGTCCGCTCGCAGCTGGTGACGTTCATGACCAAGCTCGCCAGTGCGCTGCATCCGCTGGGCAAGACCGTGTCGATCGCGGTCGACGCCTTCGATCACAGCGACGCGAATTCGATGTGGGACGTCGCGTCGCTGCTCAACGTCTGCGACCAGGTGCACGTGATGGGCTACGACTATCACGGCATCGGCACCAACCACCCCGGTCCGGTGGATCCGCTCGGCTGGGCGCAGGCGGCGATGGTGTTCATGGCGGGCCTCAACAACGGGGCGACGGTCGGCAAGCTGATCTGGGGCCTGCCGAACTACGGCGTCGAGGGGCCCGACGGCCAGCCGGTGATCGGCGAGCCGCAGCAGGGCCTGAAGGTCTGGATCGCCAACCATCCGGGCTACGCGACGACGTCGACCGAGATGGCGAGCTGTCCATTCAATGTGGATACCCACTACGACGCCGGCCGGTCGCCCAACGGCTACGTCGGCGCCAACCACGCCTACTTCGACGACATCAGCTCGCTCGAGCAGAAGGTGAGCGCCGCGGCGGCGCAGGGCTTCGGCGGCATCACCTACTGGACGGTCGGCGACGAGCCGGATCAGCCGGCGGGGCGGACGTTCTTCCAGATGGTGCGGGCCCACTTCCCGCAGCAGTGACGAAAAACAGCTCATCGGCGCGTGGGCGCTGTGCCGCGGCGGCGAGGTCTTCGATCTTGCTGGGGATCCAGCGGCGAGACCGCCGGGGCGAGCTGCGCGTTGAAGGGAGCGATGCGTTTGCCAGCTCTGGTCGCTGCCCTCCTCGCTTCCCTGTCCTGTACCGGATCGCCCGCTGATGCGGGTCCGTCCACGCCGCCGAAGCCAGCGGTGCCGGTGACGCCGGTCGCCGCGCCGGCCGGTCCGGGGCCGAGTGCGCCGGTCGCGCCGGTGGTGCCGGCCGGCAAGGTCACGCCGGTCAAGACGCTGTTCATCGCGTCGAAGCAGCCGGCGGGCGAGGTGGCGCCGCCGTGGCCGCTGACGGCGTCGGACGGCAGCGGCCTCTTGCTCACGCGAGTCGATGCCAGCGCGGTGGTCGAAGGGCCGCTCGCGTTCACCGAGCTGCACCTCTACTTCCACAACCCCGAGGCGCGGACCCGCGAGGGCACGTTCTCGATCACCTTGCCGGCGGGCGCCGCGGTGTCGCGATTCGCGATGGAGGCGAACGGCCAGTTCATGGAGGCCGAGGTGGTCGAGAAGCAGCTCGCGCGGCGGGCCTACGAGGACTTCCTGCATCGGCGGCAGGATCCAGCGCTGCTCGAGAAGGCCGAGGGCAACCAGTTCTCGGCGCGGGTGTTTCCGATCCCGGCGAAGGCCGACAAGCACCTGGTGATCAGCTACT
This sequence comes from Deltaproteobacteria bacterium, assembly GCA_005887925.1. GTDB lineage: Bacteria > Myxococcota_A > Polyangia > Haliangiales > Haliangiaceae > JABFXX01. Next base: position 2,450 of record VBLP01000213.1, on the reverse strand, counting down.
CGCAGGAGGTCAGCCCGGGGCGTTACACGCTGCCGCTGCGCGGGCTGGCGCGGAGCGAGCGGGTCGACGTCCGGGTCCAGGTCCGCGGCGCGTCGGGCGGCGCCGTCGAGCAGACGCTGAGCGAGCGCAACTGGACGCCGGATCGCGACGTCGTGGTCGATGGCTCGTCGGTCGGCGTGCCGTCGAGCTGCCCGATGCGGCGGCGCCCCCGGCGGCGGTGACGATCCTGGTCGACACCAGCGCCTCGCGCGCGCTCGGCTTCGCGAGCCAGGCCCGGACGATCCACCGGCTGGTCGACGAGCTCGCCCGCACGTACGGCGGTGCGCTGCCGGTGCAGGTCGTCGCGTTCGACCAGGTCACGACGCCGCTCTACGATGGCCGCGCCGACCGGATCGGCGCGATCGAGAGCGCGCTGATCGCGCGCAAGGCGCTCGGCGCGTCGGACCTGGGCCAGGCGCTGAGCTGGCTGGCGGCGCACGCGCCGAAGTCGCGGATCGTGATGGTGACCGACGGCGTGGTCACCGCGGGGGTCAAGACCGATGGGCTCGGCGCGCTGGTCAAGCAGCTGGCCGGCCGCGGCGTGGACCGCATCGACGTCGCGCTGACCGGCGGGATCCGCGATGACGAGGCGGCGCTGGCGCTCGCGCACGGCGGGCTCGCCCATACCGGCGCGATCCTCGATCTCGATCAGGGGGTGGGGGAGGCGGCGCGCCGGATCGGCCTGGCGGTGCGCACCGAGATCCCGGTCGCGGCCGACGGCGCGCGCTGGGTGTTCCCGCGCGCGATCGCCGCGGCGCAGTCCGGCGATGAGGTGACGGTGTTCGTCCGCCGCGCGGCGCAGGCCCAGCAGCTCGGGCTGGCGATCGCCGGGACGCGCATGGCGCTGTCGCCGGTGGCGGTGACGCCGGCGCTGCTCGGCCGCGCGTTCGCGAGCGCCGAGATCACCGATCTCGATCACCAGCTCGCGAAGGCGACCGGAGACGCAGCCGGCAAGCTGCGCGCCGAGATCGTCCGGCGCTCGGTCGCGGCCCGCGTGGTGTCGAGCCAGACCGCGATGCTGGTGCTCGAGTCCGACGCCGACTACGCGCGCTACGGCATCGATCGCAGGGCGCTCGCCGACATCCTCGCGATCGGTCCGAGCGGGGTCGAGCTGATGCACCGCGCGGCGCCGGTGGTGCAGATCGTGGCCCCCGAGCCGCGACCGACCGAGTCCAGGAACAAGAAGCCGAGCGCCGACGCGAAGAAGGCCGAGAAGGTCGCGGTCGACAAGGAATCGACGAATGACCCGCTGGCGCGCGAGGGCCGCGACGACCGGCTGGGGCAGCTGCAGGAGGAGGCCAAGCCCGAGGCCGCGATGGACCCGGGAGGGGACGTCGGGCACGCGCACCTGACCGACGGCGCCGGCGCCGGCGCCGGCAGCAGCACCGCCGCGGCGACCTCGCCGGCCCCCCGCGACGAGTCGGCGCCGGCACACGTCCGGCTGCCGGACATGCCGGGCCCGAGGTCGCCGGCGCCTGCCCAGGCAGCACCGCCCCCGCCCCCGGCGCCGCGGCCGGCGCGGCCGGAGCCGACCCGGATGCCGGCGGATCGCCGCGTGCGCGTCCAGAGCGCGCCGAGCGAGATCGCCGCGCCGGATGACGAGGTCAACGACGACGGGATGGCGGCCAACCGCAGAAAGCCCGCGCTGCACGGCCCGCTCGCCGAGATCGAGCGCGCGCTGGCGGCCGGTCACGCCGACACCGCGCTCGCCACGGCCAGCGCGTGGCACGACAAGGCGCCCGGCGACGTGCTGGCGCTGATCGGCCTGGGCGATGCGCTCGAGGCCAAGCACGACCTCGAGACCGCGGCGCGGGTCTACGGCTCGATCATCGACCTGTACCCGGCGCGCGCGGACTTCCGGCGGTTCGCCGGCGAGCGGCTCGAGCGGCTCGGCAAGGCGCAGCGCGCGCTGATCATCGACACCTACCGGCGCGGGGTCGAGCAGCGCCCGGATCACCTGACCGGCCACCGCATGCTGGCGTATGCGCTGGTGCGCGATGGCCAGTACGCGGCGGCGTTCGCGGCGATCCTCGACGGGATCGACCGGCAGTACCCGGCGAACCGGTTCGCCGGCGCCGAGCGCGTGCTGGCCGAGGACGTCGGCATGATCGCCGCGGCGTACCTCGCGCACGGCGGGAAGCGCGACGAGGTGATGGCCCAGCTCGATCGGCGCCGCCTCGCGCTGCCGGCCGGGCCCTCGACCCGCTTCATCATGTACTGGGAGACCGACGCCAACGACGTCGACTTCCATATCCGGGACGCGCACGGCGGCCACGCCTGGTACAGCCACAAGCAGCTGGCGTCGGGCGGCGAGCTCTACGCCGACATCACGACGGGCTACGGCCCCGAGTGCTTCGCGATCCCGGGCAACCCGAAGGCGGGTCCGTATCAGCTGTCGATCAACTACTACT
>VBLP01000215.1 GCA_005887925.1 Deltaproteobacteria bacterium | reverse complement strand
GCTCGATCGCCACGCGCCGGCGTCGAACAGCTCACCCTGGCGATCGTCGCCGCGCGCGAGCGCGGACTCCGGCTCGATCCGGCCGTCGCCGCGGATGTGATCGATCGCGACGCCGCGCGCGGCGAGCACGCGGCCGACCAGCAGCCGGCGATGGCACTGCTCGGGGTTCTCCTCGCTGCACATCATCGCGACGCGCTGCCGCGCGAGCTCGGCCTCGAGGCGTGCGATGCCGGCCTGGAACTCCGACGATCTCGCACGCCGGCCGTACAGCACGTGTCCGTGCTCGTCGTAGCACGCGGGGTCGCTCGGCCTGCCGCCGAGCTCTGCGCCGAGGAAGACGTAGTTCCTCAATTCCTCGGCGAAGTTTGCAGTCGGGGTACCGCCGTGTCCACGCAATCACGACGCGAGCCCGCGAACGTTGCTCGTACACCACACTGCAGTCACCGCGTCATTGCGGTCGCAGCGTCTGAAACATCACGAACGCGTCGACGTCGCCGAGCGCCGGATGTGCGAATGCGCCCGGCAGCCGTCCGACGATCGCGAATCCCATCGCCTGCCACAGCCGGATCGCGCGCTCGTTGGTCGACACCACGATGTTGTACTGCATCGCGCGGAACCCGCGAGCGCGCGCGTGGTCGATCGAGTGGCGGCACATCGCGCGCGCGATGCCGCGGCCGGTCGCCTGCTGCGCGGTGACGTAGCCGCAGTTGGCGACGTGCGAACCGCCGCCGAGCTGGTTGGCGTGCAGGAAGTAGCTGCCCACGACCTCGCCCGCGGCCTCGGCGACGAACGCGTCGTTGGCCGGCGCCATCCAGAACCCGAGCGCCGCGTCGCGCGTCATGTCGCGCGGCAACGCGAGGGTCTCGCCGGCGCGGATCACCGGCTCGATCAGCGCCCAGATCGCGGCGTGATGGTCTGCGGTGGCGGGCCGGATCGTCGGTTCGTTCGACATGCAGCCGGTGCGGCCGGCCGCGTGGTCATAGCACGCAGCTGCAGCAGCTGTCGTGCGCCGCCTGGCAGCTGGCCCGCGCGCTGGTGCACTTGTTGGCCGCCCAGTCATCGCCCGCGAGCTGCCGCGCGAGATCGCAGATCCGCTGCTGATCGCGGCAGATCGACGTCGACAGCGTGCAGACGTCCTTGCACTTCTCGCTCGCCGCCGGGCGGCACACCGGATCGCTGGTCTGCGGCGTGGCGAACGGCTCGGCGATCGCGGCCTGGCAGCTCGCACCGGCGCAGCTCGCCATCGCGGGCGGAGCGAGCTGCGCGCGGGCCAGCGCGGCGGTGATCTCGCGGTCGAGCGCGTCGATCTCGGCGCGCGGATCCCCCGGCGCCGGCGCCAGGCTCTCCGCCGCCGGGCCGGCCCGCATCGGCGCGGCTGCCGGGGACGCCGGCCGCGCCCCGCCGCACGCGGTCGCGATCGCCGCGGCCACTGCCAGGAGCGCGAGCGTCCACCTCACGGCGCCGGCTCCGAGCAGTTGCAGCAGCGCTGCTTGGCCTCGCGGCACGACGCCTTGGCGCTGGCGCACTTGTCCTGGGCATCGCGGTCGGCCTTGCCGAGCTCGTCGGCGATGCCGCAGATCGCCTCGGCGTTGTCGCAGATCGCCTCGGCGAAGTTGCAGACGTCGCCGCACGTCCCGGACGCCGGCACGGCGTGGCCATCCGGGCAGACCTTCGCGGCCTCGCTCACCGGCCGGCCGCGCCACTGGAACATGTCCGCCGGCGTCGGATCGAGCTCCATGTGCGCCGCGCGGCGCCACTCGCGGATCTGCGCCCACAGCGTCGTGATCTCGGTCATCTTCTGCTGGCGGCGCTGCCACTCGGGCGGCTCGAGCGTCCGGGCGCACGCCGCCACGAGGCCGGCGGCCAGGCCGACCGCGAGGAGCCCCGCGACCGCCCGCTTCATCGCTCCTCCAGCAGCTTCTTCTGCAGCCGCTCGTTGATCTGGATCGAGTGGTCGAACGCCGCGATCGCCGCGTGCCGCTCGTCGGCCGCCGCCGGCTTGCCGGGCTCCCCCGTGGCATCGAGCGCTGCCGCGCGCGCCTGGTGGATCTCGCCGCGCACGGTGTAGAGGTTGGCGACGAAGAAGCTCTCGCGCCGGCTCTGCGCGATGCCCTCGTCGATCGCCCGGGCCGCCTCGTCGAGCTGGTTCTGGCTCATCAGCAGCTTGGCGAGCAGCGCGCGCGCGTCGTTGCGGACGTCGTCGGCCTCCGCGGCGCCCGGCGGGAACACCAGCGACAGGATCTGGCGGACCGAGGCGGTCGCGGCGGTCAGGTTGCCGTCGGTCATGTAGACCTTGGCCTTGTGGTGGAAGTTCTTGGCCTGGGCGAGCGCGATCAGCAGGTCCTGGCCGATCAGGTCCGACGCCTCGCTCGGGTCGGCGATCCGGGTGGCCGGCCGCGGCTCGCTCCGCGCCCCGGAGTCGCGCTCGGCCGAGCACGCCGCCAGGCCCGCGCCTGCCAGGGCGAGCCCCGAGGCGAGAGCGACCGCGAGGATGACGTACTTCATGGCTTGCCTCCCCGCGCCAGGTGCCGGGCGCGGAATCCGTCGAGCCGGTCGGCGAAGATCGCGTCGATCCGCGTGCCGGCGTCGCCCGCGCGCTCGGGCGCGATCGGCCCGATCAGCGGATCTGCCGGGCGCGATCGCCACTCTTCCGGCACGCTGCGCGCGACCGGCGCATGCACCTGCACCGGCCGGCGCAGCCAGAGCAGCGCGATCGCCGCGGCCGCGACCAGCGTGCTCGCTCCCGCGACGATCCACGGCGCCCAGCGCCGCGCCCGCGCCCGTGCGATCGGCGCGACCGACGCGCTCGCCGGCGACGCGCCGATCGCCTGGCGCAGCGCGTCCTCGACCACCGCGTGCTGCCGGCCCGGCGCGAGCGCGAGCTGGCCGTGCGCCGCCCGGATCACCGTCGCGACCTCGAGCAGCGCGCGGTCGTCGGCCGACATCGCCGGCGGCGTGCGGCCCGACAGCGTCTTGTCGACCAGCTCGGCGAACCGGCGGGCATGCGCGAGCTCGGCCGGCGCCGGCTCGGCGTCCGGATCGGGAACGGGGCCCGTGAGGGTATCGTCGTCTTGCGTCGCCATCAGGCCTCTCCGGCGAAGTGCTTGCGAAATGCGCGTACCGCGCGAAACAGGAGAACGTCGAACGTACCGATCGTGACCCCCAGGCGCTGCGCGCAGTCCTCGCGCGGCAGCTCCTGGACCAAGCGTAGCTCGATCGCCGTGCGATACCGATCCGCAAGCCGCGCCATGGTCTGATCGATCCGGTCGCGGTGCGCCCGGCGCTCCTGGTCGGCGATCAGCTGGGCGTCGGCGTGCGACGCCGGGTCCGACTCGACCGCGACCTCGTGGACCATCGCATCGGCCAGCCGCCGCGACCGCTTGGACTGGCGGTGAACGTCGTAGACCTTGTTGATCGCGATCTGCCGCAGCCACGGGTAGATCGACTTGCCCTGCCAGGTAAACCGCCGGATCTTCTCGACCGCGGTCGCCAGGGTGTCGCGCAGCACCTCCTCGGCGGACACCGCATCGCCCAGCCGCGGCAGGATCACCGTGCTGTACAGCGGCGCGGCATATCGCTCGAGGATCGGTCGCATGGCGTCGAGGTTTCCCTGTTGAGCCTCCTCGACCAGCCGGTGCTCCTGTTCGAGCTCGCGCTCGAGATCTTGCGCGGTGGCGGTTTCGGAGGCCACGGACACCTACTCAACGCCGTGCGGCGGCCCTATCTTACGCCCGCCATAACCGACCGAGACCAGCTCCAGGCCGTGGGCCGGGGCGGTGATGCCAGCCCGGGTCCGATCTCTGGATGCAAGGATCTC
>VBLP01000746.1 GCA_005887925.1 Deltaproteobacteria bacterium | reverse complement strand
CCGCTCCCCCCACGGCGGCTCGGATCGGCCATGTAGAAGCGCTCGAAGATCCGGGTCAGCCGATCCGGCGGCACCCCGGGGCCACGATCGAGGACCGCGACCCGGACCTCGCCGTCGATCGCTTGCAACCGGACGACGACGAGCGCCCCCGCCGCGTGCTCACGGGCGTTGTCGAGCAGGTTGCCGAGGATCCGCTCGAGCCGCCGCGGGTCCGTCTCGATGACGATCCGCTCCTCGGGTAGTTCGAGGACTGCGTCGCGCAGGCGGGCCGCGGCGACGTCGCGGATTAGGCGGCTGAGATCGATCGGTGCGAGACGAACTTCCTCCCCGGCGGCATCGAAACGGGACAGCTCCATCAGGTCTTCGACGAGTGCGCGGAGCCGGCCGATGTCATGGACGACGAGCTCGCCGGTCCGGCGCGCCTCGGGCGGCAGGGCGTCGAGATGGCTCCCAAGCAGCGACGCCTCTGCGACCAGGGCGGCGACGGGTGTCCTCAGCTCGTGCGCGACATCGGCGACGAACCGCCGGATCTGGGTCTGGGCCGCCTCGAGACGAAGGATCGTGTCCTCGAGTGAGTCGGCCATCCGGTTGAAGCGATCGGCCCATTGGCCGAACTCATCCGACGAGGTGACCGGCACGCGAGCCGAGAGATCGCCGCCCTCGATCAGCTCCGCTGCGCGGCTCGCCTCGTCGACCGGGGCGAGGACACCGCGGGCGACGACCCGTGCGGCGACGACCGCAACCAGCGCGAGCACGAGCGCACCGACGCCGAGGGCCAGGCGAAGCTGATCGATGGCCTGCTCGATCGCCGACACGTCGTGGAAGAAGTAGATCTCCGGACCGGTTCCGCCCGAGCGACCGCCGATGACGAGGTTCGGTTTCCCGTCGACCCGCTGCCATGAGAATGCGATCTGGCCCTCGTCGACGAGGTCGCGGACCGATGTCGGGATCGTCGCGAGGACGCCTTCCAGGGCTGCCGTCGAGTTGTACGGCTCGCCGCCCGTCGGGATGATGATCGTCGGCAGGTCGCGGAACTGGAAATCGTTCGCGAGGGCGGCGATCCTCTCCTCGGTCGGCGGGTTGTCGAGGCGGGTCGGGGCGAGGACCGAAAGATCGAACCGGGCCTGGTCGCGTGCATCGTCCAGGGCCTGCTGGTGGAGACGGGCGTCGACGAACACATACGCCGCGAGCCCTAGAACCGTCGCCGTGAGGACGACGAGAAAGACGATCGTCGCGGTGAGCCGGGCCCGGACGCCGCGGATCATGAGGCGGTGCCCGGCGCGCCGGGCCAGCCGGTCGCGCCGCTCAGCGGACGGCCTTGTAGCCCGAGCCGCGAACGGTCTGGATCAGCTCCGGTGTCGCCGGATCGGTCTCGACCTTGGAGCGCAGGCGCTGGATCGCGACGTCCACGAGGCGCGAATCGCCGAGGTAGTCGTAGCCCCAGACGCGATCGAGGAGAACATCCCGCGAGAGGACCTGCCCGGCGTGCCGGATGAGCTCGATGAGCAGATCGAACTCCGTCCGGGTCAATGGGATGTCGGTCCCGTCCCGGGTCACGGTCCGACCGCCGACATCGATCACCAGGTTGCCGAGGCGCAGCTCGTAGTCGTCGGCGCCCGCCTCGAGGCCGACGACGACATCCATCGTGTCGGCCCGGGCGGTGAGCATCACGATCGGCACGGTCGACGTCCGGCGGACCTGGCGTGCGACCTCGTAGCCGTCGAGCCGCGGGAGCATCACGTCGAGCAGGATCAGGTCGTATGGCTCGGCGCGGAAGCGCTCGAGGGCGTCGACGCCGTCGACTGCGGTCGTGATCTCGAACCCGGCCGCTCCCAGCCCGATCGCGGTCACCTCACGGATCGACGGGTCATCCTCGACGAGCAGGATCCGGGCGTCCATGGGCGTCCTTGCCCCTCCTCACACGCCCCGCCGGTCGGCTTGGGCTCGGCGGCAGGATACCGCCCGCTCGTCGCGCCGCGACAGGTTCGAACGGGCTGCTTGGGTCACCGTTCTGTCACGGGCCCTGCCGTGACGTCGCGCTGTCGTCAGTCAGCCTTCGGGAACTGAGGCGTCTTATCGTCGACCGTCTTCGGACGCATGCGGACGATCCAGACAAGAAGCCCGATTGCGATGAACACCTCCACCACGGAAAAGAGGAGGTCGAATGCTCGCCAAGCAAGTGCCGCATCGGCTGGGAGGGGCGAGTCGACTAGACGCGCGACGGCAGATACGAGTGGAAACGCAACCACGGCCATCGCCATCGTCTTGTAGCCCGCAATTGCAGTAGCGCCACGCCGAGTGAACGTGCCGACGAGGCTGACCGTCAGCCCAACGGCAAACACACTGATCAGAATCATGGGGTAATCCATTGCAGGAGATCGTGGCGGGTCGAACGTCACGCTGTCGAGTGCCAGAACTCTGGCGTCGCACAGCGTCCTGTCGCTCGAGCGTCAGTCGCGGCGCTCGGCGCGGGCGAGCCGCTCGCCGGGGAGTGCCTGGAAGCCGCGCGGGCCAGGACCCTGCGGACGGCCTTGGCCGCCACCGCCGTTCCCGCGCGGTCCGCGGCCGCGGTCATCCCGCGGGCGATCCGACCAGCCGCGCGGGTCGCCATTGCGGTCCATTCGCTGGCCGCGATCGCTGCCACCGGCCCAGCTCGATCGCGAGCCTTGGCTGTTGCCGATGCCCGTCCCGGCCGGAGCCGGCCGCCGCGGTCCGCTCTGACCGGGTCGCGGGCCGCCGTTGTTCGCGTGCCGGCGCGGACCCGGAATTCCGCCGCCGCGATTGATCTGCGAGCCCGGCGCACCCGGCCGGGGACCGTCACGTCGGGGTCCCTGGCTGCGATCGATGCCGGCACCGACCAGGCCCCGATCACGATGCGCGGCGCTGCCGCCGCGTTGCGCCACGGGGATCGGCCGCGGTCCGCTACCGCGCGACGGATTCGCAAAGCGCGGGCCGGCGGAGCGCTGGCGGATCGGCTCGGGGCGAATGGATCGATCGGGCTCGAAGCCGGGAATGATCTCTGTCGGGATCGATCGGCCGAGCAGCTTCTCGATGTCGCGGAGGAGCGGCGCCTCGTCGATGCATACGAGCGAGATCGCATCGCCGGTCTTCTCGGCTCGACCAGTGCGGCCGATCCGGTGGACATAGTCCTCGGGGACCATCGGCAGCTCGTAGTTGACGACGTGCGGCAGGTCCTCGATGTCGAGACCGCGCGAGGCGACCTCTGTGGCAACGAGGATGTCGGCCCGCCCGGCCTTGAAGTCATCGAGGGCACGGACTCGTTGGCCCTGGCTCTTGTTGCCGTGGATCGCCGCGGCGTTGATCCCGTCCCGGCCGAGCTGCTCCGCGAGGCGATTGGCACCGTGCTTGGTTCGAGTGAAGACGAGGGCCTGCTCGATCCGACCGCTCCGGATCAGCGACGAGAGGAGCTCGCGCTTCCGCTCGCGGTCGACCGGAAAGACGACCTGGGTGACGAGCTCGGTCGCGGTGTTCCGCGGCGTGACCTGGACCATCGCCGGATCGCGCAGGATCCCCGACGCGAGCTGGCGGATCTCGTCGGAGAAGGTGGCCGAGAAGAGGAGGTTCTGGCGGACAGCCGGGAGAAGCGCGATGACCTTGCGGATGTCGCGGATGAAGCCCATGTCGAGCATCCGGTCAGCTTCGTCGAGAACGAGGATCTCGAGCTTCGAAAGGTCGATGTGACGTTGCTCGATGTGATCGAGCAGACGGCCCGGCGTCGCAACGACGATCCCGGGACCGGCGCGCAGCGCCCGGTTCTGCGGCTCATACCCGACGCCGCCGTAGATCGCGACCGAGCGAATCCGGCGGTGGGCGCCGTAGGTCCGGACGCTCTCCTCGACCTGGAGGCAGAGCTCGCGGGTCGGGGTGAGGACGAGGGCGCGGATCGGCGAATGGGCGGCGCCGCGTGGGTCGTGCCGGTCGCGAGGATCGCGGCCGGGCTCGGGGGCGCCGTTCGACTTCCAGCCGGGGGTGCGCTCGGCGTTGAGGATCTGGAGCATCGGCAGGACGAACGCGGCGGTCTTGCCGGTGCCGGTCTGGGCACCGGCGAGGATGTCGCGGCCGGCGAGGATCGCGGGGATCGACTCGC
>VBLP01000745.1 GCA_005887925.1 Deltaproteobacteria bacterium | reverse complement strand
GCGAGCCTCATCGATCGGATGGAGCGTGCCGGCTTCACCCCAATGATTGCGGCTGAAATCCACAACATGCATATGCAGCTGGCGTTCGTTCAGTCCGGTTATGGTGTTGGGCTGCTACCCGCTCGCTTTATTGCCAGGAATCATTCAATCGATCCCGTGAAAGTATTGCATCCCCCATCGTTTGAACTGCACCGATCCGTCGCGATAGTCCGGGTTGCGCAACTCGGCGCCTTGGGGAAGACCGTCGAACTGTTGGCACACGGGTTTCGGCAATTGTTTGAGGCAGCCGACACCACGAAGCCCGTGACGAGGCACCAAAGAGGTGTGCCCCCGAATCGGCGGGCGGCGCGACGGCCCAAGTAGTCCCCGGACATTGCTTGTTCCAATGACCGACGGCAAGCACGGCACAAGCAGATACGGCGGGCGTTAGGGTGATCGGGTGATCGCCAAAGTGCGCCAGCGCAGGCAGTATGGTCTCAAGACCTCAAGACCTCGGGTGCATTTTGACTTACGCTTATAAGCGCAGTCGAAAACGCCTGGTTTTCCCGATCAAAAACGAAAGAAGGGGCGATTCTTGCGCTTACGGTGCGCTTACGGCGGACACCCTCTTTCGGTGCCGCTCGGTATCACCCTGATTTGATGGGTGGAAAGGGAGGGACTCGAACCCTCGACCCCGGCATTATGAGTGCCGGCCTGAAGGATCGGGGTCTCGCCGCTTGGTGGTAGGTATCTGATTGTAGGCACATCTTTTTACTACGGATCTGCTGGACGGGACGGCGTAGCAGCCATTTGGGCACCAAAGAGCACGGTTGGGCACAGAAGAATCACGCGAAATTCACGCGGGCTTGTGCAGCCCGGGGAAGTCTTCTTGGGAAGTTGTTCAAAGACCGGCCGAGTTTCGAGAGCCCAGGCACCTTCACCATCGGATTAAAATTCGTGCACCCTACTCTGAGCCATTCGTAGCGACACCGCGGCCCTCCGCGTGACTCCTTGATTCGACCGAAGATGGTCCGCTGCAACGCCTTGCGAGAGGACATTTCGGGTGATCCGCCCAACTTATTTGGCACCGCTCCTCCTGCTAGGACCATGTGCGGCCGCCGAACTCTGATCGGCCAACAGAATCATGGCGAGTACCAGTACCCAGAGCATGAAAGCGGCGATGCTAGTGCGCTCCCAAACTCCTATCCACGGCGTGGGTAGATTTGCTGCAATCCTGGGGCTCTCCATTCCGGTCAACGCACCAAACACCACAAGGATCACCAGAGTCGCGATGGAGTAGAAACGGAACCGTTTGCCGAATGCCGCTGCCCCGAATCCAATCGCGAGGGTCATCAGGAAAACGGTCACCGCCGCCCAGATGATATGCATCTTATCGGTCATACTGAACCCAGCTCCGCGGAGGTGCATCGGTGGCCAATACAGGCTCACGATTCCATCGAAGAGCATCAAAGCGCCGACGACGCGCAGGGGTCGGTTCCCGCCGGCTGACTTCCAGACGCCCCATCCGAAGGCGGCGACAAGCACAGAGTAGCCAGTGCCCAGCAACACCCAGAGCGGTCTCGTCGGAGCGTCGATCGCGGACAACTCGCTGACCGTTTGAGAGGCCAAGCTGTAGCCCTCGAACAACATCGGCACAATGACATTCATTGCGAGGTAGAGCAGCGAAGACAGAAAGCCGCAGATGAGTAACCCGTTCAGTACCATTCTTCGAAACCAGTGAGTTTTGGGCGCACTCATTGCTTGCCATCATGGAGCGGCGGTCTTCTTTTCCGACGGCCATTCCGCGAACGCAACGTAATAAATAAAGACCAAATTCACCAAAGGCAGCAGGATTAGCAGACTGAGCCAAGGCGAATACCCAACTCTCTTACAGATACGCCAGAACGGCACTGTTGCGATGACTGCAACGATCAGCCAGGACGGACCCCACGCGTGATGATACATGCAAGCTCTCCGCGAGCCAGACTGTGCCCTCATCCTGCGACGTCACCCAATAGGCTCACGTCTTCGCCTTCTAACTGGGCGGACGCGCATCGCGTTACTCATTGCGGTTGCCTCGGCGCCGCTTGGCGCGCCGACCGCGAACATGATGCGATTCCAGCTCATAAGCCCCTGCCTTCCCTCACGGCAAGCACAACAGGCCCACGAATCGTGCGATCAGCCATTTCCGTCTTGGAGCAACTGTGTGACTCGCCCATCGCTTCGCTTGCGTGATGCCAATTCGAATGGACTTGCCCTCATCGTATCCCTGGGCCAGGAGTGTGTTCACGATTTCGATCGCCTTCGCGCGCACAATTGGTGGAAAGTTTCGCATGGACCGGCGCGGGGCCGCCTATTACACGGCGGTCGCGATCGTTCTCGTCCTTGGCCTTTATCTCGCCCGCGCCGGGTTCGCAGCGCAGATGTAGGAGGCAGACATGCAGACTGCAAGGGCCTACCCGAAGCGGGCGGTCGCGAACGACCGCAATGGGTTGTGGATTCAACCGCTCGGTGCAACAGCTAGCCTATGGAGAGAGGGAACAGCGTCCGTGTGAGAGTAACCGGGAGCGGGCGAGATTCATTGCTGCAGCGAGCGGACGTATTCGACCAGCTTGCCAACGAGCACGTCCGCCTCTTTCGCTTTCTGCGGGTTATTCGGATTCGCAAAATAGAACTCGAGCCCCCATACGGGCATCTCACGTGCGCCATGTGGAGCGGGCACCTCCCGGCCATCGATAATCTTGCGCACCTGCCCCGCCGGGAATTCCCCGCCATGTCGCCTGGCAATGCGGGTCAGATCGGGCGGCGATACCTTGAAGAATGGCGCGACCGGTCCATCACCCCTTCCCGTGTCACCGTGACAACTCGCGCAAAATCGCTTGTACAGCTGCGCACCGCGATAACTGGCGAGCTCTTCGCCATGCACCGCCGGCATTGTCCCCCCAAGGACCAGGGCGAATATGAACCCCCGCCAGACCCGTGAATTCATGTTGCTACTCCTGCAGGCGCCGTCGCGCGAAGTTCTCCATGAACGCGGCACGAATAGCCTCAAAACCACGGCTCATGTACCCGTGCACACTGACACGCAATTGATCGTCGCACCGGTATGCCTTTCGGGTCCAGTCCTTTCCAGCGCTCAGCACTGAGAGGCTTTGAGCCCGCGAAATCGCTTTAAGAACTCGAACCACAGGAGGCAGAGGAAGCCAGCGGCCAGGCTAACCGCAAGGTCATCCGCGTGGAGGGGTGAGAAGGAGAACAACCTCTGTAGTGCCGGGACGGTCAGAATCGCACCGAGCAGTACCGCGGCTCCCACAAGCACCCACCACATCGCGCGGTTCGGAGCACGCATCATACTCAGCGCTGAGCGCGTCCACGATCGATTGACGAGGATGATCGTCAGGAACGACACAACAAGTGCTGCGAACGACAGCGCGCGCGCGGCGTCTGGCCCGTGGCCCGGGCGGGCCAGAAACACGATCAGGAGGCACACTGCCAGCGCGCTCAATCCCTGAAGGACCGCAGTCGCAACCGTTCGCCCGGTGAAGAGCCGTTCTGCCGCGCTTCGTGGGCGGCGACTCATGATGTCGGCCTCAGCCTCCTCTGCCTCGAAGATCAGGGAACAGGACGGATCGATAATCAGCTCCAGGAACGCAATATGCACCGGTAGCAAGAGCAGCGGCCAGCCGGGCAGCAAGATGGGCGCAATAGACAGCCCGACGATCGGGACGTGGACCGCGATAGTGAAACTGATCGCCTTCTTAATGTTGTCGTAGATTCGTCGGCCGAGTTTCACGGTGGCTACAATCGAGGAAAAATCGTCATCCAGCAGGACCAGCGATGCCGCTTCACGCGCGACGTCGGTACCTCTTCCGCCCATGGCGATCCCGATGTGGGCGGCCTTCAATGCCGGAGCGTCATTGACCCCGTCGCCGGTCATCGCCACCACCTCGGAATTCGCCTTCAGCGCCCTCACGATGCGCAGCTTCTGTTCCGGGACGACGCGTGCGAAGACCTGAGTCAGCCGGATTCGGTCTGCGAGCTCGGCGTCCGATATGCCCTCGAGCTCTCCCCCGGTGATGACCGACTCGGGGCGGCTGAGGCCCGCTTGGCGGGCGATGTTGCAGGCGGTTTCGGGGTAGTCCCCGGTGATCATGATGATACGGATACCGGCTGCGCGGCATTCGGCCACGGCTGCCGGAACGCTCTTGCGCAGGGGATCCTCGAAAGCCACGAGCCCCAGGAACTGCTGTACAAGCTGCGCCTGTTCCGCGGGCAGCTCTCGAGCAGGAAGCTCGGTTCGGGCTACGCCGAGGACACGAAGACCGCGCGAGGCGAGCTGCTTCACCTGGGCGCTGAGATGCGCGCGCCGATCCGGGGAGAGACGGCACAGCTCGGCGATCGCCTCCGGCGCTCCCTTGGAGGCGATGACGACCGAGCTCTCATGTCCGTATCGCCACGCGTGACTTACTGCGAGCAGCTCCGGCGTCAGCGGGTATTCCCGGATCATTTCCCAATCGCGCTGAGCATCCTTGGCCCCTGGCAGCAACCGGTCACGCGCCGCCTGGAGCGCCCGTTCCATCGGATCAAATGGGTCCGGTTTGCTGGCAAGTACCGCTGACTGCAAGACAGCGTCCAGTCCGTTCGAGACGCTACGAAGGCTCTCGTCCACTTCAACCGCAGCCGCCTCGGTTGCCACCACCCGCAGCGTCATCTGGTTCTGAGTCAGAGTTCCCGTCTTGTCGACACACAAGACAGTGGCCGCGCCTAATGTTTCGATGACCGGCAGCCGACGGGTCAACACTCGGCTGCGCGAGATACGCCAGGCCCCGAACGCGAGAAACACTGTCAGTATGACCGGAAACTCCTCCGGCAGAATTGCCATTGCCATCGCAATACCGGCGAGCAGTCCGTCCTTCCAGACCTGCCAGGATCCCCCACGGGTGAGTCCATAACCGACCGCAACGGCAGCGCAGGCGGCCAGGCCGAGGCTCGCCAGGATACCTACGATTCGTCCGGTCTCCCGTTGCAGCGGGGTAGGCTCGGGCTCGATCTTTTGCAGCGCCTTACCAATTTTCCCGAGCTCAGTGCGCACCCCTGTCGCCACGACCTCAGCGATCCCCTGGCCGGACGTGACCAAGGTACCTGCGAATATTGACGGCAGTTCATCGCCGCCCGGCCTGTCGAGCTGCAGCGCGCTGTCGGAGGGCATCTTTCGGACCGGAACAGATTCGCCCGTCAGAAATGATTCATCAACGCTCAGGTTGCTGCAGCGCCTGAGGATCGCATCGGCCGGTACGCGATCACCCTCGTTGAGCAAGAGGATGTCTCCCCTCACCACCTCCCTTCCGGCAATTCGCTGTCGCCGTCCCATGCGCACAACTAACGCGCGCGGGCTCGATAGGTCCCGCAGGGCATCGAGAGCCCGCTCGGTGCGGCGCTCCTGGACGATCGTGATGCCCATGACAACGAAAACAAACCCAAGAAGCACGAGCGCGTCCCCGGGCTTACCCATCGCCAGATAAAGAGCGCCAGCCCCAACCAGCAGTATGAACATCGGCTGCCTAGCCACTTCGAGCGCGATACTGAGTACGCCGCGCACTTTACTCGCGGGCAGTTCGTTTGGGCCGTCTGCCGAAAGGCGCTCGCGAACGGTGAGCTCGTTCAGCCCTGTGAACGAGCTGAAATCGAAAATCGCGGGGCGGTCGCGTGCGACCTCGGGTTCAGCCGTCTCGAAAACCGATGGGTCCACCTTCATCCCTTGACTGCCCGGACGCCACGCCCGCCGGCGCTAGAGAACATCACGATAAAATCGTCGGTTCGGCCCTTTCTTGAATTCCATGACGTCTTCCGTATGTGTGCTGCTCAATAACCCGGGCAGAGCGCGCAGTGCCGCCCATACAGGTCCATGCCGACTATCAGATTGTCGTCCGTCAACGGGACAGGATTGGCACCCTTCGGCGCATCGCGGTGGAGAGTCGCATCAAGCGACGTTCCCGCCGCCCACGCTTCCAGCCAGCCGGGACTGGTATCGGCGTTGGCTGGAACGAGCCCCAGGCGCAGAACGATGTAGCCGCATAGCAGAGCGACAACAATTGTCGCGAAGACGCCGAACACAAACGATTTGAACGTCACGACCTCCTGTTGGATTTGTAGCCCCGCCCAATGGGGCGCTAGTTTAAGCTTGACCTCCGACCTTCTCTAGTTCGAGGTCGGGGTCCGCCGGCGGCCTTGTTGCTACAGAGGTTCCGATGCCGTCGCATGGCAAACCGTTGCATTCAACACTAGCGCGAAGAACAGGATCTCGCTGGTCATCGCGACACCGAACTTCCGCGATGCGATCCAGGCGGGGATCTCCGCTCCGTTCGAAGGTGGCCGACCTGTCGTGAACTCCACCAGGTCTCTCGATAGGAATAGAAGACCGCTGAGCATGAACGCTATTCCCCCCGAACTTGTAGAGTCCCTTTAGTTCATCAGGCATTTCTGTACCGAGCCAACGTTCGTGGCCCCCATATGACCGTAACGCTTGCGGCCGCGAATGCAGTGATCAAACCGACCATACGCGGATCGTAGTGTGAGCCGTAGTCTGGGAAAAGCATCCAGCTGACGTTCTGCATGGTGTGGAACAGCGCGGCGACGAAAACGTTCTTGCCGGCGTTGTTATAGAGCCAGACGTAAAGAACTCGAATCGCGACAATGTTGAGGCACTGCCAGGCAATCCAGGTTGTGGAGCGGTGGACCTGCAGTAACGGAACGAGATGCCAGGCAGCCCACACCAGCCCCAGGACAAGGCTCGCCTGCAGCGCATTCCAGCGAGTTTGCAGCGGGTCGAGAACGTATCCCGTCCAGCCCAACTCTTCAGCCAGAGCAGCAACAAAGAACGTTGCGAGCATCGCAAGCGTCGCCAGAATCGGAAACTGAGGAGCAGGAAGCGGCGACCCCATCAGGCGCGTCAGTCCATACGACAAGACCATCACGCCGGGCATCAGAAGTACGATGGGTGCGTACCAGACCTTCACTCGGATTCGCGGGAAATCGAAAGATCTTTTCAGCAGTTGAATCACGCCTGCAGTCTTGTCTTCTCCGTGCACGAGGATCAATGCTGCGGTCATCGGGCTGAGAACCATGAGCGAGCTCACCGGAATGCCCGGCAAAAGCTGTAGTCCGGTCACGGCGCCGATCAACCAGAACGGAATGGAAAGAGCGAAAACCAGCAAGAAGAACGTCAGAGGGGACCGACGCTGCGATGCGATCGTATTACCGGAATCTTTCTCAATCGACTTCGGAAACGTTGGCAACCCTGGTCTCCTCCGCCATGACCACGAAACTCCACCGCAATAGACGGGTGCCGCGCGTCAGCAATCCGGAGGTTGTGCACCGCAGCCCGCAAGCAATGCGTATGAATTGCGACCCGGCCTGGCGGGAACACACGCATTGCGGTTGAACCCAGCTGGAAATCCGGGTCCGCCATCAGGCCCCTACACACTACCCGCACGAGTAGTCGGTATCTTCCCCGATGCTACGTGACGACGCTTCCGCTAGCCTGACACGCACCACCCGCGAGGGCTAGGACGGGTTAGTGGCATGACACTGGCCAACGACACAAAGAGCGTCAACGCACCGGGGCTAGGGGCAGCCTCCGCAATTCCGCGAACTGCCGTCTTGGAGGCGCGCAACCGGGTTGTTCAAGTCAGGCGCTTCGGTGGTCCCGACGGCTTGGAGGTGGTCGACGCTCCCCTGCCGACGGCCGGCCGCGGCGAGGTGCGGGTCCGCGTGCTCGCCTCGGGCGTGGAATACACCGACGTGGTGATCCGGCGCCACCTCTACCCGCAAACGATGCACCGCCAGCCGCCATTCGTGCTGGGCTATGACGTCGTCGGGGAAATCGATCAGCTCGGCGATGGCGTGAGCGGCTTTCAGCTTGGCGACCGCGTGGCCGATATGACGGTACTCGGGTCGAACGCCGCCTATCGCACGCTCCGATCCGACTGCCTGACCCGCGTGCCGGCGGGCGTCGACTCGGCGGAGGCGGCCGCGCTGACCTTTAGCTGGACGACCGCATACCAGCTCCTTCACCGCGCGGCCCGGGTGCGGCGAGGACAGCGTGTGCTCGTGCAGGGAGCCGCCGGCGCCGTCGGTCAGGCGCTGCTCGTGCTCGGCAGGCTGGCCGGCCTGGAGCTGTGGGGCACCGCGCGCGGCTCGCACGCGGCGCTGATCCGCGAGCTCGGCGCCACGCCGATCGACTACCAACGCGAAGACTTCACGCGTGTCGTGCCGGGCGGGTTCGACGTCGTCTTCGACGGCATCGGCAAGGACGGCTATGGCCGCTCGTTCACGGCGCTCAAGCGCGGCGGCCTGCTCTGCGTCTATGGCTACACGGCGAGGGTGCAGCCGCAGCGTCGCCCGCTCACCATCTTGATGTGGCTGGCGCGCCAGTATCTCCAGTCTCTATGGAAGTGGTTGGCTGGCGGCAAGCGCGCCCGCCTCTACTCGATCAACGTGATGCGGGCCCGACATCCTGCCTGGTTCCGGGAGGACCTGGAGCGGCTCTTCGGCCTGTTGGCAACTCGCGCCATCCGGCCGCGTGTCGCCGAGCGGATCTCCTTCGATGAGGTCGCCGAGGCACACCGCCGTCTCGAGGCGGGCGGTCTCGAGGGCAAGCTCGTCCTGTGCCCGGACCTCTCGTCGCGACGCGACCGGGCGCCGCCTCAGCGCGAGCCGGGCCCCACTTCCGTTCAGGCCACGCCCGCGACTTGAGCGGCCAGCGTAAGCCCGTTCATTGTCTTGCCGGCGGCCCACTCGATGTCTCCGTTGGCTTCTCGGCGATCCAATTAGTCCACGACGGGAAACAAACGCGAGCGCAGCGCTGCCGCACATCAAAGCCCCGCGCAGTGGCCAGATCATCAACGTTTCACCGATAGCCGGGGAACCGATGGTTTACGACTTGGTCCCTCTCGACCATCGGATTGCGTATCCGTCTGCACGGCGGGCAAGTTGCTGTTTGTCTAGGGCGCATGGCGCGCGGCACCTCTACGCGGTGCAATTTCAGTGCAGCAGCTGATACAGATTCTCAGCAATGAGACGAGCGTCGCGCGACGATCCTCCATGGCGACCCGCAGGTTGGCGACCGAGGACTCGATGCCGCGGCCCGCGGTGCTCGCCGCCCGCAACGAGTGTGCAACGCCAGTGCGAATCGCGGCTACCCGATGCGAACCTGTGACCTGTTCCGCACCACACCCAGGATCTCAACTGCATTTTGGTGCGCGCTTAGAAGCGCAGCTGCGAACACGTGGATTCCGTGATCAAGTGATCAAGATCGGCAGAAGGCCTACCTTCCGCGCTTACGGTGCGCTTACGGCAGGCCAGCCGATCTCGGCGCCGAGCGCTATCACTCTGATTTGAGACTCGAACCCTCGACCCCGGCATTATGAGATCTGCTGGACGGGACGGCGTAGCAGCCATTTGGGCACCAAAGAGCACGGTTGGGCACAGGAGAATCACGCGAAATTCACGCGCGCTTGTGCAGCCCCGGGAAGTCTTCTTGGGCAGTTGTTCAAAGACCGGCCGAGTTCCGAGAGCCCAGGCAGCTTCACCGTATTGGCAGCACTTGACAATACATGTAGATACATATAATGTACCCTCATGAACTTGCTATCTCTACCTTGTTACTGCGCAACCTTGCGGCAAGCCGCCCGGGCTGTAACGGTGCTGTACGAAGATATGCTCGCCGGTAGCGGCCTGCATGCCACGCAATTCACGGCGTTGCAGCTTCTCGACTCGGCCCCAAACCTGACCACAACGGAGCTGGCGGAGGCTCTCGGCGTTGATCAAACCACGGCCACGCGGATGTTGGCGCTCATCAAGAAGGCTGGCCTGGCAAGCGATACTGTCGGTGCTGACCGCCGGCAGCGCCGCTGGGCTCTCAGCGCCCAGGGGCAAGCGCTACAGAAGAAACTGAAACCCCGCTGGGAGGCCGCGCAGGAGGCCTTCGAGAAGCGCTTGGGGCGGGCGGAAGCGGCAGCTTTGAAAAAAGCATCGTACCTCGCCGCCAGCAGACTCTCCTCGGCTTGATCCCGTTCATTCCTTGAATAGAAGCATTCAACACACAATTTGTCCGCCACATACATGTATATACATTCAACATCCGGGAGACCACTCATGTCACTGCACATTGCCAAGCTCTTCAAAAACCCGCTGGCCCTCGCCGGAGCGGCGCTCGTCATTCATATCGGCGCCGCCACGGCAGCCGATTCCACGGGCGACGCTCAACAGCAGGCGAGGGAACTGCTCACAGGTACCACTACTGCTCACTCCGCCCCGCAATCCGCACCGCGCGATGGCAAGGTGACCAGGCCAACCGCCGATGCGCAGGAGTTAGCGAGACAGGTGTTACTGGGGACGACCGGCTCCCGTGTAGGAGCTGCTGAGGCGATCAAGGAATCTGAGGTTGCACGAGCTTCAGGGAAGACCGCGCGACAGGCACGCCCAGTAGCCCACGGCGACGCGCAGGCGGCAGCGCGGCAGCTTCTGCTGGGCCAACGTGTCGCGAGCGACGCCTCGGGACTCGCTACACGCCGAACGCGTTGAGCACTGGATGCTCGGGGTCGATAGGGCGAGCCAGGGGCGCACATGAGGTTTGTCTCCAATAGAGCCATCGTTATGCGGCCGCTC
>VBLP01000010.1:21042-24505 GCA_005887925.1 Deltaproteobacteria bacterium | reverse complement strand
TCGAGCTCGCGGGCGGTCTCGGTCACGTTCCAGTCGTTCTTCTGCAGCGCATCGCGGACGTGGCGCTTCTGGAACTCGCGCGTCGCCTGCTGCAGCGTCACCGCCTCGGTCTCGTCGCGCGAGGCCTTGGGGAAGACGTGATGCTCGTGCAGCGTGGTCGAGCGCTCGCCGCTCGCGCGGATCACCGCGGCCTCGATCGCGTGCGCGAGCTGGCGGGTGTGCCCGGGCCACGGCGAGTCGCGGCAGGCGGCCAGCGCGCGGCGCGACACCGGGAGGTGGGGCAGGCGATGCCGCTTGCACGTGTCGACGCAGAAGTGCTCGACCAGCTCGGGGATATCGTCGCGGCGCTCGCCGAGGCCGGGGACCTCGAGCGGCACGACGTGCATCCGGTAATATAGATCTTCGCGGAACTGCTTGGCGGACACCCGCTCCTGGAGCTTGGCATTGGTCGCACTCAGGATCCGGACGTCGGCGCGGATCGACGCGGTCGATCCCAGCGAGTGGTACTCGCGAGTCTCCAGCAGCTGCAATAGCTTTGCCTGTGCTCCGGCGGTGAGCTCGGCGACCTCATCGAGGAACAGCGTGCCGCCCTCCGCCGCCGCGACCTTGCCGGTGACCCGGCGCATCGCCGTCGAGTGCGCACCGCGCTCGGCGCTGAACAGCTAGTTCTCGATCAGCGCCTCGGGGATCGCGGCGCAGTTGAGCTCGACGAACGGCCCGGACGACCGCGGGCTGTTGACGTGGATCGCGCGCGCGAGCATCGACTTGCCGGTCCCCGAGGGTCCGGTGATCAGGACGTCGACATCGAGCGGCGCCACGTGCGATGCGGAGTGCAGGAGCTGCGCCAACGCGCGCGACCGACCGATGATCTCCGGACAGCGCAGCCGCTCGCGCACGTCGCGCGTGTGGTCGAACTGATCGTGGTGCGTGTGGCGGACGAGGCGATCGGCGAGCGGCGCGAGCTGGCGCGCGAACAGCTCCGCGCGCTCGCGATCGGTGACCGCGAACGTCCCCGGCCGCGTCCGGCCCTGCAGATAGATCACGCCGATCGGTGGCTTGACCCCGACCGGCGCGCACAGCACGGCCTGGATCAAGTTCTGGCGGACGCTACCCAGATCGGAGAACCGGGCATCGAGCGACGCCGATGGCGTCTCGATCGTCCGGCCCTCGCCGATCGCGCGCGCGATGATGCCGCGCGAGATCGACGCGCGGATCGAGGCCACGTCGCGATCGGTGCAGCGGTACCCCTTCCAGAACCGCGGCCGATTGGCTTCATCGTCGTACAGCTCCAGGTATGCGGTGCTGGCCCCGGTCACCTCCACGATGAGCGCGAGCGCCTCATCGAGCAGCGGTTCGAGCTCGTCCTGGCCGCCGAGGTCCAGTAGCCGACGATAGAAGTCTCGCTCATTTGCGAGACTATCCTCACGTGAAGAACCGTCTCCGGGCATGGGGCAGGAGTATCGATCGATGCCGAGTCGAAATCGACGCTTGGATGGCAGCGCACCTTCCAGTGGTCCAACCACTACGTGAGCTTGTCCTTCGCAATGGACACCTCCGCGAGAAAAGGTCCGCCAGGCTGGACGCTGTCACCGCATCGGTTCTTCTCGTCGACACCGCGCCTTGCAGGACAAATCGGTCCTGGTGGACCACTTCATCCACCCCGCGGTCGACTGGCAATCAGCCGCATACCGCCGCATAATGCTGCGGAAGCGGAATACCCCCTCGCAGCCGCTGCGAGCGGCGGCGCGAGGTGTATCCCGGCCGGCGGGCAGATTCGGTGGGCCTACCATGTCCCGTCCCAGTTCCAACGGTCGGCCTGCCACGCGCAAGACCCACCTGAACCTGGCGCGCCGGCGCATGGCTTGCGCGCGCTCTGTCGTGACTCCTGCCAGTTAGCCGCGCATGGTCCGTGCTGTACCCCCTTGCATGTCGGTCATCATCCTCATCGCCCTGATCGCCTGGTGGGCGTTCATCCCGATGCCTCGACTTCCCGCGGCGCACACGCCGCCTGTCGAAACTTGTCGGTAGAGCACGGCCATCGCGGGCCGAACCAAGACGGACCCGAGACACCTCGCGAGAGGTCTCGAGGGCGTTCGTGCCAGCGCTCCAGGCAGGACAGATCCTTCTGGGCCAGGATGCGCTCGCGCGCGGCGTCCGACATGGTGATGCCACGAACCCGCAATACGGTGAGCACCGCGTCGGCTTTTGCCTCGGTGCGTCCTTCGGTGCGTCCTTCGGTACGTCCTTCGGTACGTCCTTCGGTGCGGGCATCCTTCCAGCTGCTTTGCATGGCCACGATGAACTCCTGCTCGTCCGGGGTCTGGCTCGGTTTCTGCCCGAGCATGTGCTGAAACGCTAGCAGAACTGGTTCGGCGACGGCACGCTCGTGCGCGCTCTCGGGAAGCGCCGCCAGTTCCTTGACAGCCTGCGCCAGCAATGGCCCGGCCGCCACCAGGCGGACGAGGAGAGTGGTGGTGTCGCGGGGCAACTCGCTGGCCACGACGAGCCCCACGCGGAGGACCTCGCCGCCGAACAGATATACACCCGCTGGCCATCCCGGCGCAGCTTTGAGCTCGAGCTCGGTCAGAAGCATCGTCGGAGCGCCGGCTGCGATGATCCAGAGGAAGGAGTCGACGAAGGCGGCAGGCGCTTGCCCTTGCTCTCGCCGCTTCCTGCTGTCCGAGCGGGTCTTGCGTGCGCGACCATGCCAGGAGGCAAGGTGCTTCGACAGGCACGCTCGAAATTCCTCGGCGTCGGGCGCCTCGCTGTAGGCCTCGATGACGCAGGGGGCAGCCGCCAACCGGCCCAGGAGGCCGATACGGTCCCGCTCGGCCTGACGCGCCAGATCGGGCTCGTGACGCAGGTCGGCGTACTGAGTCTCCGGGTGGATCTCATCATGCGCAACGGTGGTGCCGGAAGGGCTCAGCGCCTCCTGCCCGATCTGCTTGGCGAGATAATCGAAGCGATTGCGCATGAGCGTCCACCGGCACCAGGTCGCGGTCGTCGACCGCCGATCAGCTCCTGAGGCGATTCGGGCGGCGCGACGATGCGCCGCCGGTGGCGGCGGGGCGAGCGGCCTGGCCGGCCTCGTCGTCGCATAGCTCGCAGCCGGCGAAGGGGCTCCCGACGACGTGCAGATAGCGGCGTACGTCGTCGGGGAGGCGGAGCAGCGCGCGGTCGACCAGCGCCTTGGCCAGGTCAGCGGCGCGATCGGCGTCGCTCTCGAAGTCGGCCACGGTCATGGTGAGCGACTGCTCGAGCTGGTGCAGGGCGTCGAGGTCGATGCAGGCGAGGACCTGCTCGTAGATCACCTCGTCGAGCAAGACGGCCGCCTGGTGCGGCGCGAGCAGGGGTGCAGGGCCTGCAGGATGGGGCTCGCCGGTCATGACGCGACTCCGGATGCAGCGGCGGTGGCGGCGGGGGAGGGCGTGACCGCGGCGAGGCGGGCCTGCTTGATCAGCTG
>VBLP01000010.1:1443-21014 GCA_005887925.1 Deltaproteobacteria bacterium | reverse complement strand
CGAGGCCGAGCTTCTCGGCGGTGTCGACCAGCTCGCCGAGCTTGTTGACGCCGGTGCCGTAGAGGATCTCGAAGTCGGCCTCGCGGAACGGCGGCGCGAGCTTGTTCTTCACGACCTTGACCTTGCACTCGCTGCCGATGGTCTCGTCGCCGCGCTTGATCGCCTTCTTGCGGCGGATGTCGAGGCGGACGGAGCAATAGAACTTCAGGGCGTTGCCGCCGGTGGTCGTTTCTGGATTGCCATATACGACTCCAATTTTCTGGCGAAGCTGATTGATGAAGACGACCACGGTTCTCGTCCGGGAGATCTGGGCGGTGAGCTTGCGCAGCGCCTGGCTCATCAGGCGGGCCTGCAGGCCCATGTGCGAGTCGCCCATCTCGCCCTCGATCTCGGCGCGCGGGGTGAGGGCGGCGACGGAATCGACGACGATGAGGTCGATCGCGCCGGTGCGGACCAGGGTGTCGGCGATCTCGAGCGCCTGCTCGCCGCAATCGGGCTGCGACACGAGCAGGTCCTCGAGCTCGACGCCGAGCCGGCGGGCGTAGTCGGTGTCGAGCGCGTGCTCGGCGTCGATGAACGCGCACACGCCGCCGGTGCGCTGGGCCTCGGCGATGGCATGCAGGGTCAGGGTGGTCTTGCCCGACGACTCGGGGCCGTAGATCTCGATGATGCGGCCGCGCGGCAGGCCGCCGCAGCCGAGCGCGACGTCGAGCGCGACCGAGCCGGTGGGGATGACCTCGACGGGCTGGACCTCGCTGCCGTCGAGCCGCATGATCGAGCCCGAGCCGAACTGCTTGTGGATGGCGCGGATGGCCTCGCCGATGCTCTTGTTCTTCTTGTCCTGGATCGACTTGTCTGAATGCGACATGGAAACCTCCGCGCACGGGCATTCCACGTCGTGTGCCATCGCAACCGTGCGGGATCGCAGGGCCGGCTGTCCGAAATGTCCAGCCAGCGGACGGGTTGTCCGAACTTCGGACGAATCCCGGACACGCTAGGATGTCTTGAACGTCCGGGTGAACACGATGGCCGCGCCGTAGGGGTAGTCGATCGGCGCGAAGTCGCCCAGCGGCGCCCGGACGTGGCCCTTGTAGGACCGGATCTCGAACACGTAGTCGGCTCAGGGAGCGAGCAGCGCACCGTCGATCCGGACGCTGGGCGCGGTGACGGTGTAGACCCGCTCGCTGGTGAGCTCGTCGGGTATGAAGCGATGCAGCGTGACCTCGTAGTAGTCGACCCGCACGTCGGAGCCGGCCTCGGGGGTGAAGCTGAGCGTGAAGCTGCCGGAGGGCGCGCCGGCCGCGAGCTGGTCGGCCGCGCCGCCGAGATCGAGGACGCCGCGGGTCGGCGTGGCGAGCTTGATCTGGGTGGCCATGGCGGCGGGGAACGCCATCTTGAAGCCGCCGCCGGTCGACGAGGCCAGCACGGTCTCCAGCCCGGAGGCGAGCGTGACCCCGAGGATCTGGCGGGTGTCGACGAGCTGGACGTGGACGACGGTGGGGAAGCCGCCGAGCAGCGCGGGTTGCGCGGTGCTCGGCAGCGCCGCGACGTTGTAGGGGCACTGCAGGAGGGTCTGCATCACCGGCACCGGCAGCAACAGGGCAGGCGATGCCCCGGTGAGGCCGGGGAAGTCGGTGCTCGGCGCGGCGCCGAACAGGAGCGTCGAGAGCTGGGCGCTGAACGTGCCGTGCAGCATGCCGAGGTTGGTGGTGAGGCGGCCGACGAAGCCGATCCCGACGACATCGCTCGACACCATGCTGCGGCCGGCGTCCCAGGTGACGGTCTGGACGGTATGAGCGCCGGGCTGGAGCGCGACGGCGGTCAGCGCGGCCGAACCGGAGGCGACGCGGCAGCCGGTGGCCTGTGATCCGGAGCTGTCGGTGAAGTAGTCGACGAGGAACGCGCGGTCGCCCTGCGTCGGATCGGGGCGGCCCTTGGCGCCGCTCAGCGAGTTGGCATTGGAGAAGTCGTAATCGACCGGGGCGCCGCTCGACGGGATGTTCGCGAGCCCCTCGGTCCACAGCCCGGTGGTCAACAGACGCGGCCCGGTGTACGTGCCGGTGTGGAGGTCGGCGGTGATGGTGTAGCCGCCGCCGCTCGGCGCCGGCGGCCGGTCGAGCCGCCCGACGATGGGCACGGTCAGGTGCGCGAGCTTGTCCATCGGCGTCCACTGGAGCTCGTGCGGCACGCCGCCGGGCATCGTGTACTCGAGCCGCCACGTCGCGGCGTGGCCCGACGTATCCAGCGTGAAGTACTCGCGCGGGATCTGGATCCAGCCCGGCGTCGCGGGGTCGCTCGAGTAGTCGGCAGGCTGGAATGGCCCGTCGAGGGTGGCGAGCCGGATCCGCGGCGCGATCGCGGCCGCGAACGGCGGGTACGCGAGCAGCGGATCGGGCCCGCCGGACGGCGCGGTCGCCGCGACCTGCCAGGTCAGCGCGACGTGCGGCATGTCGGCGATCACGTCGACCGGAGCGTCCCAGCTCTGGGTCGGCGTGATGCCGAAGATCTGGTTGCAGCCCACCAGCAGGAGCAAGCCGGCACCGGCCGCGCACCGCATCGCGGCGATCCTCGCACACCGAGCACCGCCCGACAATCGGCGCGGTGTGCGGCACCGGCGCCGCACGATGACGCTGCTCACAGTGGCCCACGATGGTATCGTGCCCGGCGTTGAACCCGCCCCGCGAGCATCCCGCCGGCCCCTGGCTCGTCGCGCTCGGCGCGGGGCTGTGGGGTACCGAGAGCGCGTGGCGCATCCCGCTCAACGACGTGTTCTCGCCGAACGTGCTGGTGTTCTGGGAGCACGTGATCCTGGTCCTGTGCGCGCTGCCGCTGATCCTGCCCCGGCTCGGCGAGCTGCGGCGGGTATCCGCGCGCGCGCTCGCCTGGCTGGTGTTCTCGGGGGTCGCGGGCTCCGCGGTCGGGGCGGTGCTGTTCACCCAGGCGCTCAGGAGCGGCAACCAGACGATCGTCAACGTCGTGCTGAACCTGCAGCCGGTGCTGTCGACCACGGCGGCGTGCCTGCTGTTCGGCGATCGGCTGGGCCGGATGTTCTATCCGTGGGCGGCGCTCGCGGTGGTCGCCGGGATGGTGCTGGTCGGGCTGACGCCGTTCACCGATCGGTCGATCGATGCAGGGACCGGCTACGCGCTGCTGTGCGCGCTGGCCTGGGGCATGTCGACGGTGGCCGGCCGCGGCGTGATGGTGGAGATGTCGCTGCTCCTGGCCTCGGGCCTGCGCGTGGTCATCGGTCTGGCGTCGATGGCGGTGATCATCGCGTGGCACGGTGAGATCCACAGCGACCAGCTGTGGACCGCGGCGGCCGCGGCGCATCCGGGGACCACGGTGACGCAGCTGGTGCTGCTGGCGACGCTGTCGGGCGGTGTACCGCTGCTGATCTACTTCAAGGGCCTCGAGCTGACGCGGGCCTCGACCGCCGGCTACTTCGAGATGATGCAGACGCTGGTCGCCGTTGTGATCACCTGGGGATTTTTTCATGCGAGCTTGGCGGGGACCGAGGTGATCGCGGCGCTCGTGCTGATCGGCGCGGTCGCGATGGTGCAGCGGGCGCAGGCGCAGACGGCGCTGCCCTACATCGAGCCGGCGTCGGCGGAGCGCTGATCCGCTCGCCGGCGGCGTCAGGTGCACGCGCGATCTTGGCGTCGACCGCTTCCTGCTTCGTCCCGATTATGGGTAGAGTCGGCCATGGCCTATGTCGTCGCTGACCCGTGCGTGAAGTGCAAGTACACCGACTGCGTCGCTGTGTGCCCGGTCGATTGTTTCTATGAGGGCAAGAACTCGCTGGCGATCAACCCCGACGAGTGCATCGACTGCGGCGCGTGTGAGCCCGAGTGTCCGACGACCGCGATCTTCGAGGAGAGCGAGCTGCCGGCCAAGTGGGCCGTCTACAAGGATATGAACGCGCTGGTGAGCGGCGCCAAGAAGGCGAGCGAGCTGGATACCGCATCGTGGCCGGAGCACCTCAAGAGCCAGGCGGGATCGGCCACGACCTGGGCGAACATCACCGAGCAGAAGAAGCCGCTGCCCGGCGCCGACGACGCGGCCAAGGAAGAGAACAAGATCGCCGCGCTGACGCACGAGAGCGGCGGGTAGCGCGCGCCGGGCCATGGCGCTCGCCACGATCATCGTCGGTTGCGATCTGTCGGAGCCGAGCGACCAGGCGCTCGATCGCGCGATCGGTATCGCGCTGCTGCATCGCGCGAAGCTGGTGCTCGTCCACGCCCAGGCCAGCGAGGCCCAGGGCGCCGAGGTCGACAACGCAGGAGGCAGTGCGGCTCAGCGGCAAGCTCGCCGAGGTCGAGTCGTTCGCTCTCAAGGCCGCGGTGATCAGCCGGATCGGAGCGCCCGACGAGGTGCTCGCGGCGGCGGCGCACGACGAACAGGCGGAGCTCATCGTCGTGGGCACCCACGGCCACAGCAGCGTCGCGCGCTTCCTGCTGGGCAGCGTCGCGAACGCCACGATCCGCCGCGCGCCGTGCGACGTGCTGGTCGTCCGCAGCGAGCCAGTGCGCGCGCCGTTCACCCGGCCGCTGGTCGCGACCGACTTCTCGCCTGCGGCCGCCAAGGCCCTCGGCAATGCGATGGCCGTGCTCGCGCCGGGCACCGTGCTCGACGTCGTCCACGCCTGGCAGCTCCCGGCCGGCTCGTGGGGCGCCACGCTGCTCGGCCAGGCGCGGTTTCCGTGGTCGACGGTGCGCGATGCGGTGCTGGCGGCGGCGCAGACCCAGGCCGACAAGCTGGTCGGCGAGCACGGCGGCGCGTTCGAGGTCCAGCTGGTCCAGGGACCGCCGGCCCACGTGATCACCGAGACCGCGGAGCGCGGCGGCCACGATCTGATCGTCGTCGGCGCGCACGGCAACCGCGGGTTCCGCCGGCTGCTGCTGGGCAGCGTCGCCGAGAGCACCGTGCGCCACGCGCACTGCTCGGTGCTGGTCGTGCACGGCGGGCCGAGCTGACCGCGGCCGGCCCGGCTGCGGCCGATCACCGGCATGGGACCGGATCGCATGCGCCCCACAGGCCGAGCCGCTCGCTCCGGGCCGCGGCCTCGGCCGCCGCGAAGTCATCGGCGCGGGCATCGCCGTCGGGCGGGATGTGCAGCACGCAGGCATAGCCGCGCTCGATCAGCAGCCGGTTGACGTCCCTGCCGCCGGCGGTGACGTAGGCGAGGCGGCGGCCGAAGCGATCCTCGCAGACGGCGTCGTCATCGAGCTCGACGGTCTTGCCGAGCACGAGGTCGGCGTTGAACCGCGCGGCGCTCGCGCCGTAGCAGTCGTCGTGGCCGTCGGTGATCTCGGGGGCGTCGACCAGGAGGTAGCGGACGGTGGCGCCACCGGCGACGATCGTGTCGCCGTCGATCACGCGGTCGACGATGGCCTCGTGCGGCCCACAGCCCGGCGCGCTGCCGCAGCCCGGCGCACCGAGCGCGGCAACGACGGCGATCGCGCGCGCTACGGACATGGCCGGTTGGCGGCCCCGGGCGTGCCGAGGTTGGTCTGGTCGCCGTAGGCGGCGGTGGCAGGGCAGAAGCTGGCGTCGTCGTCGTTGTCGGCGGGCGTCAGGTGGCGCGGATCGAGCTGGCTCGCGACGCCCGGGGTCACCGAGGTCCAGCGCACGGCGTCGAGCACGGTGGCGCCCGAGGCGATCTCGATGTCGCCGCTGGTGTCGACCAGGCCGAAGCGGAACGTGGCGTCGACGTGGGGCAGCATGCCGTCGAGGCCCGGATCGGCCGAGCGCGCGAACACCGCGAAGCCGTGCGGTGCCACGGTGAGGCAGCGCGCCGACGCGACCGGCGCGCCGGCCGCGCCGATCCGGCCGACCACGAGCTCGTTGAGATCGAACGCATCGCCGGTGTTGGCGACCTCGAACCACTCGCGGGTGGCGTCGGTCGCGCCGGCGACGTTGGCCGGATTGGCGAGGATCTCGCTGATCACCAGCTGACCGACGACCGGCCGGACGATCGCGCGGACCCGCGTGCCGTCGTCGCACATGCCGGGCGCCGGCAAGAGCGGGCACGGCGCGTTGGCGGTGCCGGGTGTGCCGCGGTCCGGCGCGGGACCGGCCGGGCCGTAGGGCTGGGTCGCGTCGCAGAAGTTGCTCTCGCTGTCGTTGGCGCTGGGATCGATGCGCGCGGGATCGAGCTGGAGCGCCGCGCCCGCCGTCGATCGGGTCCAGGTCACGGCGTCGACCACGGTGGCGCCCGCGACGATCGCGACGTCGCCGGGCGAGGCCGGCGCGCCGCCGATCAGGTTGAAGTGGAACGTGCCGGCGATCGCGGCCGCCGGGATCCCGCCGTTCTGCGCCGGGTCGGCCGAGCGCGCGAACACGACGTAGCTGCCGGCGCGGACGTGCACGCAGCTCGCCGCGGTGATCGCGTCGGGCGTGCCGCCGATGCGGCCGACGCCGACGCCGTTGAGATCGACGTCGGTCATCACCCTGACCTCGAGCCACTCGCCGGCGCTGTCGGCCACCCGCGTCGGGCTCGGCATCACCTCGGTGATCACGAGGTCGCCGGGGCCGGGAGCCACCGCGCGGCGCATCGCGCCGCCGTCGCTGCACTGGCCGCTCGCGATCGGCCGGCAGTCGCTGGCCGCGCCCGGCGTGCCGAAGTTGCCCGTCTCGAACTCGGCGTCGTTGGCCTGGCACCAGCTGGCCGGATCATCGTTGATCGTGTAGTCGGGCCGCTGCGCGCCGGTCAGCTCGCGCGCGTGGCCCTCGGTGATGTCGCCGTAGCTCGCGCTGTCGATCTCCTGACCGCCGCACGACAGCGCGAGCTTGCCACCGCCGGTGTTGGACAGCTCGCCGAGGTCGCTGCCGTAGCCGTAATCGACGTACGCGGGGACCATCCCGGGCGGGGCGCTGCCGAGCGTGAAGTACTGACCGGCGGCGATCACCGCCGCGCGCATCGCATGGCGGTTGGGCCGCGAGCCATCGGGCCGGCTGCTCGTGATCGTGAGCCCGGCGAGGTCGATCGGCTGGCCGCGCGCGTTGTAGATCTCGAACCACTCCTTGCCGGTGTCGACGCCGGTAGTGCCCGCCGCCGCCTTGTAGTCGGCGAACACCTCGGTGATCACGAGGTCGCCGGGCAACAGATCGGCCCTGCAGCCGTCCGACGGCGTCGACGGTTCGCACGCGGCGAGCGCCGCCGCCATCCAGGCCAGCACGAGCAACATGGCAACCTCCGCCCGGAGGCACCTCCACGCCGCGTGCCGGCGCAACTACGCGAGATCTCGCGTGCGCTTGTCCGAAACGTCCGGGTACCGGACGCGTTTGTCCGAGCTCCGGCCAGATCCCGGACAGCGCCGCCTGGCCACCGGTTCAGCCATCGAGGCTGTACGGGCCCGAGCCGTGATACATGATCAGCAAGCACGCGCCGATCAGCGACGTGTTCTTCATGAAGTGGATCTTCTGCATCATCGCCATCTGCGGATCGGGCAGGCCCCAGAACCTGTGCATGAACAGCGTCACCGGCACGAGGAAGATCAACAGCAGGACCGCACCGAACCGCGCGCGATACCCGAGCATCACGCTGACCCCGCCGATCAGCGCGATGATGCCTGCCAGCGGCACGCTGATCGAGGCCAGCGGCACGCCGTGCGCGGACGCCTCGGCGATCTCCGCAGACGAGAAGTGTCCGACCACGCTGGCGACGAAGATCAGTGCGAACAGGACACGACCGATGGGGACGATGGCTCGCATAAGAGCTGAAGTTGCAACCGATATGCCGCGCGCATCGCGCGCCGCCGCGCCCGGCTGACACGGCGCGATCGCTCTGTCATCATGACGGGATGACCAGGGAGCTCCGGGTGGTGGGGCCCGTCGCGCCGGAGGCGCTCGCGCGCGCGGCCGCGGCCACCGGGCTCGCGACGCTCGAGGAGGTGCTGCGCTTCGGGTTCTCGCAGCGCCCATCGTGGGAGCTCGCCGACGTGGTCGTGCAGGACGAGTACACGCACGATGTGATCGTCCAGGGCCCGGCGCCGGCGTACCTGGTGTTCGACACGACGTGACTGGGCGGCGTGGTCGCGGTCTCCGTGTGGGATCACCGTCCGACTCCGGACGAGCTGCTCGATGATCGGCTGGCGCGCGGCTGGCGCGCGACCCCGACGGCCACGGTCGATGGCCCGCGCGTGCTCGGCCACGCGGCGCGGATCGCGCCGGAGGACGCCGATCAACGCGTGCTGAGGTAGATGTCCTTGGTGCCGGCGGCGTCGCTCGCGAACGCGAACGTCCGCTTGTCGGCCGACAGCCACGGGTCTTCCTGGTTGCCGCCGGTCGCCGGGAAGTCGTCGACCGGGATCGGCAGATCCCACGGCGCGGTGACGCTCAGGCGATGCGACACGAAGATCTTCTCCGGCGTGGTGCGGAACGACGCGAAGTAGATCGTCAGGCAGTCCTGGGTCAGGAACGCGCCGGTGTCGCTGTCGGCGGAGTTGAGCCGGGTCAGCGGCGCCGGCGGGCCGCCGCCGAGCGTGCCCTCGAACAGATCGGTGCCGGCGTCGGTGGTGCTCTGCACGACCACGTAGCGATCGATGCCGCACGGGGCGAACCACTTCTGGGTCGCGCCGGTGTTGACCGCGGTGACCGGTCGCGGCGCCCCCCACATCGTGCTACCTGCCGCGTCGTGGCTGACCGAATAGATGTCGAGGTCGCCGGCGGTGACGCGATCGGACGCGAAGTACAGCGTCTTGTTATCGCCGGAGAATCGCGGCGCCTCCTCGCTGGCGTCGGTGTCGAACGGCAGCTTGACAACCGCGGCCCACGGCGTGTCGGTGGAGGTGCGGAATGTGTAGTAGAGATCTTTCGTATTGGTACCCGCCACCGCGACCGCAAACACCATCTCGCGCGCATCCGAGGACAGCGTGACGTCGTCCTCGACCGCCGGCGTCGCGGCGACCTGCACGGGCGCTGCCGGTGACCACCTGCCGAGGGGAGCGGCATCGCTTGCCGCGTCGATCGCCGCGTCGGGGACGGCGGTCGCGTCGGGAACGTCCCCCGGGCCGGAGCTGCTGCTGAGCCGCGCCTCGCACGCGGAGAG
This sequence comes from Deltaproteobacteria bacterium, assembly GCA_005887925.1. GTDB lineage: Bacteria > Myxococcota_A > Polyangia > Haliangiales > Haliangiaceae > JABFXX01. The sequence continues at coordinate 11,965 of VBLP01000010.1, read as the reverse complement.
CAGCAACAGGGCCGACGTCATGGGACGGCGCATGCGGGCGATGGTAGCGTACGACCTCGACGGGGCGACGCCGGTAACATCGCCGATGTCGGACATGTCACGAGGCGAAGTGCCCCGATGTGGTGTAAAAAGACAGCCACCTGGCTACACATCTCTGTAGAGGATCCTGGAATGTTTGGTAATCCGTCTGGTCTCGAGTTTGCTCTCGACATCGGCCGTAAGGAGGATCGCAATGAAGAACACACTCGGTAGTTTGTTACTCGCAGCCACGCTGCTCGGCGGCACCGGATGCGTGGTCCGCACCCGCGCGGCCGTCGTCGCAGAGCCACCGCCCCCCGTCGCGGTCGTCGAGGTCGAGGAGGAGCCGCCGCCGCCCCGCGTGGTCGTGATGGCGCCGCGCCCCGGCTTCATCTTCGTCGAGGGCCGCTGGGCGCGCTCGCGCGGACGCTGGGAGTGGGTCGAAGGCCACTACGAGCGCGAGCGCGTCGGCTACGTCTGGGCGCCGGGTCGCTGGGAACGCCGCGGCAGGCGCCACGTCTGGATCGAGGGGTCGTGGCACGCATCGGCCGTGGTTCGCGATCACCGCTGAGGTGGCATAGTGACGGCGTGAAACGTGCCGTCATCGCGCTCGTGATCGCGGGGTGCAACGCGGGATCCGCCACGCCGGCCCCCGCGCCGCAGCCGCCGCCTGCGGCCAAGTCCGACCAGACGCCGACGATCGTGCAGGTCGCAGGCCTCGACGGCCCGCGGCTGTACGTCGCGCTGTGCGCGCCATGCCACGGCGCGGACGGCAAGGGCTATGCGGCGGACCACGCGCCGTCGCTGGTCAACCCCACCTTCCTCGAGAGCGCGAGCGACGACTTCCTGCGCCGGTCGATCGCCTCGGGCCGGCCGGGGACGTCGATGGCGGCCTACGGCAAGGCGCACGGCGGTCCGCTCGACAGCGCGGGGCTCGATCGGCTGGTGAGCTACCTGCGCGGGAAGGGCCCCGCGTTCCGGATGCTGCCCGCGGGTGGCGCCGGCGATCCGGCCGCGGGCGCGGCGATCTACGCCCAGCGCTGCGCGTCCTGCCACGGCGACAGCACGACCCGCGGCGAGGCGGTGTCGCTCGCCAACCCCGCATTTCTGGCGATGGCGACCGACGTGTTCCTCCGCCACGCGATCGTCCACGGCCGGCCGGGCACCAAGATGGAGGCGTTCGGCGCGACGCTGAGCGGCACCGAGATCGACGGCGTGGTCAGCTACGTGCGCACGCTGGGTGCCGGCGCACCGGCGGTCCAGCTCCTGCCCGAGCCCACCGGCAAGGAGCCGCTGGTGCAGAACCCCAGGGGCGGCACGCCGCGCTTCCACCTGCGCGCCGATCCGTGCCCGGCGCTGCCCGGCGGATCCGCCGCGACCGCCGGCTGCAAGCCCGATCCGCGGTACGTCTCGGTCGATCAGGTCGCCGCCGCGCTCGCCGCCAGGCAGCGCCTGGTGATCGTCGATGCCCGATCGCCGTCCGACTGGCGCCGCGTCCGTATCGCCGGCGCGGTGTCGATCCCGTATCACGACCTCAAGCGGCTCGACGAGCTGCCCGGCGACGGCACCTGGGTCGTCGCGTACTGCGCGTGCCCGCACCACCTGTCGGGCATCGTCATCGACGAGCTGCGCCGGCGCGGCTACGCCCACAGCGCCGTGCTCGACGAGGGCATCAACGAGTGGCACCGCCGCGGCTACCCGGTGATCGCGGCCGAGGGCGTGGCGAAGCCGCCGGCCGAGCCGAAGCCGCCGGGGACGATTCACTAGCGCGCGACTTTGCGGCAGCAGTGACTTCGGCGGCATACTGCCGCCGTGACCCGCCTGCTGGCGCTGGTACCGCTGGGGATCGCCGTCCTCGCCGGCTGCAGCGGCGAGCCCGTGCACGGCGGCACCCTCGCGGCGATCCGCCAGCGCGGCGAGATCACGTGGGGCGGCGATGTCCAGGGCGGCGAGCCCTACGTCTACGAGGATCCGGCGCAGCCCAACCACGTCATCGGCTTCGAGGTCGACGTCATGGCCGGCGTCGCGCGCCGGCTCGGGGTGCGCGCTCGCATGGTGCAGTACGCGTGGTCGAACCTCGTGCCGTCGCTCGAGCGCGGCGACTTCGACGTGATCGCCAACGGTCTCGAGGCGACCGACGAGCGCCGCCAGCGGATCCTCCTGTCGGAGCCGTACTTCGTCTACGCCGAGACCCTCACGGTGCGCACCGACAGCGACATCCGCTCGGTGTTCGACCTCCGCGGCAAGCGGATCGGCACGCTCAACCAGACCTACGCCTACGACATCCTGCGGATGCTGTACGGCGACGTCGCGAAGGTCTACGAGGGCAACGAGGAGCCGTACACCGACCTCGAGCTCGGCCGGACCGACGCGGTGCTGCTCGACAACATCATCGCCGACCGCTACGGCTGCACCGCGCAGCACCCCACGCTCAAGTGCCTCCCCGACGACGTCGCGCGCGGCACCTACGTGATCGGCGTGCGCAAGGCCGATCCCGAGCTCGTGCAGGCGATCGACGCGGCGCTCGCATCGATGCGGCGCGACGGCGAGCTCGAGCAGATCCTGCGCCGGTTCAAGCTGTGGGACGCCCGCCAGAGCGCGCCGCCGCCGTCGGAGGGCCACGCCAACCTCGCGCGCGGCTTCGACGGCGGCCTGGTGCTGCAGTTCGTGGCCGCGGCGTGGGTGACGCTCAAGCTGAGCGTGCTGGCGTTCCTGCTCGCGGTGCCGATCGGCACGCTGCTCGCCGTCGCGCGGGTCTACGGCGCGCCGCCGATCGCCGGTGCGGCCCGGCTCTACATCGAGCTGTTTCGCGGCACGCCGGTGCTGCTCCAGCTGTTCGTGCTGTACTACGGCCTCGCCCCGGTGGTGAGCCTCGGGCCGGTCGAGGCCGCGGTGCTCGGCCTCGGCCTCAACTACGGCGCCTACGAGGCCGAGGTCTATCGCGGCGCGCTGCTCGCGATCCCGCGCGGTCAGAGCGAGGCGGCGCGCGCGCTCGGCCTCGGGCCGATCCAGACGCTGCGCCACGTGCTCTTGCCCCAGGCGCTCCGCATCGCGCTGCCGCCGATGACCAACGACTTCGTGTCGCTGCTCAAGGACTCGTCGCTGGTCAGCGTGATCACGGTGATCGAGCTGACCAAGCGAATGACGATCGCCGCGGTCGACATGCGCGGCTGGCTGATCCCGGGCATGCTGTGCGCGGCGCTCTACCTGGTGCTGAGCTTCCCGCTGTCGGAGCTGGCGCGCCGCCTGGAGAGGAGGCTGGCGCATGATCAGCGTCCGCTCGCTCTGTAAGCGCCACGGCGCGCGCGAGGTGCTGACCGGGGTGACTGCCACCGTCGAGCGCGGCGAGACCATCGCGATCGTCGGGCCGTCGGGCGGCGGCAAGTCGACGCTGCTGCGCTGCCTCAACTACCTCGAGGGCTTCGACGCCGGCGAGATCGAGATCGCCGGTGCGACGCTCGTGCCGGGCCTCGCCAGCGCCGACCCGGTGCTGCGCCGACTGCGCAGCCGCGTGGGCATGGTGTTCCAGCAGTTCAACCTGTTTCCGCACCTGACCGCGCTCGGCAACATCACGCTCGCGCCGCGGATCGTGAAGCGGGCGTCGCGCGCCGCCGCCGAGGCCGCCGCCCGGGCGCTGCTCGCGCGGGTCGGGCTCGCCGACCGCGCCGGCTCGTACCCGCACGAGCTGTCCGGTGGCCAGCAGCAGCGCGTGGCGATCGCCCGCGCCCTGGCCCAGGAGCCCGAGGTGATGCTGTTCGACGAGCCGACCAGCGCGCTCGATCCCGAGATGCGCGACGATGTCATGGAGGTCATTCGCGATCTCGCAAAAGCGGGAATGACCATGCTGGTCGTGACGCACGAGATGCAGTTCGCGCATGACATCGCGTCGCGGGTCTGGGTGATCGATCGCGGCACGATCGCCGAGGACGGCCCGCCGGCCCAGGTTGTCGACGAGCCGAGGACCGATGTCGCGCGCGAATTCTTCGGCCGGATCCGGCGCACGTCACCCTGAGTCGTCACGCTGTCTGGCGTGATGAGCACACTTTTGCGCTACACGTCGGCGATGTCCGTGATCCGGCTGCGCGGCTCGCCTGGCTCGATCTCGTCGACCTGTCCACCGTCCTCGGCGGCGAGGGCTGGGGCCAGTGGATCGGCCAGGACACCGGCGCCGCGGTCGCCGGCGGGCTTGGCGCGCTTGGCGGCACCGCGGCGGGCACCGCGGTCGGCGGCCCGGTCGGTGGCGTGGTCGGCGGCGGCGCCGGCGGCGGCCTCGGCGGCGCGCTCGGCTACGACTACGGCGGGCGGTTCGGCAACTGGATCACCGGCGGCCGCTGATCGCAAGGCGCGCTCGCGATGAAGCCTCATCCTATCTCGACCTACGCTGCGATCGGCATGATCTGCGGCGGCACCGCCGGCGTCGTGCAGGCGGTCGCCAACGGCAGCTCGATCCTGCTGGCGCTCGCGCTCCTCCTCGCGTCGCTGTCGGGCGCGATCGTCGGCGCGAGCTACTGCTACCTCAAGCTGCGCCATGCCGCCCGGCGCGCCGACGGTCGGCGCTAGGCCGCGCCAGGCCCGCGCCAGGGCCGCGCCAGGGCCCGTAGAGCATAGCGCCCGGGAGAACACGTGCACGCGCGACGCGACGTGGGCTGCTACGCGGATGGGCGTCGGGACCGCGCCCGCCGAATCACCACCGACCCATGCGCGGACGGCGCGAGGTATGTGCGGCGCAAGACCGGCCAATCCTGGTCACGGTCGCGGCCCCCGACCCCATCCGCTCGCGGACGCCCACGTCGAGTCGCGCGTTGACGTCCCGCAAGCGCCTCGACGCAGCCTGCTTCGCAGTCCTACTTGTTGCGCTGTCGCCGCGCGCGGACGCCCTTTCTCGCATGGACGTCTCGCAAGCGCCTCGACGCAGCCTACGTCGCAGTCCTACTTGTTGCGCTGTCGCCGCGCGCGGTGGCGTCCCGCGTGATCGCGCTAGTCGAACAGACGGCCCTGCTTCGAGGCGGGCTCGGGCTCGGGGGCGATGCACTGCGGATCGTCGTGGTCGGCCTTGTTGACCCAGGTCGAGACGGCGTCGCGCACCCAGTCGTCGCCGGCGGGATGGCCGAGGATCGCGCGGGCGGTGTCGCCGTCGACGGCGGGGTCGAGCCAGGCGGCGTGGTCGTCGGGGGCGAGCACGATCGGCATGCGGTCGTGGATCGGGCGGACGAGGTCGTTGGCGGGCGTGGTGATGATCGTGAAGCTGTGGAGGTCGGCGCCGCTGGCATCGCGCGACCACGCCCACAGGCCGGCGAACGCGATCAGCGCGTGCCCGCGGGGGTGGAAGTAGAACGGCTTCGGGGCCTTGTCACCGCGGCCGGCGGCGCCGCGGCCGACCCACTCGAAGAAGCCGTCGGCGGGTACGAGGCAGCGCTTGCGCGCGAGTGCGTCGCGGAACATCTGCTTGGCGGTCAACGACTCGAGCCGGGCGTTGATCATGAGCGGCGGCTTCTTGCCGCCGGGGTCAGCCCAGTGCGGCACCAGGCCCCAGCGCATCAGCTCGATCGCCCGCGTGCCGTCGCGGCGCAGCCGGACGATCGGCGCGGGCTGGGTGGGCGCGACGTTGAACCGCGGCTTCCACCACGGGTCCGCGGTCACCTCGACGTCGAGCGAGGCCTGCAGATCCTCGGCGATCTCCTCGTGGCTGGTCAGGGTGTAGCGGCCGCACATCTCCCTGTAGTATTCACCGCAGCGACATGGCGCATGTAGTCGCGCTTGCCGATCTCGACGCCGCAGTCGCGGAGGATGTCGTAGGCGGTGACGACGTGGAAATAGAAGTGCGGCAGGGTCCAGTCGCGGATGAACTGCCAGCCGGTCATCTCGAAGATGCGCTCGGGGTTGACCGTGATCGTGATCTTGCGCTGCTCGGCGCCGTCGAACGCGGTCCTGGGGATGCCGCGCAGGTGCTCGGCGGTCGCCTTGATGCGTGCGCCCGACTGCTCGAAGCTCTCCTGGATGCGCTCGAGCGCAGGCGGCTCCTGCCCCATCAGGCGCGCGGGGCCATCCTTGGCGTGATGGCACGCGAGGTAGATCTGGGTCGAGAGCGGAAACATGTCGGGCGCGAGCCGGGCGCCGGAGAGCGCGGACAGCTCGAACTTGCGGGCGACGGCGTGCTCGGCGGCCTTGTCGAGGACGTGCGTCAGGGTGCCGAGCATGTGGACGAAGGTGTCGATCGCGAGCTCGTGGATCGTGATGGTCATGGCGACCTTCTACGGCGATTCTGTGCGCCGCGCCAGGCGTGGCCACGGCGATCTCGATCCTCATCGGTACATACAGATCTGCACGGTCAGCGGTCGCGGATCCGGGTTGTCGAGTGCAGATCCGGCGCGATATCCGATCACATCGCCGGCGAGCGCATTGCGAACATCGGGCGACAGCACGAGAGCGGGCCGGCGCTTGCGTCCAGGCTCATCGGGGATCTCGACCCAGTAGACATGACCCCGGTGGAACACTCACGCCTCTTCCGACCCGAAGGTATCGTCTCCCAGGCGCGACCATGCTTCATCCTCCCGATGATCGGCGGACGTCATGGCCTGGTAGTACGCGACCGTCGCATCCTCGATGTCCTTGGCGGCTGATCGCCGCGCCCAGCTCCGCACCGCCCGCTCGACGATGCCGCTGCGCGTCGCTCCGCGCTGGCGAGCCGCCTGGCGATCGATCCAGGCCACGAGGTCGGCTGGCAGGGACAGACTCACCTTGTGCCTGGGCTGCGTCATACGAAGCATCCTACCAGCTCTCCTACCAGCTCCCAACTGCTTCGCGATCGGAGCACCAGGTCAGGCGAGGCGCAGCAGGCAGATCTGGAGGTAGCGGTCGCCCGGCTGTGCGGCGAGGGTGGGGTACTCGGGCGGCAGGCCGCCTTGCTCGATGATCGCGCCGGTGCGGCCGGCGGCGCGCAGGCCCTTGTGGGCGAGCCGGGCGAGCGAGCCGAGGTCGTGGGTGTTCGCGGCGAGCCAGAGCAGGCCGTCGGCGGGGATGACGGCGGCGGCGCGGGCGATGAGGTCGGGGTAGTCGCGGTCGAGGGTCCAGGGCGCGCCGCGCGCGGTCGAGAACGTCGGCGGATCGATCAGCACAGTGTCGTAGCGCTCCTTGTCGCGGGCGGCGCGGGCGAGGAAGCGGACGGCGTCGCCGGTCTCGAACCGCCAGCGTCTGGGGTCGGACAGGCCGCTGCGCGCGAAGTTGCCGGCGGCCCAGGCCTGGACGCCGGCCGAGGTGTCGACGGAGGTGACGGTGGCGGCGCCGGCGCGGGCGCAGCTGACGCTGAGCGCGCCGGTGTACGAGAACAGGTTGAGCACGCGGGCACCGGCGACGAAGCGGCCGAGGCCGCGGCGGTGTTCGCGCATGTCGGTGAACAGGCCGTGATTGAGCCCCGTGAGCGGGTGGACCTCGAACGGCACGCCGTGCTCGGTGACGATCGGCCGCTCGTCGGGGGCGGCGCCGACGATGTCCTGCGGGGCGCTGTCGGCGCCGCCGCGGGCGCGGAGCTTGACGACGGCGCCGCGGAGCCGGGCGAAGCCGATGATCGCCTCGGCGAGCTTGTGGCCGAGCGCGCGCAGCCCCGCGCCGTAGGCGTAGACGACGGCGGTCTGGCCGAGCACGTCGCACGCGAAGCCGGGCAGGCCGTCGCCGGCGCCGTGGATCAGCCGGTAGGCGTGATCGGGGCCGGGCAGGCCGAGGGTGGTGCGCCAGGCGAGCGCGCGCTCGACCCGCCAGCCGAGCAGCGCGCCGTCGATCGCGGGGAAGCCATCGGCCGGCGTCGCCAGCACGCGCAGCCGCGCGTTGTCGGGATCGGCGACGGCGAGGCCGATCTCGTCGTCGCGCTCGTCGACCAGCCGGACGTGCTCGCCGGCGGCGGCCTCGACGGCGAGCCGCGCGGTGTCGACATCGCGGCCTCCGCCGGTGACGAACAGGGCGGCGGGCCCGGGCAGCGTGATCGCCTTCATGGCCCCACGGTACGCGATCGCGGCGGCCGGACGAATCGGATCCCGATGCGCCCGGTACGCCCTGGGATCAGGCGGCGCAGATCGGATCCTCCGGGCGGACTCAGATCAGGCGGCGCACCTCGCGCAGCCGATCGCACGTCGCGTCGTACTCGGCGCGCACGTCGGGATCGCTGGCGCGCCCGGCAGCGTTGCGCGCATCGGCCAGGTGCCGCTCGATGCACCCGAGCACGGAGATGCGGCGCTCGGGCGGGAGGGAGCCGGCGACCGCGAGCTCGGCATCGAGCACGGCGCTCGCGCGATCGCACGCCGCGGCGATCCGGGCCTCGAGGTCGCGGAGGATCGCAGCGATGTCGCGGCGCGGCAGGGGGGAGGTCGGCGCGGCCTCGAGCTCGCTGACCTTGCGCTCGGCGGCGTCGTAGACCAGGTCGAAGGCCTGGTCGAACGAATCGAGCAGCGCCAGCGGCAGGTCCGGCTTGATCGCCGCGATGTGGGTCGCGAGCACGGCGGCGACGAGCGTGCACAGCATGACGGCGTGCAGGCCGAGCACGCGCAACCGCGAGGTCATGGCCTCCTCGGTAGTCACGCGAACGCGCGCTGTCAACGGTCCGGCGCGATCGGGCGGATCTTCTGCCCGGTCGGCGGCTAGTCCTCGCGCTTGCGCGGCCGTGCGATGCCGTACTCGTCGAGCCGGTTGATCAGCGTGCGGCGCGAGATGCCGAGGAGCTCGGCGGCGCGGGTCTGGTTGCCGGCGCAGCGCTCGAGCGCCTCGAGGATGCGCTGCTTCTCGAGCTCGGCGACGGTGGCGCGGACCTGGCTCGGCATGTCGGCGGCGCTCGGCGCCCGGATCCCCGGCGGCGGCGGGATCGTCGCCGAGCTGCGCATCCGCTGGTTGGGCGGGCGCTTGGCGGGGTCGTCGATCGTGGTGAGGTGGTGGCGCTCGATCAGCGTGCCGGTGGCGAGCAGCACCGCGCGCTCGCAGGCGTTGCGCAGCTCGCGGATGTTGCCGGGCCAGTCGTGGCCGGTGAGCCATTGCCTGGCGTCCTCGGAGAACGCGAACGACCGGCCGAGCGGCGCGGACGCCGAGGCGATGAACTGCTCGGCGAGCGGCAGGATCTCGTCGCGGCGGTCGCGCAGCGGCGGGATCGCGAACGTCGCGCCGGCGATCCGGAAGTAGAGATCGCGGCGGAACCGGCCGTCGTCGACCTCGGACGACAGGTCCTTGGAGGTCGAGGCGACGTAGCGCACGTCGATCGGCTGGGTCCGGCTCGCCCCGACGCGGCGCACCGCGGCGTCCTCGATCGCGCGCAGGAGCTTGTGCTGCAGCGCCAGCGGCAGCTGATCGATGTCGGACAGGAACGCGGTGCCACCGTCGGCGAGCTCGAGCATGCCGGGCTTGCCGGCGGCCTCGTTGCCGAACAGGTCGGCCTCGAGCGCCGGCTCGCTGATCGCGCTGCAGTTGATGCGGATGAACGAGGCGGGTCGGCGCGGCGACATCTCGTGGACCCGCTCGGCGAAGCGCTCCTTGCCGACGCCGATCTCGCCGACGACGAGCACGCTGAGCCGGCCGACCGCGATCCGCGACGCCGACTGCTCGAGCGCCGCCAGCACGCTGGAGGTGGCCGCGGTCTCGCGCCGCGAGCCGGTGCGGGTCTGCACCATCAGCGTGACGGCGCCGACCAGGAACGGCACGCCGACGGTCAGCCGGACCTGGTGGCGCGCCGGCAGCTTGACGCCGTCGACGAACGTGCCGTTCGAGCTGCCGGCGTCCTCGATCTCGACCTCGGGACCGATGGTGAGGTTGGCGTGGTGGCGCGACACCGACCCCGAGTCGATGACGACGTCGCACCGGCTCGCCCGCCCGATGGTCAGCGTGCCGCCTGGGGGCAGTGGCACGACCTGGAGCGCGGCGCCGTCGATCACCAGCAGCACCCTGTCACCAAACGGCGCCTGGCGATCGATCTGCTCGGTCGTCGCGCCGGTTTCGTCGTCGGTCACCCGGCTAGGGTACGCGGAGGGGCGGCTGTTTAGCAACCGGGCCACGCCGGGTGCCGGCGCCTGCCGTGGCGCGAAATATCGCGCAACACGCCCTACTCCAGCGGCAGCTCGCGGCCGTCGTCGGTCGCCGGCGACAGCCGCTCGCGCTCGATCGCACGGACGCAGCTGTTCCAGCGCAGCACCGCGTCGACGTTGCCGGGCGGGCGCAGCGCCTCGGCGCGCTCGTACCACTCCATGGCGTGGCGGAAGCCGTCGTAAGCCGCCGACCTCACCGCGTTCTTGCGGTGCAGGAATGCGCGGGTCTCGCGCTCGTGGACCAGGCCGTTGTAGTAGGCGCGCTCGTACTCGTCGGTCAGCTGGACGATGTAGGTCCGGGCCTCGCGCGCGGTGTGCGCCGCCTGGCTGGCGCCGAACTGGTCGGTGAGCGAGAGGATCAGGCAGCGCAGCGCGTCCTGGTTGTCGCGATCGACGGCCAGGACGTCCAGGCAGATGCTCTCGGCCTGGGCCGGGTCGTTGAGCAGCCG
>VBLP01000010.1:522-1389 GCA_005887925.1 Deltaproteobacteria bacterium | reverse complement strand
ATTCCGGATCCTCGGGCAGGAGCCCGATGCTCCAGCTCCGTTCGGTCTCCGCTATGCGGGACCCTTGGTGTCGCGGGCGGCGGCGGGCGCGCCGGGTGCGCTGGTCACCTTCGCCTCGCCGGCCTCCTCGCTGCGCGTCCTGGTGCGCACGCGGATCCCGAGCAGCTTGCGGCCGACGATCGCGAGCGGATCGAAGTAGCGGTCGACCACGCGCTCCTTGAGCGGGATGATGCCGTTGTCGGTGATGCCGATCGACTCGGGGCAGACCTCGGTGCAGCACCGGGTGATGTTGCACAGCCCCGAGCCGAACTCCTTGCGGATCTCGGGGATGCGGTCGTCGGTGTCGAGCGGGTGCATCTCGAGGCTGGCGAGCCGGATCATGAAGCGCGGTCCGACGAACGCGCCGCGGGTCGACTCGCCGGCCCCGGCGCGCTGCGCGGGCTGGTCGCGGTCGCGCAGCACGTGGCAGACGTCCTGGCACAGGTAGCACTCGATGCACTTGCGGAACTCCTGCACCCGGTCGACGTCGTCCTGGTACATCCGGTAGGTGCCGTCGGCGTTGCGCGGCCGCGGCTTGAACTTCGGGATCTTCTTGTTCTGCTCGTAGTTCCACGACACGTCGGTGACCAGGTCCTTCATCACCGGGAACGTCTTGAGCGGCTGGCAGGTGACGGTCTCGTCGTCGCCGAACACGTTCATGCGCGTCATGCACGCCAGGCGCGGCTTGCCGTTGATCTCGATCGAGCACGAGCCGCACTTGCCGGCCTTGCAGTTCCAGCGCAGCGCGAGGTCGTTGGCGTGCTGGGCCTGGATCCGGTGCAGCACGTCGAGCACGACCATCCCGGGATCGACGTCGACGTCGAACTG
>VBLP01000010.1:0-421 GCA_005887925.1 Deltaproteobacteria bacterium | reverse complement strand
TCCATGCCGCCGGCGGCCTTCTTGATGATGATGTTGTACTGGACCCAGTCGGCGCTCTCGCCGGGGTGATCGAGCCGGCTGTGGGCGCCGCGGCTCTCCTCGCGGGCCAGCGCCGCGCGGGTCACCGCCTCCGAGGTCACCAGCAGCGAGCGCATCGACAGCGCCTCGTGCCAGCCCGGGTTGTACTGGCTCGTGCCGGGCGCCCGCATCGTCGCCGCCTCGGCCTTGAGCTCGTCGAGCTCGCGCAGCGCCTGCTCGAGCTCGCCCCGGGTGCGGACGATGCCGACGCCGCGGTTCATCACGCCGCAGAGCTTATCGTGCAGGACGTAGGGGTTGGCGCCGGTCTCGCGGTTCAAGATCTCGGTCGCGCGGCGGACCCCGGCGGCGATCTGCTCGTCGCGCGCCCGCGGCGGGCTGGGCA
>VBLP01000214.1 GCA_005887925.1 Deltaproteobacteria bacterium | reverse complement strand
CTGCCGACATCTGGCGCGGCTAGCGCAACCGCTTCCTCATCGAGGAGGGGCGGTCGACCGGCAAGTGGATGCACGCCGCCGGCGGCGCCGTCCAGCTCACCCTGCTCCTGATCTTTCTCGACGCCGGCTATCCGACCTGGCGCGCGGTCACCGCGTTCGGCGTGTTCGTCACGTTCGCGACGATCCAGATGACCTGGCTGCGCTCGTCGTACGATGCGCTGTCGTTCGACCGGGTGTTCATCGGCATCAACCTGTCGGCGCAGACCATGGTCACCGTGATCGTCGGGCTCACCGGCGGGCTGCAGTCGCCGGCGGTGCCCAATCTGCTCCTGCCGTCGGTGATCTCGCTCCTGTTCTTCGGCCCGCACGCCGTCGCGCGCTGGATCGCGTTCGCCAGCGCGCTCCTGGTCGTCGCGATGGGCCTCCTGCCGCGCGACATCGTCGGCCCCGCCCTGCCGTTTGGCCACTACGCCGTCGCGCTCAGCGCCGGCCTGATGTGGAACCTGTTCCTGCTCCACACCATGGTCGCCAAGATGACGAGCGCCGCGAGCAAGGCTGGCCGCTCGATGGCGTGCCTGCGCGAGGAGCGGCTGACCGACGCCGAGGCCCAGCTCCGCCGCCTCCAGTCGGTCGGCGCCAAGGTCGCCCACGAGCTCAAGAACCCGCTCGCATCGATCAAGGGTCTGTGCCAGCTGGTCGCGCGGACGCCCGAGGGCGAGCGCACCCAGGAGCGGCTCGCGGTCGTCGCGTCCGAGATCTCGCGGATGGAGACCATCCTCAACGACTACCTGTCGTTCTCGCGGCCGCTCGAGGACCTCCGGCCCGAGTCGCTCGACGTCAGCGCGATCGCGCGCGACGTGCTCGACGTGCTCGCCGGGCGCGCCGACCAGGCCGGCGTCACGATGACGCTCGACGGCGCCACCACCGCCGTCCACGGCGACGGCCGCCGGCTCAAGGAGGCGCTGATCAACCTGGTCGCCAACGCGATCGAGGCCACGCCGAGCGGCGGCACCGTCGCGCTCCGTATCCGCAACGGTGGCGGCGCCGTCGTGCTCGAGGTCCGCGACACCGGCCGCGGCATCGCGCCCGAGGACCTCGAGCGCATCGGCACGCCGTTCTTCACCACGCGCGCCAAGGGCACCGGGCTGGGCGTCGTGCTCGCGCAGGGCGTGATCACCCAGCACGGCGGCACGCTGACCTACGCCAGCAGCCTCGGCCACGGCACCACCGCCACGATCACGTTGCCCGTCAGGCCGCAGGCCACGCCCGAGCCCGCACCGCGCGCCGCGATGGTCGAGGCCCGCGCGTGAGCTCGGTCCTCCTGGTCGACGACGAACCCGGGGTCCTGTTCACGCTGAGCGAGCTCCTCACCGAGCGCGGCCACCGCGTGATCGAGGCCCGGTCCGGCGACGATGCACTGCGCAAGCTCGACGAGGCCGATACCGTGCTCACCGATCTGTCGATGCCCGGCATGGACGGCCTCGAGCTCATGACGCACATCGTGCAGCGCGATCCGACGCTGCCCGTCATCCTGCTCACCGCCCACGGCAGCGAGCGCGTCGCCGTCGCGGCGATGAAGCAGGGCGCCTACGACTACCTCAAGAAGCCGTTCGACATCGACGAGGTCGCGGTCGTCATCGAGCGCGCCCTCGAGGCTCGCCGGCTGCGCATCGACAACCGCCGGCTGTTCGTCGAGCAGACGCTCGGCCGCCGGATCATCGGCGACAGCCGGCCGATGCGCCGGCTGCTCGAGGCCACCTCGCGCGTCGCCGGCCGCGACGTCACCGTCCTGGTGCGCGGCGAGACCGGCACCGGCAAGGAGTTCGTCGCCGAGCTGCTCCACGCCCAGTCGACCCGCAGCAAGCGGCCCCTCATCCGCTTCAACTGCGCCGCCCTGCCCGCCGATCTCGCCGACGCCGAGCTGTTCGGCCACGTCCGCGGTGCGTTCACCGGCGCCACCTCCGGCCGCCCCGGCTTCTTCGCGCAGGCCGACGGCGGCACCCTGATCCTCGACGAGATCGGCGAGCTGCCCCTCGCCGTCCAGGCCAAGCTGCTCCGCGTCCTCCAGGAGGGCGAGATCCAGCCGGTCGGGTCGGGCCGGATCGACAAGGTCGACGTCCGCGTCGTCGCCTCGACCAACCGCGACCTCGCCGCCGAGGCCAAGACCGGCACGTTTCGCGAGGACCTCTACTACCGGCTCGCCGTCGTCGAGCTCGTCGTCCCGCCGCTGCGCGATCGCAAGGACGACATCCCCGCCCTCGCCGCCGAGTTCGCGCGCCGCTACGGCGACCGCTTCGGCCTGGGCATCGTGATCCTCGAGCCCGCCCTCATCGACGCCCTCGTCCGCGCCGACTGGCCCGGCAACGTCCGCCAGCTCGAGAACACCATCGCGCGGCTCGCCGCCCTGTCCGCCGGCGGCGTGATCGGCCTGGCCGACTACCAGTCCGCCACCGGCGACCGCCCCCCTACCGCCCCCGCTGCCTTCGAGGCCCACGACGCCGGCGACGAGCACGCCAACGCCGCCGCGCCCGACGCGCGCAACGGCCCCTCGCTCAAGGAGCAAGTCGAGGCCTTCGAGCGCGGCCTCGTCGCCCGCGCCCTCGACGCCACCGGCGGCAACCAGTCCGAGGCCGCCCGCCGCCTCGGCGTCTCGCGCGTCACCCTGATCGACAAGATGAAGAAGTACGGCCTGAGCTCGAAACGCTGATTCGAACCGCCGCGTACCCCCGATGCGCCCGGTGTCCGCGACCCGATCCACGGCGAATCGCCGGGAGATCACATGGTGCCGGTGGACGGCGGCCCGGCCTGTGACCTGCGCGCAACAGCTGTTGCCACTGATCCAGCGCGACAGCTCACAGGCCTTTTCGCCGCCGCCGCACCGGCCTGACGCCTGCGCGCAGCCTCCTTTGAAGAAGATTTATATCTTCTTGGGAACAAACCAAAGAATTGTGCCGCACCCTCGATGCGCCCGGTATTCGCGAGCCGATCCACGAGGTATCGTCGGGAGATCACATGGTGCCGGTGGACGGCGGCCCGGCCTGTGACCTGCGCGCGGCCGCTGTTGCCGCTGATTCAGCGCGACAGCTCACAGGCCTTTTCGCCGCCGCCGCACCGGCCTGATGCCTGCGCGCAGCCTCCTTTGAAGAAGATTTACATCTTCTTGGGGAATATAAGATATATATCCAAAAAAATAATTGGAGCGTACGCACAGGCGTTAGCGCTGAGAGACCTGTGGACAGCGTGTACGTCAACCATTTCCGTCGCGGCGCTGTCCATCAGGTGTCTCAGCGAGGTCACGCGTTCTCCAGAACCTGAGACGCTGGTCAACCTATGAAGTGAGCTCCACATAGCTCCATACCGATCGCGAGCTCCGACGAGGAATGCTGCACCTGTCATCGGCGAGGGTGAGGGTCCAATGCTTCATTGACATGAAGCCCGCGGGACGACCTCGCGTTGCAGCCCGTTGGAGACATGCAGTTCATTGTATTACAAATAGTCGATCATTGAGTACAATCACCGACAATAAATTACGGAGAAATCAATTGACTGAATGATGATCGGGTAACATGGTACGAGTATGGCCGGACAGAAAGTCACCAGCTCCGATCGCAAGCGGCGCAAGCGGCGCTCGGAGCCCGAGCAGCTGGTGCTGTTCAAGAAGCGCGGCGGCAAGCGGCGCGGCGCCGGCCGGCCGCCGAAGGGCAAGCGAGCCGGCTCGCCGCACAAGAAGCGACGGTTCCTGCATGCGCGCTACCCCGTTCACGTCGTGCTGCGGGTCGTCAGCGCGGTCGGAAAGCTGCGCCGGCGCTGCGTCTACCAGGCGATCCGCGAAGCCACGCTCACGACCGCACGACGCGAGAACTTCCGGATCGTCCATCTCAGTATCCAGCGCAACCACGTCCACCTGCTCGTCGAGGCCGACGACAAGCAGGCGCTGGCGTCGGGGATGCAAGGCTTCCAGATCTCGGCCGCCAAGCACCTCAATGCGGCGATCAGCAAGGGCAAGCCCGGCCCGCGCCGCCGCGGTGTCGTGTTCCCCGACCGCTACCACGCCGAGATCATCACTTCGCCCCCACAGGCGCGGCACGCGTTGAATTACGTGCTCAACAACTTCCGCAAGCATCACGAGGACCGCGTGGCGCCGATGTCGACGTGGCCGATCGACTGGTTCTCGAGTGCCGTGATGTTCCCGGGCTGGGCCGAGTATGGTGACGAGCCCTTCCTGTGGCGCGGCGTCGATACGTACGATCCGCTCGTCGTATACCAGCCCAGGACCTGGCTCCTGCGAGAAGGTTGGAGGAAGGCCGGGCCGCCGATCTCGTGCCACGAGGTGCCGTCGGCGAACCGGTAACCCTCGACGAAGACGCAGGACAGCGGACAGGCATCGCCACCGGCAGCGTATACTGTCGCCGTGCAGCGCGGCCGTGATCCGAGCGAAGAGCGCATGGCCGAAATCCATCGGCGGATCGCGGCGCGTATTCGCCGCGAGCCGGACGTGATCGCCGAGAGCAGAGCCAGACTGCTGCAGATCATCGAGCGAGAACCGCCACCCGCCGATCCGGTCCTCCGTGAATGGCTCGATCTGCTGGTGATGGCCGAGCCCCCCCAGATCGCGGACTTCCTCGAGAGCGGAACTCCACGCGCGAGGCGCCTGCGAAGCTCGAGCCCGCTACTCTGGCTCGGCCGATGAACCGCCGCGTGCTCGATGACCTGCTGCACGAGCTGTCCCGGATCACGGACGAGCGCGAGCTGGTGATGGTGGGTTCGCAGTCCATCCACGCGGTCACCAACGATGTTCCCATTGAGGTCGTGATGTCTCGCGAATGCGACCTGTTGCTCGACGAGAGTGATTCGCTCACCGGCGTGATCGACGAAGGCTTCGGACCGGACTCTCCACGTGCGGCAGAGACCGCCGTCTACGTCGATACGGTGAGCTCGACGTTTCCGTTCCTTCCCGCCGGCTGGGAGCAGCGCCTGGTGCCGCTCGCTCCCGACCTGCCGCACATTCGCTGCCTCGAGATCCATGATCTCGTGCTGTCCAAGCTCGTGGCCGGGCCGCTCAAGGACTACGAGCTGATCGCGGTCCTGCTCGACCGCAAGCTCGCCGATGTCGGCACGGTGCGCGACCGGATCGTCGCGGTTCCCGACCTGCACATGCGCGCGATCCTGGCGGCGCGCCTGCAGATCGTCCTGGAGAGCGCGGCCCGCTGATCAGAACCGATAGGCGACGCGGAAGTAGCCGGTGAGCCCGAGGACCGCGGGATCCTCGACGGCGCCGGACATGTCGATGTGGGTGATCGCGGTGCGGTTGAGGAATGCCGAGCCCATCGCGAACCAGTCGCGGTTGAAGCGGTAGTAGAGGTTGCCGCCGAGCGAGACGATGGTGGACTTGGCGGCGCCGAAGCAGGTGGCGAGGTCGCCGATGCAGGTCATGCCGGCGGTGTCGTCCTTGCTGCTCGAGTAGGCGACCTCGGCCTCCCACTCGCCCTGGCCGTTGGCGATGTCGTGCGCGGCGGATGCGCGCAGCGACAGCGAGGTGGTGCGCTGGTACGTGGCCGAGCCGACGCCGAAGATCCGCGAGGCGTCGACGCCGAGCCGCAGGTCCTTGATCGAGTGGCGATCGGTGATCGCGCCGTAGAGCTCGACGCTCTGGGCCGATGGCAGCGTCGTGGTCATCGAGGCCCCGGCCATCTGCGGCGGGGCGGTCAGCACGACCTCGCCGCGATAGCGGTAGGCCAGCGCCGCGGTGATCTCGACGCGCTGGAGCGGGCCGAGGCCGGCCGACAGGCTGCTGCGCGCCTCGTTGGTCGCGATGCGCTGCACGAAGGCCTCGTTCTGGATCGCGTTGAACTTGTTGTCGGGGTTGGCCAGGAACGCCTGGGCCTGGACGTTGAGGGTCTCGGTGTCGACGCGGTTGAAGCTCAGCGTGCCGCGCAGCCGCTGGTCGGGCTTGTAGTTGGCGCCGAGCGAGAGGTTGGTGAGCCCGACGTTCGCCGTGTTGGAGCCGAGCAGGTCGACGATGGCGAAGTGGTAGAAGTCGAGCTTGGTGCCGTAGCGCCAGTAGCCGGTCGAGGTGCCGAAGATCCGGGGGCTCTCCGACGACAGCGGCGCGAGGACGACGCCGCCGAACGAGCCGTAGGCCTCGGTGGTGCGGTAGGCGGCGCCGAACCCGCCGGCCCCGGTGAACCGGCCGGCCGACGACCGCGAGCCGTCGGGGGCGGGGCTCGACTGCAGCGCCGTGTAGTCGGTGGTGATCGAGCGCGAGCCGCGGATCGGATAGAGGCCGGCGAAGCCGAGCAAGGTGAACTTGGCCGAGCTCGCGTAGTCGAGGCGCAGGCCGTCGATCTTGACGCCGCCGAGATCGGCGATGAACTGGCGGCCGAAGAACAGGTCGCTGCGCGGGCCGTTGCGGACCAGCCACAGCTCCTTGATGTCGAGCTCGTTGTGGCCGAGGAACCCGGACTGCACGGTCGAGTTGGTCACGGGGTTGAAGCCGGTGGTGACCACGCCGGGGTCGCCGACCACGCGCCCGCGGACGTCGACGCGGCCGTCCCACCGGCTCGCGGAGATGTGGCGGAAGTCGGTCTGCAGCCGCAGGTCGGTGAACACGCGGTTGAACTGGCTGGCGGACGGGACGGGGCTGAGCAGGCCGGCCGCCGGCGGCGTGAGCGTGCCGCCGCTCTCGTGGTAGGCGAACGACGTCGAGGTCAGGCTGCCCTGGATCAGCGTGCCCTTGGCGGTCTTGTCGGTGTCGGTCTTGTCGACGAAGAACCGATCGCGCTCGAAGACGTTCTCGCGCTTGCTGGTGCCGAGGTCGTGGCCGCTGAGGTCCTGCTTCTGGATGTCGCCGGTGTCGTCGCCGGTCTTCTTGGGCTTCTTGGCCTTGCTCGGCTGATCGTCCTCGATCTTGACGTCGTCGTCGCCGTCGTCCTTGGGCTTGGCCGACGCGGACGCGACCAGGCTCGCGACGAGCGCGGCCGCGATGGCGGCGGTGCGCTTCATCCCACGGGGATCGGTCATCGGCACACCGACTCGCGGATGAACGCCGCCGGGCTGTTGGTGGGCTGCGCACCGGCCCACGTGTTCGGGTTGTGGCAGCTCGCGCACACGAGCTGGACGTTGTGGTCGACGCCGGCGGTCACGCCGAGGTTCTGGGCGCGCAGCGCGTCGTCGCGATGGCAGCCGCCGCACAGCGGCGACAGCCCGGCGAAGTTGCCGTTCTTGTGGCAATCGAAGCACGCGACGGTGCGGTGCAGCCCGGTGAGGTTGCAGCCGACCTTGGAGTGATCGAAGCGCGCCGGCGCGAACGACCACTGGGTGTGGCACTCGCCGCAGCGCGGCGACAGCGAGTTATTGTGGATGTCGTCCTGGCGGTGGCAGTTGATGCACAGGTTGCCGGCGCCGGCGAGCGGCCGGTTGTCCTTGTGGCAGCGCTCGCACGCGAGGTTGTCGTGCATGCCCTTGAGCGAGAAGTCACCGACGTCGTGCAGCGGCTTGACGTCTCCCCAGGTCCGCGTGGTGTGGCACTGCGCGCAGCCGGTGCCGTACTGGCCCTTGTGGACGGCGGGCTCGGGGTGGCAGCCGAAGCAGTCGGTCGGCCGCGGCTTGAACGTCACCGACGGATGGCAGTCGGAGCACCGCACGGTCAGGTGCTTGCCGTCGAGGCGGAACGCCGACATCTTGTTGTGGTTGAAGATGTTGTCGCCGGTCTCGACGTGGCACTGCTCGCACTTGTCGCCGAGCCGGCCCTTGTGCGCGTCGTCGTCCTTGTGGCAGCCCTCCGACCCGCACGTCACCGGCGCCTCGGCGTACTTGCGCTCGGGGTGACACGCCTCGCACTTGTTGTCCTTGTGCGCGCCCTTGAGCGGGAACGCGTCGACCTTGCCCTTGGCGTCCTGGGGGAACGGTTCGTCGTGCTTGAAGTTGAGCGCATCCCAGGTGCCCGACGAGTGGCACGTCATGCAGCCCTGGCCGAGCGTGCCCTGGTGCAGCGAGTCCTCGTGGCACTGGCCGGCGGCGTTGCAGTTGGGCTCGAGCCCCGAGAACGAGGTCTTGCCCTTGCCGTCGCGGCCGGTGTGGCAGTTGGCGCACGGCACTGGCTTGTGGCGCTTGACCAGCGGGAAGCTGCCGCCGATCGCGTGGACCTTGGCGACGAACTGGTTGTCCTTGCCGGTGCGGATCGTCGGATCGCCGGGGTGGAGGTGGCAGATCAGGCAATCGCCGTTCTTGTACTTGCCATTGGGGTGCTTGGTGTCTCTGTGCACGTTGGCGTGCGCGTGGCACGACATGCACTCCTTGCTGGGATTGAACGTGAAGCGCTCGAAGTCCGACGGACCCTTGCCGCGATGACAGTTGCGGCACGCCTGCTCGGCGTGCTTGAACTCGAGCTTGAACTTGGTGCGCGCGCCGTGGTTGAAGTTGCTCGGCGTGAACTTGGGGCCGCCCGAGGGATGGCAGGTCTCGCACCTGGGCGGCGCGCCGAACTCCTTGAACCGATCCGCGTGGTGCGAGTCCTTGGCGTGGCACTGCTCGCACGCGCGGTTCGGCCGCGCCTCGCCGAGCGCCTTGGTGTGGCACTGCTCGCACTTGATCTTCCGGTGCGCGGGCCCGAGGTCGAACCGGGTGCGCTCCGTGTGATCGAACACCTGGATGTTCTTGAGCGTCTTGAACGTCGGCGAGTGGCACCACTCGCACGGCCGTGCGCCGAAGATGTGGCCCTCGTGCGGGCTCTGGTGACACCCGCTGTTGCCGCACGAGTCGGGCTTTCCGAACGGCAGCTTGTAGACGTTCTTGGGATGGCACTTGGTGCACGCGACGTCCTTGTGCGAGCCGAACAGCGGCATCCCGGCGTCCTTGCGGTCGTCGTGGTTGAACTGCAGCGTCTGCTTGGCCGGCTTCCACACGCTCTCGCCGTGGCAGCGCTCGCAGGCCAGCAGGTCCTTGCGCACCAGCTTGTGCGGCTGGTCCTTGGCGTGGCACGCGCCGCACGCCTTGTCCGTGCCCATGAACCTGGTCAGGCCCTGCTTGTCCTTGGCCTTGTGGCAGTCCTGGCACTCGATGCTCGCGTGCTTGCCGTTGAGCTTCCAGCCCGGCCTGGTGCCGCCGGTCAGCGCGTGATCGAACGCCTTCTGGCCGCCGGAGATCGACGTCCAGCCCATGAGGTCGTACTTGGTGCCCTTGTGCTCGTGATGGCACGACTCGCACTTCTTGCCCTTGATCACCGGCGAGGCGTGAAACCCGTTGCCCGCCGCGATCCGCGCGCGGAGGTTCTGGTGGTCGTGGCAGTTGAGGCACTTGTCGTTGGACAGCTCCTTGCTGTCGCCGACGTGGCAGTCGGTGCAGTGGTCCTTGGCGTCGAGCGTGCCGTGGCTCTGGCTCAGCGCGCCCGGTGAGCTGTCGAAGAACGGATCCGCGGCGGAGCGGCGGGCGAGCGCGACCACCACGAGCAGCGCGGCCACCGCGCACGCCCGGCCGATCACGCGTTCGATGTGGCTACCAGTGCGCATGGGACCACGAGACCCAGATGTGGACGGCGGCGAAGCCGGTGAGCATCACGGTGAACGGGACGTGCACTTTCTTCCAGGAGTGAAGCAGCAGCTGCGCCTTGGGCGCGACGACCTGGCGGCGCGCGATGATGATCATGCGGGCCGCGCGCCGCGCCAGGTCCTTGCGCGTCCGGCGATCGACGCCGAGCTGCGAGAGCCGGCCGCGCCGTGCGATCGTTCCGGGGATCCGGCCGATGTCCTGGAAGATCAGCCACCACAGCGCGCGCAGAAGGCTCGGCGACATCGCGACCGACTGGGCCCTGGCGCGCTGGATCGCGAGCTCGCGATCGATCTCGGCCATCGGCACGGTGAGCCGGGGCCGCGCTGACCATGCTCCAGAACGCCGCCGACACCCAGGTGTCGAACCGCAGCGCCGAGTGCAGGGCGACGAACATCGGCCCGACCGTGCCGGCCATGAGTTGGAAGTCGAACCACATCGTGTTCGACGCCAGCCAGCGGAACACCCCGACCCGGCGGAAGATCGGATAGATCGCGGCGATCGCCATCAGCCCCGCGCCGACGAGGCCCGACCATACGAACAGCGAATCGGGCGGATGGTGCTTGATCTGCCCGAGCTGGCCGGACAGCGGCTGATCCTTGAAGTCGGGGTCGGCGACGATCTGCATCATCTGGTACGACAGCGTCGGCGCGTAGACCCGCAGCAGGGCCTCGCCGAGCGCGATCAGGAACACGAAGATCCCGACCATCCACATGAGCAGCGGCGCGTAGCGGCCGCGCTTGACCTTGGCCAGCCCGCCCGAGCGCACCGCGAGCCCCTCGGTGAACGGCATCACCGGCAGCACCTCGCGGCGGTCGCGGCGGGTCAGCTCGTCGTCGTAGCCGGTGCGCGCCAGGTGCGCCATCCTGGGCGACCGCTCGCGGAACAGGTTGTACGGGTTGACCTCGATCAGCGAGCCGGTCGGGCACGCCGACACGCAGGCCTGGTCGCCGTACGCCATGCAGTGGTCGCACTTGTTGGCGATCCGGCGGGCGCGCGCGACCCGCCCCGTGCCGGGGCCGATGTGGGTATCGATCACGTCGACCATGTCGATGGCGCCGTACGGGCACGACTGCGCGCACGCCGAGCAACCGGTGCAGGTCGCCTCGTTGATGATCACCTCGCGCTTCTTGGTGTCGTACTTGATCGAGTCGTACGCGCACGGATCGATGCAGCGCTGGTCGGTGCAGGTCCGGCAGGTGTAGATGAAGTCGAGCATGCCGAGCTGGTAGCCGCCCAGCGTCAGCCGGCGCGCGCCGTAGCGCTCCTCGCAGGCCTCCTCGCACAGCTTGCAGTCGATGCACAGGTCGAGCTGGCGCACGCGGACGACCTCGCCGGCGACGCTGACGCCCTGGCGCACGAAGAAGTCGAGCAGCTCCTGCTTGACGCCCGAGACCCAGGCCAGCCGCTCGCGCGACACCGACAGCGCGCGGCGCAGCCGCTGCTCGAACATCGGATGGCGCACCGCGAGCTCGGCGATCCAGCGGTGATCGAGCGCGATCAGCGCCGAAGGCGCGGTGGTGTAGAACGCGATCGGCTGGCCGTGCGTGGCCGACAGCGCCGCGGAGTTGAACAGGTCGCCCTCCATGAACAGGGCGATGTTCTTGAGCGCGACGCGCGCCAGCGGCGCCGGCTTGATCAGCGACTCCTGCTCGCGCTCCTCGTGGGTGGCGTTCTCGTGGGCGATCTGGGCGGCGCGCCGCTCCTGGAGATCGGTCTCGTTGAACACCGCGGCGGCGACCTGGCCGCGCGCGACGTAGACCACCGGCGCGGGCTGCCCGGCCGCGAGACCGATCGGGTCGAGCACGAACATGTCGCGCTCCAGCGACCGCAGGGCGATCCCTCCCTGCGACATCGCGTGGACGAGGGCCTCGTCGGGGATGCCCTCGAACAGAGGCAGCTGGCGGATCACGCCGTAGTCCACCTCCAGACCGGGTGGTAGCATCCCCGGCCCGAGGGGGCCGCTTCGCTGGATGGCCAAGTTCGACATCTCGCCGGTGAAGAAGGGCGCAGGACGCTGCGTATTGCGGTCTTCCGTCCTCACGAGGTACGAGGGACGGTTAGAAGCAAACTACGAGCCCACCCCCGGATGGTGTAGACCCTGAATTTAGCAGGATGTACGCCCGCGATGCAGCCGTGAAGACCGTCCACTGGGGGCGTCGGCCCCAGGCCGGTGCACAAACCCGCGGGTGTGTTGTCCTCGCATGGTCCGCACGCAACATCGCGTGTCTCATCGCTGTCATGGGCGTCGCCGCCGCCGACCCCGCCGCGACGCCGGTGGTCGATCCGCCACCTGCAGCACAACCGGTCACCGTGCCACCCGCGACCTTCCGGCCGACCTGGGACCTCGACGGCACGTACCTGTGGCTCGGGCCGGTCGGCGCCGCGAGCCACCTCGACGCGCGCTGGGACTCGACGTTCGGCGCCGACGCGACGCTGGTCGTGGTCCGCGAGCGCGCGCCGCTCGGCCTGGTCGGCGCGACCCTCGGTGCCAGCCGGTGGACCGCGCGGGGTGGTGGCCGCGTGTGGGTAGATGGTCTCGTGGGCACCCACCTCGGACGCATGATGGGAGTCTCACTCGGGCCGATCCTCGAGCTGTCGGAGCTTGCACATCCACGACCCGGCGCATCAGTCGGCGTGTGGTGCTTCGCCGGGATCACACCGTTTGCGCGATTCGGCGCCGTCAGCAACCTGGGGATGTTCGCGGAAATAGGCATTCATATCGCGCTGCCCGTGTTGCGGCGTTGACATAACCTTCGTGGCAAGCTACCTAACGTCTCCCTTCCGGGGCGTAGCGCAGCCTGGTAGCGCACTTGGTTCGGGACCAAGGAGTCGCAGGTTCAAATCCTGTCGCCCCGACTACCGCGGAGTCCAGATGGGCTCCGCGGCGCGTTGGGTTTGGTATATCGTGGAGCCATGGTTGCTACCCAGGTTGCAGGTGCAGTCGCAGGTGCTGTCCCACTTCGAACCGCCTCCAAGCTCTCGGTGCTCGTCGTCGACGACGATCTGGACATCCGGGAGTACCTCCAGGACTTCCTGAGCGCAGAGGGGTTCGAGGTCACCACGCTCGCGGATCCGTCGCTCGCCGTCGAGCGGATCCGCGACGAGGTGTTCCATCTCGTCGTGCTCGACCTGATGATGCCCAAGATCTCCGGGCTCGATCTGCTCGCGCAGATCCGGGGCGTCGACGACGACATCGCGGTGATCATCCTGACCGGATATCCCTCGCTCGAAACAGCATCGGCCTCGATCCAGCACGAAGTCTCGGCGTACATCCACAAGCCGTTCACGCCGGCCGAGTTCCGCGACGTCATCGCGCGGATCGCGAAGAAGAAGGGGCTCGTGCTGCGGCGCGAGGACGAGCTCCACGCGGCGATCGGGCGGCAGATCCGCGAGCTGCGCAAGACGCGGAGCCTGACGCTCAAGCAGATGGCGCGGCGGACCAACCTCTCGGTGTCGCTGCTGTCGCAGATCGAGCGCGCCGAGTCGAGCGCGTCGGTGTCGAGCCTGTTCAAGGTCGCGACCGCCCTC
>VBLP01000743.1 GCA_005887925.1 Deltaproteobacteria bacterium | reverse complement strand
CGACTTCCCCCGGGCGGACCCGGTACAGCACGAGGGCGGAGACTGCGCCGCGCGCGATGAGCATGTCCTCGATGGACCCGAAGTCCTCGCTGCAGAGAACCACGACCGCGGGTTCCGCCATGCCGTATTCAACTCCCCGTCGGTTCCACTCCTCCCGCGAGCGCGAGAGATCCGAGCAGAGTGTCATGGTCGCGATCACCGACGATGGACTACCGATCACCAACACCAACCACCCATACCGACCATCGCCCACCGGCTGCGGATCACAGTCCACCGCGCGACGGTCGACCGCGAACCGCAAACCGGGGCACCGACTGATGAACCCTGTATCGTTCAACCGCGGTAGGCGTGAGTAGGTACGCCCCGCCCGGCCTTCGGGCAAGGATCGGCAAAGGCCGAACGAGCGGCATCAGCGTGCAGACCACTCCCGTAGACCGGTCTCCCACGCACCCCGGCGAGATGCCGACGCATCGCGAGCTACTGGACGATCAGCGTGGCTGTCTGACTGTGAGTCAGCGGCTCGCTTGCGATCTGAAATGTGAGTGTGAATGTCCCGGTTGGGGTGCCTTCGACGATCGCCGGCTTGCTGGCGCACGAAGCAAACCCCCAGCACAGCACGAGCGCCAACAGGAGCCGGTACGACCTGCTCCCTGCGGCGCGTCCCGCGATGGCGTCGAATGACGCCCTGCGTCGACCGAGCAGAAACACACAACCGATCAGCATGAACAGCGACGCATACCGCGGCATGCCGTCGAAGACACCGCTTGCCGCCGATGCCGAGCCGGCGGTCGTGGTCACGTTAACTTCGATCGTCTGCGATCCGGCAGCCGCCAGCATCGCGGACGCCGGAGAAGCATTGCAGTCTGCCTTGGCGGGTGCCCCGCTGCACGATGCCTGGATCGGGCCCGCGAACCCGGATTGCGACTCCACGGTGAGTCTGTACGTTGCAGTCGAACCACGTACGACCGTGGCCGCGCTCGGCGATACGGCCACCTTGAAGTCCGTGCCCGCGCCGGTCAGCACGACGACACCAGTTCCGTTGGTCTCTGTCGACGCAATCGTCAGGGCGCCCGCAAACTCTCCGGCAAAGCTCGGCGCAAAGCTGACCTCTGCCTCGCACGATGCCGCCGAGCTATCGGTCGTGCAGTTCTCGCGAACCAGCGAGAACGGCGGCGTTGCATCGACCGCCACGACGGCGACGCCGGGCGCCGACCTCGTGAACGTGACGCTGCGATGCGGCGCGTCGCTACCCAGCGGCTGTGCCCCGAACGGCAGATTCGACGTCGACAGCGTCGACGTCCCGGACGCGTTCGCCGTACCGCTCAGAATGACCCGGTGCTGCCTGTCTGGCGAGTCGTCGGTGATGATCAGCGTCGACGCCAGGGCCCCCGGAAACCGCGGCGCGAACGACACCGAGAACTGGCAGCTTTGGCACCGCCCACGTCAAACGCAAAGCCGGACAATCCACTGAACGTAAGGATGGCATTTGGAGGAGGTGCGGCAATCTGATATACAAAGACGTAACTACCCGCACATTGCACTGGAGCGTCGGGAGGAGGAGGATCTACCCCGCCCTCGGGCGACGGGCAGACGATCTGCCGGCGTACGATCACGCCATTCACGAGGACCGAGTCATGTCGAAGCTCCCAACCCGACGTATCGGAATGTAGACCATAGGTGGAATCGAATTGCGCCCCCGGCTTCCGCCTGGCTGCTGCAGGCGACGAAAACGAGCCAAGGACGAGGATACAAGCAGCGACCGAAAGGCCTATCGTGCCACGCGCAGTCGTCATGCAACTCGCTCCCTCGGCAACGCATTGCCGCCTGGTTTGCGGGCGAGGTTGGCGTACCCGTGCGTTCGGGCATCTCCGTACCTCGCATCAATGCCAACGTCTGGCTGAACAGCGTCCACCTCGACGCGCTAACGTACAGTCCGGACCAACGCCACACAAGGCTCCTGCCGCGATCGCACGCAAGTTGCCGCCAATGTTCATAGATAACCGACATTTCCGCTCGAGCCGAACGGCGCGGGCACTACCGGCTCATCGGCACACCGGCACACCGGCACACTGGCACGCGGTGTCCGATCAGAGGCGGATCACGCGCGCGTCTCGACATCGAACGGGAGGCCTACGGAATCTCTTTCGCCTTGCCCTTCTCGAAGGAGTACCTGGGCACCTGGATCCACACGCCGTCCTCCTGCTTCGGCTCCTTGTGGATGCGCACCTCGGTGACCTCCAGCTTGCCGTTCTTGTCGGCGAGCCAGAAGTCGATGTCGTAGTACTTGTTCGCGCTGCGGTTCTCGCGGAAGTCGGTGCACGCGAAGTAGCCCTTGCCCTCCATCTTTCGCATCGGCCGATGGATCTCGACGAAGTTCAGCGTGCGCTGCTCGCCGGTCTTGTCGTCCTTGAGCGTGAACACGCCGTCCTTGGCGGTCTTTGCGATGTATCCGTTGATCGCCGACTCGATCTGCCAGCCGCGCTTCTCCTCGAAGTCGCCCGGGTGCTCGGAGGCGGGAATCCACCACCACAGGAGCGGGTTGCGCGTGACCAGCGTCCACTTGTCGCCCTCTCGCTTGGGCGCCTTGTGGATGCGGATGTCGACGATGTCGAGCGAGTCTTCCTGGAGCCAGAAGTCGATATCGTACGGCTTCTTGGCATCGGCCTTGGCGTGGAACTGCACGCAGACGAAGAACCCGTAGCCGTGGATGCCGCGCGCCACCCGGATCTCCTCCTGCACGAGCTCGAGCTGCGCGTCCGCTTGCGCATCCTTGAACCGGAACACGCCTTCCTTCTTGACCTTGGCAGCAACGTACTTCTGCACCACGGCACTGGCGTCGTCGGGCGTGTGCTCCTCGTCCGCCCAGGCTGCGACGGGCAAGAGAGTCACGATGCCGACCGCGAGCAGCACGCTTGTTTTCACACGGCTCATGCGAGTCCCTCCGGCGATCGCCCGATGAGGCAGTTCTGACCTTGTCGCCCGCGAGGGTACGCCCATGCGACCTCGAGCGATAGCCGCGACAGCCCCGCGGCAGCTACTCCGGATAGGCGTGCCAGGCGAGACCGAAGAACGTCGACTCGCTGGAGGACACGCTTTAGAGAACTCGAGGGACCCCGGGTGGCTGCGCATGCTGGCCTTCCATGGCCTGCAGATGCCGTGGCTCGAAAAGGCCTGCACGAGCTGGCTGCGGTCGAAGACAGGCGACGATCCGAAGGGCGGCGTGACCTATGACGATCCTGCCGGGCGAGATCGGTAGCCAGCACCGGCGGGACTACGCATCGGCGCGCTGGAACAGGAAGTACTCGCACGGGACCTCGATGATCTCGCCATCGGGCAGGGCCTGGGTGGTCACCACGGTCGTCACGCCCTGCGCGCGAGGCACGAAGCCCACACGGTGAAACAGCGCCGCGAGCTCTCCCGCCGGCAGCAGCGCAGGTGTGATGCCGTGGGAAACGATCTGCTGCAGCTTGGCGGGCGGACCACCGTGCCCCCGGGCCAGCGACGCGAACAGCTGCCCGGCTGCGGGAGACAGCTCGACGAGGAATACCCGGCCTCGTTCGCCGAGCAGCGCTGCGAGGTGGTGCACGGCGGCAGGCCGATCCGCCGGCTGCAGCTGATGCAGCACGCCACGCAGGTAGAGGTTGGCGTCGCCGATCTCGGCGTGCAGTGCGCGGACGGCCGGCCCGTCGAGCAGATCGAGCGCACGATACTCGACATTCGCCGCTGCGTGATGCGCGCGCGCGCCGCGCAACCCCCCCTCGGAGACATCGACGCCGAGCACGCGCGAGAACGCGTCCGCCAGGCCGCGCGTCTGTCGACCGTTGCCGCAGCCGACATCGACCACCGGCAACTGCGGGTCGAACGCGGCCGCAAACAGCGGCAGCTCACGCTGGACGGCGTGGTCGGGTGTCGAATCCCAGAATGCGGCACCGGGCCTGGGCGTCACGTCGCGCCAGTAGCTGTCCCAGACGTCCTTGTAGCTGCGTGTCATGGCGCATGATAGCGTCGTGGGCCGGGCACGGGTGGAGAACGGCTGCGCCGCGTGGTACTACTGCAGGTATGACCACGTTCGAGAAGATCGCTGTGAGCCTGCCGGTGCAAGCCGTGGAGAGCGCACGACACGCAGTCCGCCGCGGTCGCGCCAGGAGCGTCAGCGCGTACATCGCCTCGGCGATCGACGAGAAGGCCAAGCTCAACGATCTGGCCGTCCTGCTCGACGAGATGCTGGCTGAGTCGGGCGGGCCCCTGACCGCGGCGGAACGGCGCGCGGCCGACCGTGCGCTCGGTGTTCCGACCAGAAGGTCACGACGCAGGGCAAGGTGATGCCCGGGCTCACCTTGGATGCCGGCGCGCTGATCGCATTCGAGCGTAACGATCGGCGCGTCGTCGCCTTGCTTGTCCGGGCGCTCGATCACCGAATGGCGATCGTCGTGCCTGCCGGTGTGATCGGACAGGTCTGGTGCGACGGCAGGCGCCAGGCGCGCCTGGCGCGTCTGCTCGCGACCGACGAGGTCGAGATCGAGGCACTCGATGATCGCCGTGCGCGCGAAGCGGGGCAGCTGTGCGGCGCTCGTGGAACCGCCGATGTCATCGACGCTTCGGTCGTCCTTGGCGCTCGTGCGCGCGGCCACAGGATCGTGACCTCGGATCCCGCGGATCTCGCGCGACTGGATCCTCGCGCCGACCTGATCGTCGTGTGACCTGGCCGCCTCCTGCTGCGCTACACGCCGAACTTCGCCAGCTTCTTGTGCAGCCCCTCGCGGGTGATGCCGAGGGTCACGGCGGTCTTGGTCTTGTTGCCGCCGTGATCGCGCAGCGCCTCGGTGATCAGCCAGCGCTCGACCTGGTCCATCATCTCCTTGAGCGTGCCCTTCTGCGGCGCGATCCGCGTGATCGTGCCTTCGATCTTGCGCAGCCGCGGCGACAGGTCGGTGATCTCGATCCAGTGGCCGGACTCGGCCTGGATCACGAGGCGCTGGATCTCGTTCTCGAGCTCGCGGATGTTGCCCGGCCAGGGATACGACGCGAGCGCGTCGAGCGCGTCCTGGGTGAAGCCGGGGAGCTCCATGCGATACTCGTCGGCATAGCGCTTGAGGAAGTGCGCGGCGAGCGCGGGGATGTCCTCGCGGCGCTCGCGGAGCGGCGGCAGCGCGATCGGAAACACCATCAGCCGGTAGTAGAGGTCCTGGCGGAACCGGCCCTTCTCGACCTCGGCCGACAGGTCGCGGTTGGTGGCGCAGAGGATGCGGACGTCGACCTGCTTCTCGCTGGTGGCGCCGACCGGGCGGATCGTGCTGTCCTGCAAGACGCGCAGGAGCTTGGATTGCAGGGTGAGCGGCATCTCGCCCATCTCGTCGAGGAACAGCGTGCCGCCGTCGGCGATCTCGAACAGGCCTTTCT
>VBLP01000206.1:13093-23772 GCA_005887925.1 Deltaproteobacteria bacterium | reverse complement strand
CCACGCTGGCATGCCACGAGACGAGCAACGCCCGGATCCGCTCCAGGTCGTCATCGGACTGCTCGCGGATCCGCTGTACCCCGCCGAGCGGGTCCACGCCGCCGGCCCAGATCACGGCGCCGCGGACCAGCCGATCCCAGGCCTCGAAGCTGCCCTTGACCGTCAACCCATGATCGGGATGGCCTGCCACCACAAACGCCCGTAGCACGGTCAGTGCGGCGACCGCCAGGCGCGGCCGGTGCTTCTCGACGTAGCCGATGAGGTTCGCCCGGTGGAACGTGCGATCCTCCGGGTGCTCGACCTTCGGATCGAGGTCGATCGGCGCGACGCGCCGGCCCACGTCGCCCTTGAGCTGGACGTTGTTGCCCGTGAAGCACCACACCGGCCGCAGGCTTGCCGTGACGTTCTCGTTGGTACCGAGCCGGCGATCGCGGATCTCGCCGGCGGTCAACGCCATGGCGAGCGTGGCCGAGCCGAGGGTGCCCTCGACGTTGTCGATCACGACCATGGACGGCGACTCCAAGGCGATCGCCATCAGGCGCTTGCGGGTTTCGTCCTCGTCATCCGTCGGTGGCATGAGCGGCGCCTTCCGGCCGGTCGCGATCGTCGCGGCGGCATCGACGAGCAGCCCCTTCCCGCTGCCGGGCGTGGGCGCCTGCGAGGCAAACATCGGCACGGGGCCATCGATCGCGGCACGGCCGATCACCGACAGGATGAGCGCGGCGACCGCGGCCCGATCCGTGTCGCCGACGAACGGGAACTCCGCGAACGGATCGAGCAGATCGGCGAGCGCCCGCGTCGCCTGTGCGTGGGTCGGCGCGGCCGGGACCGGGGGGAACGTCACGCCGCGCGGATCGTAGATGACGCGCGTGCGCGGATCATAGCCGGGCTCGTCGTGGATCGTCCCGTCGAGCAGCATCGTCGCTGCCCAGGGCGGCGGCACGGTCCGGGCGATCTCGACGCCCTTCTTGGTCTTCCGGCTGCCGAGCCACACGGCCGCGCGGCCGAGGTGCTCGAGGAGCCCGTCCCGCGACAGCGCATAGATGACCGGCGTGCCGTCGGGCCGCTTGAGCCAATCCGAGGACCCCTTGTCGCGGATCACCCGCACGAGCCGGAGGCCCCGGACGTACATGCCTCCGGCGCGTCGCAGCGCGTCCTCGGCCGCGTCAACGACGGCGGCCTGCTCGGCGTGGATCAGAATCTCGGGCCGCGGGTCGTTCGGATCTTGCCGAGGCCGCGGCGGGGGCAGATCGACGTCCCCCGGCGGCGGAGCGTCGGGAATCGAAGGGACGTCCGCGATGTCGCGGCGCCGCTCGCGCGTGAGCTCGAACTCGAGCAGCTCGGCCTCGACTCGGTCGCTGACGTGCTCGTCGGAGCCCATCATGCCGGCGGTCTCCAGCCACGCCGCCACGCGTCGTTGAGATCCTTCTCGCCGTGGCGGACAATCGCCAGCGTACCGGCGCGAACGGACAGCCCGGCCTCGATGGCCAGCTGGCCGGCTTCCCTGGCGGCGCCATGGCCGATCCGGTCGTTGTGCGGCACGAGCACCAGCCGGGTACGTTGGCGCACCACGATCGGCGCAGCGACCCGGACCACCGCGGGCAGGTTGCACGCGCCATGCGCACCGAGCACGGCCGCCTGGGGCCAGGCGATCGCTGCGGTGAGCGCGTCGGCGACGCCTTCGACGATCACGGCCGGCCGATCAGCGGCGATCGCGGTGACGGCGCCCAGGAGCGTCCCTGCGGTCGGACAGCCCTTGAGCCCGGTGACCTTCGGCTCGCCCAGCTCGGGCAACCTGCGGCGCACGACGTTACGGATCTCCCCGGCGCGGGTGAACAGCGGGAGCGCCGGGGAGCCGGCGTCGAAACGGATCAGCGGTACTGAGGCGGCGAGGCCGCGCTCGGCCAGGTACTGGATCCCCCGGTCGTGGCAGCGCGGCAGACTCTCCCAGTACCGCGTCGCGCGGGGCACGGCGGTCCGCTCGAGCTCGGCGCGCACCGCGCGCTCGGCGGCGGCGCGGGCCAAGCGCTCGCGTCGCCACTGCTCCGCGCGCCGCGCCCGCTCGGCCTCCGGCACGTCGGAGGCGACGACGCCGGCGATCTCGGCGGCGCGGGCCAGCACCGTTGGGAAGTCGTCTCGGTCGCTCAGGTGCTCGAACTCCGCGACCAGGCGCAACGGATCGCCGCCGATGTCGCAGGGCCAGCACATCCATTGGCCGGTCTGGAGGTTGATCGTGAACGCTCGCCGGGTGTGGTCGGCCCGGCGCGGACAGGCCGACGACTCGAGCTCGGCGCGGCCGGAGCGCCGGGTCGGCAGCTGGTAGTAGTCGAGCACGCGTCGGGCGGTGAGCGCGTGGCGGACCTCTTCGAGGTCGAGCATCGCGCCGGTCATGGAAGGGCACCGGCGAGAAGGACGTACCCTTGGTCGCCGAGGAGCTTGGCGTACCGACCATCCTCGTGACTCAGCGACCAGACGACGTACTCGTCGGCCTTGCGGTACTCGCGGTACAGGTTCACCTGCCGCAGCAGATCGCCCAGGCTGGTGATGCGTGTCTTGACCTCGACGACCATGGATACGTCCGCCCATCGGAGCGGATTCGGACCGACACTCGTGCGTTGACAGGTGCATGTGCGCGCATGGCAAATGCAGTCCGCGTTGCACCACCAATCATGATCTTCGAACGTCTCCGACCACGCGATGAACGCATCGAGGAATCCGACCGTGGTCGCGTACTTGCCGTCCCCTTTCTGGAGCGGAACCTCGAGACCGCACCGCGCATTGCGGATACCAAGCCTGTTGCTCACGGCGCGGAGGAACCGATCCGGGTCGGACGCGATCTGGATGCACGCATCGTCGTGCGCCGGCGTGCGGCGGTCGGGGTCGGCGAAGCCCATGCGCTGGAGCAGTGTGTGGTCGAAGCTGTGGGTCATGTCGGTTCTCCATCAACGGCGTGGAGCTCGCGGAGTAGCTCGCGCGCGACCGTGCGTTCCGCGAGTGCCCGCGTGAGCTGGCCGCGGGCGGCCGCGATGCGATCGGAGCAGAGGGGCACGCCGCCGGCGAGCATGCGGATCACGGCGCCGCGCGTCGACGCCACCCGCTGCTCGGCGTCCTCGAGCTGGCGCTCGAGCGTCGCGCGCACAGGATCAGTCACGGGACTCCCCGGGTGCGCCATTGCACACGGTTGCCGGCCTCGCGCCAGAGCGCCACGAGATCAGGCGGTGCGTCGAAGACACGCCCTCCCAGCATCGGCTGGGCCAGCAGATCGACCCGCATTGTGTCCGACCACCACGTTGCATCCAACGTGGTGATCACACGTTGGCCGGGGCAGAACAGCCGGCGCTCCGACACGATCCCAAGCGCAATCCCTTGGCGAATGTTCTCCCGTTCCTGCTCATGATCGATAAGGCACGCGCCGAGGACCGCTACCCAATCCCAGGCGTCGCTGGCGGCGTTGACAGCTCTCTGAAGCACATGCTCAGCCGCTGCCATGGTTCCGCCGCGCCGCCACATGAACGGTTTCACTTCTGCGAGAACGTGCTCACAGAGCACGAAGTCCGGGATGTACCCCTCGAGGTCGATCGGTTCGTACTCCCATGACCACCCGAGCAGATCGAAGAACGCGGCCCAGCGCGCTTCAAGCCGCGAGCGAAACTGGGTTCCACCGTAGCGAGTCGGGATCGCGGTAGTCACCGGGGTACCTCGGCGCGCAGACGCGCGAGCAGCGCGCGGGCATCGTCCGCGCTGCGGCAGATCACGTAGATGCCGCCCTTGCGCTCGACCAGCGCCTGGAACACGCGCTGCTCTGGGCTCTGCCGCCCCTCCGGCGTCTTGATCTCGATCGCCGCGAACCGACCGCGAAACAGGCCGATCAGGTCGGCACCACCCGGGTTGCCGACGCCGTAGCGCAGCCGACCGCCGCCGGCGAGCGTGGCCACTCCGACGTTGTTCCGGAACCAGACGCCGTCGGGATCGTTGAGCGAGATCCGGATCTGGTCCATAAGCATGGCTTCGGTCATGCGACCTCCGGAGCGGTCGTCGCCGACGTCGCGGACGGCAGGGCGGGTAGCGGACAGCGCTGATGCCTCGGCGGTCTGCCCTTCGCCCAGTAGATGGGCGTCCCGGGTGGGAACCACCGACCGCACTTGGCGCAGGTGCCGTCGCGCTTGGCGTCCATCGCGACGACCCAAACGCGCGGTGGCGGCTTCGGCATCCCGGTGACATCGACGACGCCGACGCCGGTCGAGCGCGGCGGCTTCGCGGGGCGGATCGGCAGTGCGATCTTGCAGTACGGGCAGGTCGCGGCGGCCAGGAACACATGGCCACAGGTTGGACACTGCCGGATCGCGTCGCGAGGCGCGGCGGCGCGGATCGCTTTGCCCTCGAGCGAGTAGGTCCGATCCAGGTCGGGCGTCCCGTGCTCGTGGACGCTGCCGGCGAGATCGATCAGCGTCGCCTGTCGTTTGCCCGGCGCCGGACGCAGGATCCGCCCCGCCGCCTGTAGGAAGGCGCCGGCGTGCCCGAACCGGCGCGCGAGGATGGCCACGGCGATGACCGGGATGTCCACGCCCTCGGTGAGCACGTTCACGCTGGTGACGACGCGGAGCTCGCCGGCCGCGAGCTGGCGAAGCGCCTCGCCGCGACGGGCGCGCGCCATCGTTCCATCGACCATCGCCACCGGGATACCGGCGGCCTGGAAACGCTCGGCTTCGGCGGCGGCGTGGCGGCGGTTCAGGCAGAACACGACCGCGCGCTCGCCGCGGCCGTGGCGCTGGTACGCCGTGACCGGATCGAGGGCCAGCGTCCCGGCGTCCATCGCCGAGGGCGGCGCCCACACGCGGCACGGCACCAGGTGCCCGAGCGCGGTCAGCTCGCGGACGCTCGGGCCCGCCACAAGGACGTCGAACAGATCCCCGAGCGGCTCGCCCGTGGCACGCTCCGGCGTCGCTGACAGCCCGAGCCAGTGGGCGGCCCGATACGCCTGCATCACGCGGGTCCATGTGCGGGCAGGTCCGTGGTGCACCTCATCAACGATCACCAGCTCGGCCTGCGGTAGCCGATCGCGCCAGCGCGTGGTCGTGAGCGTCTGGACGCTGGCCACGGTGACCGGCGCGTCGGCGGGCCCGACATCGCGCTCGGCCTGGATCACCCGCACGTCGGAGATGTCGGCACGGCGCAGCTTGTCGACCGTTTGCTCGAGGAGCTCGGTGCGGCCCGCCAGGAACACGCAGCGGTTCGCGCGGGCGAGCGCGGCGCGGATCACCGCGGCGGCGAGCACGGTGTTGTGCGTCACCGTGAAGTCGCCCAGCAGAAAGCGACCATCACCGTCGAGCGCGAACCCGGCGTAGTCCCCGAGGCCGATCGGCTCGACCACAAATCCGGTGCGGGTCGCACACTTGATCTGCTTGCGTGGTGGCGCCTGCTTGCGCGCGATGCGGGTGGGAATCACCGAGCAATCGCCGCTGATCGATACGCGCCAGTAGCGCTGTCCGCAGACGTCCTTCCACGACAGGATCGCGCGCAGTCCGACGGATCGCGCCAGGTAGCAGATCCCGTCGGCGAAACCGCGCTGCTTCTGGACGATCTCAAAACCGCTCCTGTCCACGTAGCCGTCCGTGTCAAGCAACCCCGCCAAGAACTGCAGTCGATCGGGGCGGCTCGCGGTCAGATAGCAATGCGGCAGCGCTCGACCCTCTCCGACGATCGAGCGGAGCAATACCAGGAGAGGGTTTCCAGCTCCGCGCTCACCGACGATATGGTGCGTCGGGCACGACTTGCTCGCGGCGGTGTGAACGCGCAGCCCGAAGCGCGCCGCGAGATCGCGACAGACCTCAAGGATCTCCGCATCCGGTTTCGAGATCCCCACGCAGCGAAGTGACTTCGTGCCGTCGCCGTACCAGACGCCGAGGAAGTACGGATCCAGCGGCAGAGGTTCGGCCGGCCCGAAGTCGATCCCTCCGGCAGGGGCGAACTGCTTGTAGAGATGGCGGAAGCCTTTCGAGGAGCCCAAGTAGGATGGCAGGTCGATATCGACGATGTCGCCCGTGACGGTATGCACCAGTGTGAGCACGTGGACGTCATTGCAGATCCACGCATCACCACGCGCAGGAACGATGCGATATAGCTCGCTGCGGCCTCGCACCGTGGACAACACGCGCCGCGGCTGGCTGTCAGGCCCCATGAGCAAGTCGCCGGGCTGCAGATTCTCGACCGCCACGATCTGGCCATCGAAGCGCAGCACCGGTGTGCCGAGCCCGAGACATTTCCCCGATCCGGTGACGCCGACGTACAGCACCGAGCGATGCCCGGCCGCGTACGCTTCTCGGAGCCGGCCGAGATCGCGCTCCTGGTAGGGTCGGAGCTCGATCATCGCGCCGCGCTCCTGGTGCGGATCGCCTGGAGCGCGGTCCCGCGCTGCGGCCTGTCCCCTTCGCCGTCGCGCCCGAGGCAATGACGGCACAGCTGGTACTCGCTACCCGGCGACGTCAGCGTGACGAGCACGGTGCCGTGGCGTGCGGTGCGCCGGCAGCTCGCGCAGCGCTCCCTGTGTGCGCATCGCATCACTCGTCGAGCTCCCGCAGGTCGTTGAGGTGATCGAACGCGCCGACGTCGTCGCCGAGCAGGTCCTCGTGCTCGGTGTCGAGCACCGCGCGGATCGCCGCGCTGCCCGGACCGGGCGCGCCGTCGGTGTCGCTCGCGAAGCCGGTCACGTCGAGCTCGCCGGTGCGCATCGCGAGTCGGCACAGCGCCTCGGCGCGCTCTTGCTCGAGCCGGACGGTCGCCTCGCAGGCCGCACAGCGGCCCGGCGCCGGGACGTCGTCCGCGAGCTCGAGCGGCTCGCCCTGCGCGATCACCGCGCCACAGGCCGTCGTGATCCCGTCGCCGGCGATCGCCGAGCGGTACTGGCACCAGCGCGCGTAGCCGTGCGGGCGGAGGAACACCGTCGACGTCATCGCTGGCACCCCACACTGCGGGCCTCGCGATCCGTCAGGACCACGATCGGGTGCGTTCCGTTCGTGCAGTGGAGGCGGCCGCGGATCACGCCTGGCAGATCGACGCGGCGGCATTCGAAGCGCCCGGTCGGCCGGATCCCGTTGACGTACCAGCCCGCCGGGCAACGCGTGTGTTGCGACCGGATCACCGGCGCGCAGCACAGCGCAACGACGGTCGCGATGGCGCAGACGAGATCGGTGAGGGTCACGATAGCCTCCTTCGGGTCCTCCACCGTCCGGACGGATCGGGCCACAGGCACTCGACGAGCACGAACAGGACGACAAGGAGGACATCCCACCAGGTCATCGCCGTGCCCTCCGTCGCGCACGCCGGCCGCACGCGTCGCGCGCTACGCGGATCCGCGCCGTGCGTCGCGACGCTTCGAGCGGGCCGAGCCCGAGCTGCGCGGCGGCAGGCATGGCGGTCTCGCGATCGCGGAGCCGCAGCCGGAGGACCACGCTGCCGGTCCCGGTGACGCGGATCTTCGCGGTGACGCTCGGACCGAGCTCGATCGCGTCGAACCGGTCATCGCCCCACGGCGTGGCTCGCTCTGCCGGCGGCGCGGCGGCCGCGCAGGTGGCGTACAGCGTCGCGACCAGCTCGGCGGCCGCCGCGTCGTGGCCCGGGTCGAGCGCGTGCACCTGCACCAGGACGCCGTCGACGCAGAACTGGCGAAGCCGCGTGCCGTCGGCGTGCACGGCGAGCTCGAGGATCGCGCCGACCGTCATTGCCTCGCCCTCCCTGCCGCGATGAGCAGCAGCGCGTGGAACGCATCCTCGTCGGTGGTGAACTCCTCGGCCAGGGCGGTGAACACGCTCTGCCGCGTGTCGCCGCTCGCGAGGATCAGCTTCGCGCACTCGTACGCCACGCCGAGCTCGATCCAGGCGCCCCGCGTCGGCGTGTCGATCGGGGGGCACAGGAGCCAGAGCACGTCGGCCTGGCGCAGCTCGGTCAGGTACTGGACCGCCCGACGCCGCCGGTCCGCGGCCGACGTGTGCGGCGGCTCGCCGGCGCCCACCGCGGCGACCGTGACCGGCCAGGTCGCTTGCACCGTGATGCCCGCTGCGGTGAGCGCGGCCGACCAGCGCCGCACGCGCTCGCGCTCGGCTGGCGCGGAGCTGCCGGCGAGGTAGACGCGGCACGGCGCCCACGCGGTCATCGCACGATCTCCCCGCTGAACGCGTCCGCCTCGACGGCGCCGCGCCGGCCGCGCGGACCGAGGTCCTGCTTGGGCCGCGTGAACCCCAGGCGCTGGCGCGCTGTTCGGCCGTCGCGCGCGAACCACCAGCGGCGCGGGAACAAGCGCTCGAGGGCGCCGTAGTCGACGCGGTCGTCGTTGGGAGCGTTCTTCTTCATCGGGGACTCCTCAGCGATCGGTGGCTACGTGCGTCTCGTGCTCACCGAGGACGCGCCGGCGGTGTCTTCGCGACCTGCCGCTAGAGTTCGTCGACGAGCTGGCGAGTCACGTTCGTCTCCTGCGTCGGGCAGACCGATGCCGATGAGCGAGGCAGCGGACGTTGCCGCAGTTCGGTCTTCACGAACCAGGAACGAAACGGTCGTGTCCAGCTCTCGCGCGATTCGTTCGAGTGTGGCGAGCCGTGGGTAGGCGTTCCCGTGTACCCAGGCGTGCACGGTCGATGGCGCGACGCCGATTCGCCGCGCGAGGTCTATCTGTTTGAGCTTCTTGGCGCGCAGCGCCCGCTGAATTCTTGGTGCGACGTTCACATGGCATGTATTCGTCTTTCAAGAATCAAAGGTCAAGCCTCTCGTTCATTTCGTACGAACAAAATTCGTGTTAGGCACACGTATGCCTCGCATTCGGCCCGCGCACGCGATTGACGATGCGTGGCGGGCTCGCGTGCGACGAGCGCTGGACACACGGGGATGGGAGCAGGTCGACCTCGCTCGCGCGGTCAAGTGCTCGCCGTCGATCATCAGCGAGCTCTTGAGCGGCAAGAAGAATCAGTCGCCGTACGTCCCGGACATCCACATCGCGCTCAACTGGACGCCTCCCTTGCCACCGGTGCTGCCCGAAGAGACCGAGGAGCTGATCGAGCTGTGGCAACAGCTCGACGACATGGCCAAGGGACGCCTGCTAGAGCGAGCGAGAGCCTTGGCCGAGACCTCCAAGAAGCCGAAGTAGCTTCGACGCCGTCGGCACGGCAGGGCGCACAGGGTCGCCCCTGGCCGACCGCGCTTCAGCGACACGAGCACCGGGTCCAGGGAATCTGGCGTCGCTGATTCTCAAAAGACGAATCCGGGCTTGACTATCGACGCATAGATTCGTATCAGGTGAATCATGACGAACGCTGCGGCGCTCTCCGACGACGCCGATCTCACCCACACTCTCCTCGACGGCACGGTCGCGATCCCGCGCCCGCGTCCTGCCCTCCACCCCGTGACCGCCTTGGACCGCAAGATCTGGGAGCCCGAGCTCGTCGAGCACGTCGCGTCCTATGCCGCCGAGCGCGACGACGCGGCGCTTGAGCAGCTCTGCAACAACGTACTTGCAGGCGCCCTCGATGAGGCGCTTGTGTTCGCGGCGATCCGCGAGGATGCAGACCTCGCCGACTGGTGCGGACGCGATCAGCACTACCGTCGGCGCACGCCCGATGAGCCGAAGGCCGCGGCGGACATCGACATCGCGATGCTCTACCGTTGCCTACGCGCGCTGGCTGGCGATCGCGAAGCGCTCCACGCCTACCGGGCTGTGACTGAGCTCGACCAGCGGATGGGCGGTGGGCTGTGATCGAGCGCGCCAAGCTCGACGCAGTGATCGCCGCGTTCCGCGCGCTGGATCTCGACAGCCTCCAGATCATGGCCGTCCGTACCGAGGGACGCATCGAGGTGACGATCGACGCCTCGGACGAGGTCTCGACGCGCCAGATCGCGACCGATCTCGGCGCGCCGGAACCGCGCTGGCGTATCGGCGCGCGGAATGAATGGCTGCAGTCCCGGCTCGAGGACGCCTCGGCCCGGCTGGCGATCATGATCACCGGCGCGTGGCGTCGTCCGTCGCGCGACGCCACCGAACGACCCGTGCGCGCGTCTCGCGGCGCGCGCTGACACAACTCGCCTCGACGACGAACCGCACTGCATGCAGGGAAGGGCATGGTCATGCCGCAGACGCTCACACTCACCATCACCGACGACGAGATCGCTGCGCTGGACCGTGCGACCTGGCACGCGCAGACGGGCGCACCCGTCGGCCGCAGCGCTCCGGGCCTCGTGTCGCTGCTACGCAAGGTTGCTCCTCACAGCCCAACGCTCGCAGAGCTCGCCCGCATCGCCCGCACCGCGGCGGTCAAGACGACGAACGAGCTGCTCGCCGAGCACGGGGCTGACCTCGATGCGGAGATCGCACGCCGGCGCTCCGCGCCCGAGATCGTCGCGGGAGGCTCGCCGTGACCACCGCGAGAGTAGCGCGATGGTCGCAGCTCCATGCGGCAGCGCGGCGCCCCACGTGCACGTCCGTCGGAACTGCGTCGCGACCGGTTGCGGACTGCGAAGCAACCATCATCGACCTGGACCCCGGCCCGACGCGCGAGCAACTGGCCGACCAGGTCGCCGCGCTGCAGGCGCAGAAT
Organism: Deltaproteobacteria bacterium; assembly: GCA_005887925.1. Taxonomy (GTDB): domain Bacteria; phylum Myxococcota_A; class Polyangia; order Haliangiales; family Haliangiaceae; genus JABFXX01. The sequence continues at coordinate 13,195 of VBLP01000206.1, read as the reverse complement.
GCGTGGCTTCAGCGCCAGCTCGAGATGCGGTTCGAGGCCCTGACGCTGGCGGTCGCGCACACGAGCTTTGCGGACGCGAGCGCTGCGCTCGATGCCGACATG
>VBLP01000206.1:11947-13048 GCA_005887925.1 Deltaproteobacteria bacterium | reverse complement strand
AAGCCGACGGCGTGCGGCGAACGATTGCCGCTCGGCGCGGCGAACGACGATGACGGCTCGCGTCGCCTCGCTGTCGAGGTGCGCGCCGCGGCCATGGATCACGGCGATTCGGGCCTGTGGACCGACGACGAGGTCCGCGGCTGGGACATGCACGGCGTCGATGACGACGCCAGCCCCGGCAACGATGGCGAGGAGTGCGGGTACCTCGCGCGCGAGCTGGCCACGCACGACGACCGCGACGACCGCGACGCCGACGCATGGCCGTGGAGCATCGCGCGGCCGATCGCGGAGCAGCAGCCCGTGCTGATCGAGATCGTGGTTGCGTCCGAGCCGGACGGCGCGGACACCGACGGCTCCCTACCGCCGGGCGCGGAGCCTGCCGACACGTGCGACGACCACGACGGCTCTGCAGCGCAGCCGGGCGAGGCCCACGCGACCCGCACCGAGGGCCGTCTCGAGAACGGCGGTGCGCCATGACCCCGTGGGCGCTCTGGGTGCTCTGTCTCGTCGGCCTCTACGCGGCCGGGACCGTCACCGGGTACTGGCTGCGCGGCGCGCTGAACGATGACCGCACTGCCTGGGCGATGCTCTCGGAGTACACGGCCGAGCTGCCGCCGGCGACCGCACGGGCGATCCGGAGAGCGATGCGCCGGCGGCGCGCCGACCTGCGAAAGGCGCTCGGGCGATGACGACCCCGCTCTACACGGCGTCGCGGCTTCGCGTGCTGCGGCAGTGCTTGCGCCTGCACTACTACCGCTACGAGCTCGGGATCATCGTGCCGCAGACCGAGGAGGCCCGGTTCGGCACGGTCGGCCACGCCGCGCTCGAGGCCTACCTGCGGTGCTGGCAGACCGGCGACCTCGACGCTCGGCTCGACGCCGCGCTCGCCGCGGTCGACGAGCTTCCGGACGCGTTCGATCGCGTCAAGCTGCGGCTGCTCCTCGTCGCGTACCACGAGCGCTGGGGTGCCGAGGACTGGGACATCCTGGCGGTCGAGGTCGAGTTCCGCTACCAGCTCGGCGACCACCTCCTCGGCGGCAAGATCGACGCGATCATCCGCCAGCGCACCGACGGCCGCGTGTACGTGCTCGAGCACAAGTT
>VBLP01000206.1:0-11910 GCA_005887925.1 Deltaproteobacteria bacterium | reverse complement strand
GGGCGCCGAGGACTGGGACATCCTGGCGGTCGAAGTCGAGTTCCGCTACCAGCTCGGCGAACACCTCCTCGGCGGCAAGATCGACGCGATCATCCGGCAGCGCACCGACGGCCGCGTGTACGTGCTCGAGCACAAGTTCACTGGCGTCGAGACGTCGCTCGGCGGCGCGTACTGGGAGAAGCTGACGATCGACACGCAGGTGTCGATCTACATCGACGGCGCGACGATGCTCGGCTACGAGGTCGCAGGCTGCATCTACGACGTCCTCAAGCGCCCGGGCCACGAGCCGCTGCGCGCCACGCCTCCGGATCGGCGCGAGTACACCAAGGGCAAGGGCTGCCGGCGGTGTGGCGGCAGCGCCGGCGGCAAGGACGGCATCGTTCAGGGCCGCGGCAGCTACTCGGTCGTGTTCGGCGCCGAGGTCAAAGAGGTACCGTGCAGCGAATGCGACGGCACCGGCTGGAAGAAGAACAAGGACGGCGTTCCGGAGGCGCCGCGCCTGCACGCCAACCAGCGCGACAGCGACGAGACGGTCGAGGTATTCGAGGAGCGGCTGCTCGGCGTGATCGCCGAGTCGCCCGATAGCTGGCTGCAGCGCTCGATCGTCGTCCGCCTCGAGCACGAGCTGCCGGAGATGCGCCAGGACGTGGTCGACTCGATTGCGATCGCCGAGCTCGGCATCGCCGTGAGGAACCCCGAAAGCTGTTCCAGATTTGGGCGCCTATGCGAGTTCTTCCCGCTCTGCTCTGGTCGGTCCGACGTCGAAAATCGCGAGCAGTGGCCGAGGGGGCGGGCACACCCGGAGCTCGCCCATGCCTAAGGCGAATCTTCTCGGAGTACGCTTCGGCCGGCTCATCGTACAGGCTGGCGCGCCGAACGTTGTGCTCTCGTCCGGTCGCTCGCTCGCGGCCTGGCTCTGCCACTGTGACTGCGGGACCCTCAAAACCATTACTGCGCAGGATCTGAGGTCTGCCAAGTCAAGGTCGTGCGGGTGTTTCCGCGTCGAGGTTGGCAGGACGAAGACGCTCACGCATGGTCAGTCTCGCAAGGGACGCTGGGCACCAGAATATCGTTCGTGGGCAGGAATGCTTCAGCGGTGTACCAATCCTAACAACACTGACTACCAAGACTATGGCCGTCGTGGCATCCGGGTCTGCGAGCGTTGGCACAACAGCTTCGAGGCGTTCTTCGCCGATATGGGACGCAAGCCTGCCGCGCACTACAGCATCGACCGTATCGACGTCGATGGCCACTACGAACCCGGCAACTGCCGCTGGGCTACCCCGTCGCAACAGGTAGCCAATCGACGCTCCAAGGAGCGCGTCGCGAAGGATCGCGCCGCTGCTCTGGCCACGTTCCACGCGGTCGAGCTCATCCCGAGCTCGCCACCGCGATCTGACACCAATGCCGAGAGAGGGCAACGACTGTATGGCTACGACACCCCCAACACCCCGACTTGCGCCGGTTCCGGCGCCCGTCCCGCGCCCGGCCGGCGCGCCCGGCGCGACTGGCACGACCGCGCCGGCGAAGCCCAAGTCGCGCCTCGGCGCGATCCAGCGCGGCCGGCTGCGTGTCCCCTTGCGCCACCTGTTCTACGGCCCGTGCGGCGTCGGCAAGACCTCGCTGGGCGCCGATGCGCCCAATCCGCTGTTCCTCGATGTCGAGGGCGGATCCCCGCAGATCGATGTCGCGCGGTATCCGTTCCGCGACGAGCCGGGCGGCCACGTGCCGCGCGTCTACGAGGACGTCACCGCTGCGGTCGATGACCTGATCGCCAATCCGGGACACGGCTACGAGTCCTTGGTCATCGACACCGCCGACGCGCTCGAGTCGCTGATCCACGAGTTCATCTGCCGGCGCGACGGCAAGGCGAACGTCGAAGCGTACGGCTACGGCAAGGGCTACAAGGTCGCCGTGGTCGAGATCCGCGCGCTGCTCGGCAAGCTCGATCAGCTGATCAACCGCGGGATGGCCATCATCTTCCTCGCCCACAGCGACGAGAAGACGTTCAAGAATCCACGCGGCCCCGACTACGATCGCTACCGGCCGGAGGTCAACGAGCTGGCGTGGGGCAAGATCGCGGCGTGGTGCGACGTCCTGGGCTTCATCGACTTCGAGGGCGGCGGCGCCGCGCTCAAGGGCGACGAGTCGCAGGCCAAGCGGGCGCGCGGCTGGTCCACCGGGCGACGCATCATCCAGCTGGCGCCGGATGCACAGGTACCGGACGCCAAGTGCCGGCTGTCGCTGCCGGCGGATCTCGACCTCGGCCTCGAGCACCCGTGGGCACCGTTCGCGGCGGCGCAGCTCTCGGCGGGAGACGCGACGGTCGCGACGCTGACCACGGATATCGTCGCCGAGGTCGACCGCATCACCGGCGGTGACCGCGAGGTCGAGTTCGTCACGGCGGCCGGCACCAAGACGTCGTTCGCCGCGATCCAGGACCTGACGGCCAAGAGCGATGCGAGCGTGCTCGCGCGCGTCCTGGCCGGCCTCAAGGCCACCACCTCCCTCGTCACCCAGGAGTCGTGACATGTCGCTTCCGATGCACAAAGCCAAGTACCAGGGCTACGCCACCGCGCTGTCGTTCGGCGTCAGCTCGAACAACAACAACCAGGTCGCCGTGACGTTCGAGATCGCGCATCCCGACGAGCACCACGGCGAATCGATCACGTGGATCGGTCACTTCACGGACAAGACCGCCGAGCGCACCGTCGAGTCGCTGCAGCACGCGGGCTGGCAGGGCGACGACCTGTCCGAGCTCGAAGGCCTCGACGAGTCCGGCGTGCGCGCCGCGCTCCCCGAGTTGGTCGAGCTGGTCTGCGAACCCGAGGAGTACACGCCGGACAACGGGCCGGCGGAGTGGATCCTGCGCGTGCGCTGGGTGAACAAGCCGGGCGCCGGACGGTTCGCGTTCAAGGAGCCGTTGACCGGCCAAGGCTTGAAGGCGTTCGCCGCGCAGATGAGGAACACGGTCCGCAGCGTCCGCGGCGGCGGGGCGCACCGCTCGTCGAACGGATCGGCCGAGCGCAGCGGCTACGAGCAACGGAGTCCGCCGCCGAGCGGCCGAGCCACCTCGCATCCCAACGCACCGGGGAACCGGAACGACGTCCCGTACTGAGGTCCGGGCCCGCTCGATCGGCGCTGGAGCGTCGCGTTCCCCGATCGAAGGGCCCCATGCCTCGGTAGCTCAGGAGCAGAGCTCGCCGACCGGGAGCCTTCCCCCGGCCTGCGAGGACGCTGGTGCGAGTCCAGCCCGAGGCGCGAATGCATGACGACCACGAAGACACCTTGCCGCACCCGATCCCGGTCCGGCCAACGCACGGCGACCTCGCGGCGGATCGTACGCGTGCGCGAGCGGAAGCGGGAGGTGGAGCGCCCGCGGGCCGAGCGGGCGAAGTGGAGAGCAGCGTGATCGGCCTCGTCGCCTGCTCGGCGCAGAAGCTCGACCACGCCGCTCCGGCGCGCGAACTCTACGGCTCGCCGCTGTTCCGCCGGTCGCTGGCGTACGCCGAGATGCGCTGCGCGCGCGTCTACGTGCTCTCGGCGCGTCACCACCTGGTGACGCTCGACACCGTGATCGAGCCGTACGAGCAGCGCCTGGGCTCGACGAAGCGCGAACGCCGGCGATGGGCCTGCGTGGTCGCCGCCGCCATCGAGACGCGCCACGGCCACGACGTCCAGCTGCTCCTCTTGGCCGGCCGGGAGTACACCGCGCCGCTGATCCAGGAGGTCGCGCACTGGTGGCCGGTCGGTGCGTGGCGCGAGCGGATCACGTTGCCGCTGGCCGGGCTGCAGGTCGGCGAGCGGCTGCGGTGGCTGAACGAGCAGCTCGCGAGGAGCGCCGCATGAGCGCGCACGAGGTGCGGTGCGTCGGCTGCTGCGCTCCGGGCATCGGGCTCGATGCGGTTCGGCTCGACCTCGACGTGTCGGCGACACCGCCGGAGCACGTTTGTCCGCGATGTCGACGCAAGCCGCGGTGCTCGCGGTGCAGAAAGCGCCGCAACCGGCTCACCCTCCAGCCTGGCGGTCCGGTGCTGCTCTGCGGGCCGTGCATCCGAGAGAGTGACCGGCGCGAAGCCGAGCGCTGTCGGCGGACCTGCACGGCGTGCGGCGGCACGACTTCCATTGAGCGGACGAACGAGCACGGCGAATGCCCGGACTGCGCTGCGACGCGGCTCTACCGCGAGTACCCGATCGCCCGGAGCGCGTCGTGACCCGGGCACGCACAGCTCGTGATGACGGACGACGGCCGACACCGTCGCAGTGGATCGACCTCGGCGGCCGCGGGAAGTTCAAGACCTGGCAGCTCGCCGGGACCCGCTACTTCGTTCAGCACTGCGGCCACCCGACGGCGAATTACCCCTGGTACGGCGAGCGGCCCGACGGGTCGATGATCACGTCGGGGAAGGACGGCCGGCGCGGGATGGCCTTCCGCTATCTCGACGACGCCAAGGTCGCCGTCGAGCTCGACCACGAGGGCATGCCCGGCGCGATCGCGCTGACTGCGGCGCACCGGAGGGCCGCATGATCGCCGGCCTCGTCGCGGATAAAGGCACGTGCGGCAAAATGCTGCACGTAACAGCGAGGCACGCTACCTTTGCCGATGGCCCTCGAGCTGGTCACCACCCCGGACGAAAGACAGCGCTGCATGGTGGTCGAGGACGGAGAGCGTTGCCCCCGGACGACCGCAGCGCGCATTTCGCCGGCGAACATCGACGAGCACGAGCAGGAGCTCTACGCGTACACGTGCCGCCAGCACCTCGAAGCCGTGCTGGCCGAGCTCGGCCCCGCGTACGTCGCGACCGAGTTGTCGCGGTGATGCGTGCGCAACCGGGGTGCAGCGTGCTCCTCGTCGAGGGCTCCACCGAGTTCAGCGCCGAGCTGACCAGCAGCCTGCCCCGCGCAACGATGGGGCCACCGGGTCCGCGATGCGAGCGACGTCACCGGCCGCGATCGGGCGGCGCGTAACCACGACGGTCTCCGTCGGAGAGGACTGCGCACATGAAGTTCCCCCACTGGAAGAACTACGAGCCCATCCACGGCGTCACCGCGTTCGATGCCGGCGCCGCGGGTCCCGTCGTACGCGACCTGCAGGTCATCGCGAATACCCACGCCAGCGATGCCTACCCCGAGGCGCGCGTCGGCCTCGTGATCGCCGGTGTCGGCTCGGTGATGCTGACCGCCGAGCAGAGCGCCGCGCTGCGTGGCCACCTCGAGCGCGCCGAGCGCGCCGTACGGCGCGGAGGGCCGCCTGTCACCGTGGCGACCGGCGCCGAGGGCCACTGCGAGAACTGCGCGCTCCCGATCCAGGTCGGCGAGCTCGTCTACGTGTACGAAGGCGACGACGACGGCGTGACGGTCCACGCCGGGCCGTGCCCTGGCGAGCCGCAGGTGAAGCCGGAGAGGAGCTGACGTCGTGCTGGCCGTCCCTACCCTCACCCAGACGATGTGCCTGCTCGCCTTCTCGCGCGGCGAGCAGCCGGCCATCTTGCCGGCGACCACGCGGCAGGTGCTGCTGCGCCAGCGCTGGATCGCGCCCGGCGAAGAGCGGCGCCACTACACGATCACGCACGCCGGGAGCGATGCGCTCGCGACGTCGCCCTATCGCGACCATGCCGAGCGGCAGCTGGCTTTGAATGACAGCAGCGCTTTCGCGAGGAGATCTCGATGACGACGACACGCTACGTGAACTACAAGCAGGCAGCCGAGTATCTCGCCGTCCCCGTCGGGACGCTCCGGTCGCTCGTATGCCACAAGAGGATCCCGCACGTCCGCCTCGGGCCACGGTCAGTGAAGTTCGAGCTTGCCGAACTCGACCAGTGGATCGCCGAACACAGGGTGGACAGTGACCAGGCAGATCAAGTTCGGACCAAGGGCTGGCAAGGTCGAGACACGCGCACATGCGATGGCTCCACGCTCCGCTGACGAGCCGCCGTCCGGCTCTGCCGCCGTGGCTGCTGGCCCTTCGGAAGCCAAGCGATTGGTGGCCGGTGGCTCTCGTCGTTCAGCACGTCCCCGACGCGTTCAGGGTCGCTCGACGCGCGCCGAGCCGCCGCCGCGCCCATGGACCTGGGGCGGCGATGAACGTTGTCTCCCGCCCGTCTACCGCGCCTCGAGCCTCCTCGAGGGAGCCCGCACGCTATTCACGTTGCAGACATTGAGAAAAGCGGGTGATGCTGACGACATACGCGTCGAGTCCACGAAGCTCAAGGACTACGACATCGAAAGCTAGAGCTTGCCGCGGTGATCGCGGACGATCTCGAACACCCGGGCTGGCTCGGTGGCCATCGCCTATACACTCGCGCGCGATGCGCGCCTCGCCCCTGTTCCTTGTCCGGATCCTCGTTCCGCTCCTCGCGGTCGCCGCGTGTCAGCCGCGCACACCGACGCCACCGATCACGCCCGCGCCGCCATCGCCCGCGCCCGCGCCGTCGCCGGCCAGCGAGTTCGGCTTCTACTTGCTGTCGATGACGTGGGAGCCGAACCGGTGCTGCACCGAGCGCGACCGTCAACATTGCTCGCAGCTCCCGGGCTCGTTCGCCGCCACCCACCTCACGCTGCACGGGCTGTGGCCGAACTTCACCGACGAGCAATCCCGCGGCAAGCCACGCGCCTGGCCGCAGTACTGCGGCGCCTACCAGCACTGCGAGCACGCCGAGGACGCGAGCTGTGCGCCCGGCGTGGCCGTCCCCGACGAGCTCGCACGGCTCGCGCCCGGCTACGTCGCCGGGACCGGCGCGTTCGCGACCCACGAGTGGTCGAAGCACGGCAGCTGCACGCGGTTGTCGGCCGCCGAGTACTTCCGCGCCGAGCTCGCCGCGATCCGCGCGATCCCCGGCGACGCGACCCCCGAAGCGCTACATGCGACGGTCGGCGCGGACCTCGCGCGCGACGACCTGCAGCGCGCGTTCGGCGTGCCTCCCGACAGCGTCCTGCTCGGCTGCGACCCGCACTGCCGGCTCGCCCGCGTCGGCTTCTGCCTCGCGAAAGATGCCGGCGACCACCCGACGACACCGATCGCCTGCACCGCCAACGTCACGACGTCCGACTACGACAACAGCTGTGTGACCCGTGGGTGCCAGCGCGTCGCGGTCCAGGCCGCCGGCGCCTGCGACGCCCGCTAGCGATGCAGCGTGGCTCGCTATTCGTCGTCGCGGGTCCTCGCGATGAGCTGTTCGCGCTTGAGGCGAAGCTGGCTGTGCCCACGACCTTGCTGGACGCGGTCCATGAGCAGGATCACTGCATCGAGCACCTGCTCGGGGCGCGGCGGGCATCCCGGAATGTAGACGTCGACGGGAACGACCTGATCGGCGCCGGGCATTGCATGGTAGTTCTGGTAAAACCCGCCGGTCGACGCACATACCCCGAACGCGATCACCCACTTGGGCTCCGCCATCTGCTCGAATACCCGCTTGAGCGCCGGGCCCTGCTTCTCGGTGATGGTGCCGACGATCATGAGTAGATCGCTCTGGCGCGGCGAGAACCGTGGAACCTCCGCGCCGAACCGCGCCATGTCGTACTTTGGCCCCTGGACCGACATGAACTCCATCCCGCAGCACGCCGTCACAAACGGATACGTGAACAACGAGAACTTTCGCCCCCACTCGGTGATTCGCGCGAGCTTGCTTTGCTTCGCCCACGTCGCGGCATCTTCGAGCCGCGTCGTCATCAGCTCGACACTCACGAGATCACCAAGCATCCGAACAGCACCATGGCGGTTCGATGCAAAGACACCTGAATTCGCCGCAACGTCATGTCCCACCGTCCGTCCTTTCGGCATCGCCCATGCCCCCGCATACGCAGAGCGTAGCATGCGCTCGAGACGCGGCGACGTTGCGAGCAGCGCAACCGGATCCTCGGTGAGCGGGATCCGAGGGCACGAGCGCCGGATCGCGCAAGCTCTCGCGTGCCGAAGTTGACCCGCCGGCCCGAGTACGATGTTCGAGACGTCCTCGGCAGGCTCGGGCTTGCCGGAAGTTACCCCAAACCAGGACCCTTCGCCGTCTGTTGCACAATCCAGCCTTCGATGAGCTCCAAGCGGTCGTCCTCCGTGGACACACCCGACTCGATCATCCGGTGGTACTGGTCCACCGAGAAGCGGGCGATCGGAAACGGGGGCACGGGCGTTGGAGCGCGCTGGCCATTCGACCCGTGAGTATAGTGCAGCATGGATGCGCGCGCAGGCCGTGGCCGGCGGGGTGCAGGGGAGAGCCGGCCTGGACTGGCGGACGCTGGACACGCAAGCTCGACCTGCGATGCCGCTCGCGCCTGCGCGCGCCGGCATGCGTGCCGTGGCCGGCGCGAACCGAGACGTCGTCGGCCTGCGGGTCCTGTGATTGCATTCTCTTCCATCGGGCCGACGGCCCAGGAAGTGCGGCATAAAGGGTCTCGTACAATCATGAGCGCGCTTGCCGTGACGGCAATGTTGCCGGCTAGTGTGTCGGCATCGCCGCGCAAGCAGCGACAGACACGCTCGACGACCAAGCGACGTTCAGCTTCGATTCGCGCTACGCGCCTGTGCTCAATGTTGCCGCACGCAGCTCCACCATTCGGCGAGGTACTCGTTGAACTCTTCCTTGGTGATTCTCCCCGCAGTCAGCAGTTCCCTCAATCGCGCCTGTTGCTTGCGGAAGCCCTCGATGGTAAGCTCGCCCTGCTTGCACAGCTGACGCGGTTCGAGCACCTCGAGCGCAATCTCCTGCGTCACGGGAGGCTGATCAGGCTCGGTCATCGTGACGCTGACCATCAGGCGGCCGGGCTTGGCATCGAGCGGTACCGTGCGCTCCAACTCGAAGCTGCGCTTGTCGTGCTGCGGGAGATCCAAAGGACACTGGGCTGTCTGCGGTGCGCCTTGGCCGATCACAAGCTCACATGTTCCACCGTGCATGGGAGTCTCACCCGTATTGCTCGCCTCGCACTCCACACGGATTCGTTGACCGGGAAGAATTTGCTTGTCAGATGAACCACATGACAGTCCTGGAGGCATAATGACGACGTGCTTGGCCTTCGCTCGGATCGTGTTGCTCGCTGATACCGGCGGTGTGTTCGAGGATGTCACCTCCACCTCAAGCGTCGGCTCGGACTTGGCAACGTCACTGGTGATCGCAACCATCTTGACCCGTTTCTTGGTTTCCGCGGGATCGATCCGTCCGAAGGAGAGCTTGATCCCCTGTAACTGCTTCGCCTTGCTCTGCAACCGTGCGACGACTCGATAGGCGGGTGCCGGCCCGCGGTTGGTCACGGATACGACCACGTGATTCGTATCATCCACGCCCTGTTCGTGTAGAACGTCCGCCGTGAGCGTCGCATGCTCGTCCGCTGGGCCCAGACTGTAGTCGTTGCCCGTCGCCTTGCGGACCGCAACGAACAGCGCATGAAGCTCATCATCGGTCAGTGCCATCCGCACCATGTCCGCTGCTCCGTCTTCGGACTGCACCTGCCAGTCCGTACGAAGAGTCTCCAGGTCAATCGAGTCGATATCGGTCGCACTCCAGTCGATCTTCACGCCGAGAACGCCATCAGCGAACTTCGCCGGGTAGGCCTGCTGCCACGGCGTGCGAAGCGAGACCCTGCTCGGCTCGACGTCGCGCGAGCACGCCGTCGACTCCTCCTTGACAACGATCGGATCGACAACGATCGGATCGGGAGTGCATTTAGGATTGCTGAGTGGGCACCAGTGCTCCACGACCGTGACATGACACGATATGCCCGTAATTCCCAGCCAAACTCCCGACGCGTCAAAGGTAGGGCGGACCGCGGAAACCGATGAATGAATCGGGCCCTTGACCCGGTGGTATGGCTCTGGTGTGCATCCTCGCAGCCCGACAAGCATAACGACTACCAACAAGATATACATGCGCTTCATGTGATCACTCACGATTGCTTCAGAATAAGGCCGCGTTGAATATCCCTGTACAGCTCCGGCGACATCTTCGGCTTGCATTCATTCAGGCGCGCCCACGCATTCTCCAGTTCCTTCTTACTAGTAACCTTTGCAGCGAGCACCGCCGTGAATGCAGCGCGCGTGCATGGAGCCGGCGGCTCAGCACCTGCTGATGCGCTTTCCGAACCGCGGGACGTTGCATCCGCTGGGACCCTGGCCGCATCTGTCGCCGCGACATCGCCCGCGTTTGGAGCCGCAGACGGCTTTGCAGCGATCGACGGTGTTGGTTCATCTGTTCCTGCTGCACCAGCCGGCTTCGGGGTCTTGGTCCGCTTCTCGAGCCCGATCGACTCCGAGGCATCAGTTTGATTCGATGCTTCGGCCCTTCCCGATGCAGGCTTTGCCCTCGCCGCTGCGGATGGCTTCGGTGGATGCGCTTTTTGTGCAACTGGGGGTGCTGCCGTCTCGCGCGGTCTCGCAACATCGTCCGATGTTGCTGCAGAAGGCGCGCTCGGCCGGTCAGGAACGGAAGGTGTTGTCTCGTCGCCCGATGGCTTCACCGGCGCTGGGCCCGTCGGCTCGGCAGGCTTCCTGACCTCGAGTGGCGCAGTTGCCGGCTGCGTCGCACTCGATGGTGGCTCGGTGGCAGCACCGGGGCCGCCAGTTTGAGCCGCACCCACGGGTAGCTGCTGATCCGGCCGAGCATTGGTCGACGGTACCGGGGCTGGACCAGCCGGACCAGGCGGCGTTGTTGTCGTTACCGGACTTGCTGGGCGAACAACGGTGGCTGAGCCACCTTGATCGGTCGGAAGTGGTGCACGCGTGGGATTCGAGGCGATCTCGCCATCGTGGCTGCTGCGGGTAAGGAACAAGATGATCACGAGGACTGCGATCACGAAGGTGGCGCCAGCAGCAAGCAGGACAAGACTCCAGCTGCTGTCTTTGATCCTGGGCACCTCCCGCGACGAAGCGGCTCCATTCAGTGTCGTCCTCTCCTTGACCAGAGGCAGCGTCGCGACCTGCTCGGTGGGCAACGGCTTTCCGTAGGCATCCGCCGGCATCATCGCCGACAGCTGATCGATGGCGCGAACCAACTCGGCCGCGTTGCTGTACCGCTCGCGCGGTGCCTTCTTGAGGAGTCGGAGCACAATGTCTTCAACCTCGGCGGGGAGATCCGGGCGATGTGACGTGGGCGGTACAGGCTCCATGCACAAATGACGAGCGAGCAACATGCCGGGATCGTTGGCGGCGAAGGGAGGCTGACCGCACAGCATCTCGTACGCAACGCAACCCAGAGAGTAGAGATCTGCGCGATGGTCCACGACCCCGGTCCCGGTGCACTGCTCCGGTGACATGTATGTTGGAGTCCCCATGACGGTCCCGGTCTGCGTGTGGTTGGCCTCGCCAACACGGCGCGCCAGCTTTGCGATGCCGAAATCGAGAATCTTCACCCGCTCCCCGCTGGGAAGCTCAGGATCCGGGACCAGAAACACATTGTCAGGCTTGAGATCGCGATGGACGATATGTTGCTCATGAGCGGCCTGCAGTGCACGCGCGATCGCTCGCACGATCGTCAATGTCACTGCGATCGCGGGCCGGCATCGTCGGAGCCGCGTGGCGAGGCTCTCACCTTCGAGATGCTCCATGATGATGTACGCTGTGCGATCTTCGAGGAAGCCGAAGTCATATACCTCGACGATGCCTGGGTGTTTGACGGCTGTGGCAGCGCGCGCCTCATTGAAGAACCTCGATACGGTCTCGGGGTTCGACGACATTTCGGGCCGGAGCACCTTGACAGCCGCTTTTCGCCCCAGCGTCGCGTGGCGAGCGAGGTAGACGACGCCCATGCCGCCCTCGCCGATCTTCGAGACAACACCGTAGTTCCCCAGACTTCGGCCCAGCATGCATCCTCCGACACAGTTCCGCAGGACCGGCCAATGGTACACGTGTCATGGAGTAATTACTCACGTGAAGACCAGGGACTTGGTCGCAGCGAAGTGATGCAGTACGAGTGGTGAACACGTTCG
>VBLP01000744.1 GCA_005887925.1 Deltaproteobacteria bacterium | reverse complement strand
GGACCGACTCGGGGAGGAGCCGGCCCATGCCCCGCGCGGCCGCGACCCACTGTGCGGTGCGGCTCGGGGTGTCGTCACGCATGGCGGCGGCTGAGCTTGTGCGCCATGCCGCGCGGATGCTCGCGGATCTCGTAGTCCTCGCCCTCGACGGCGAGCTGGCCGTCGCGCTCGCGGATGAACACCATGTCGTAGCCGATCTCCTCGTCCTCGAGCTTGTCGATCCGCACGCGGTCGGGGTGGTCGCTGGCGAACCCGACCATGCCGTTGAAGGTGACCAGGTAGGCGCCGAGCCCGCCGGTGGGATCCGGAGCGGTCTGCTCGAGGATCGCCGAGCTGTCCATCTCGAGGGTCGCGCCGTCGTCGAGCTTGATCACCGTGACCTGCGCCTTGTAGCCATCTCCCGGGACACCGTCGGTCGCCAGCCACTTGATCCGCATCGGGCGGTCGCGATCGAGGCGAAAATTCACGAGGACGTTGGGCTCGCTCATCGCGCGCAGGATACCCAAAATCTGGTAACGAGAGTCCATGCGCTACTTGCATACGATGATCCGGGTCCGCGACCTGCCCACGGCGATCCACTTCTTCTGCGAGGGGCTCGGGCTGACCGAGGTCCGGCGCCGCGACCACGAGCAAGGTCGCTACACGCTGGTCTTCCTCGGCGAGCGCGGCGAGGGCGACTCGCCGCAGCTCGAGCTGACCCACAACTGGGACCAGAAAGATCCATACACCGTCGGCCGGAACTTCGGTCACGTGGCATACGAGGTCGACGACATCTATGCCGCGTGCCAGCGCTTCATCGCCGCCGGGTACACGATCAGCCGGCCGCCGCGCGACGGTCGCATGGCGTTCATCCGCTCGCCCGACCTGGTCTCGGTCGAGCTGCTGCAGCGCGGCGCGGCGCTCGCGCCGGCCGAGCCGTGGACGACGATGCCCAACGTCGGCGAGTGGTGATGGCCAAGCCGGCCGCCGATGCCGTCCGCGTGATCGCCACCAACCGCAAGGCGAAGCACGACTTCCACATCCACGAGCGGCTGGAGGCGGGCATCGCGCTGGTCGGCTCGGAGGTCAAGAGCCTGCGCGAGGCCAAGGTCACCATCGCCGACGGCTGGGTCGAGATCCGCAGCGGCCAGGCCTACGTCCACGGCATCCAGATCAACGAGTACGCGCAGGCCAATCGCTGGCAGCACGAGGTGGCGCGGGTCCGAAAGCTCCTGCTCCACAAGCGCGAGATCGACAAGCTCGGCGCCAAGACGTTGATCCGAGGCTACACGCTGATCCCGCTCGGCCTCTACTTCAAGGGCCCGCGGGTCAAGGTCGAGCTCGCCCTGGTGACGCACAAGAAGCAGCACGACAAGCGCGCGGCGCAGCGCGAGGCCGACGACAAGCGCGAGATCGACCGCGCGATGAAGCGGCACTGATGGCTCGCTGCGCAGCAGGCACGATGCCTCCGGATGCGCCCCAGGATGCGCGGGAACCGGTCGTCCACTGATCAAGGCGCCGTGAAGCCGAGCCAGTCCGGGCACCGGAGGCGAGCGGGTCCGATGGGGAACCTTCGAGGCGCGATCGCGAGACGTCAACGCGAGCCGTGGGCGACCGCGAGCGGATGGGGTCGGGGCAGCGACTGTGACTACGCCGGTGGGGCCGCGCGCCGCACGTACCTTGCCCTCGTCCGCGCAGGCGTCGGCGGCTCTTCGGCAGGCGCTGTCCCCGACACCCCATCCGCGCAGCAGCCCACGGTGAGCTCGCGTGTAGGCGTTCTCCTGGGCTTGCATTGCCGAGGCCGGCATGCATAAACATGCAGGAGATGCATAACGTCGCGATCTTCGGCGCGGGCGGGTACGCCGGGCTCGAGCTGGTGAAGCTCCTCGCCGTGCATCCCGGCGTGCGGATCGCGTGCGCGGCGAGCGATGCGCGGGCCGGTACGGCGATCGACGAGCTGACCGGGGCGCGAACGGGCGCGTCGTTCGTGACGACGAAGCAGGCGCTGGCGACCGAGGCCGAGGTGGCGCTGCTGGCGACGCCGGCGGAGGCGGCGGCCGAGCTCGCGCCGCAGCTGATCGCGCGCGGCATCCGGGTGATCGATCTGTCGAACGCGCACCGCGCGGACGGCAAGGCGGTGTACGGGCTGGCGTCGCTGTTCGGTGGTGAGGTGGCCGGGGCGCGGCTGGTGGCGAACCCGGGTTGCTATGCGACCTGCGTGATCACGGCGCTGGCGCCGGTGGTGCGCGACGCGCTGGTCGAGCCGGCGATCGCGGTCGCGGCGGGGTCGGGGGTCACCGGGGCGGGCCGCACCGCCGACGAGGCGATGTCGCTCGGCGAGATGTACGGCGAGGTCCGGGCGTACAAGGTGCTGCGCCACCAGCACGTGCCGGAGATCGAGATGGCGCTCGGGCGCGTGGCGCCGCCGGCGGCGCGGCCGCGGGTGGCGCTGACGACGCACCTGTTGCCGGTGGCGCGCGGGATCTTCGCGACGGTGACGGCGCGGCTGCGCGACGGCGCGGCGGGCGAGGGGGCGACCGAGGCGCTGATCGCGCGCTACCGGGCCGCGTATGCCGGCGACCGATCGGTCGTGATCGCGGCGACGGCCGAGGGCGTGTCGCTGCGCCGGGTGGTCGGGACCAACACGTGCGCGATCGGCGTGGCGTCGGAGGGGACGGCCGGCGGGTTCGTGGTGATCACGGCGGCGATCGACAACCTGCTCAAGGGCGCGGCGGGGCAGGCGGTCGAGAACCTGAACCTGATGCTCGGCCTGGAGCGGATGACCGGGCTCGCGCACCTGGCGAGGCATGCATGAGGCTCCCGCGCGGGTTCCGGTTCGCCAGCGCCGCGGCGGGGATCCGGCCGAGCAAGCCGGACGTCGCGCTGTTCGTGTCGGATCACGACGCGGCGTGCGCGGGGGTGTTCACGATCAACCGCGCGAAGGCGGCCCCGGTGGTGGATGCCGAGCGCCGCCTGCCGGCCGAGGCGATGCGGGCGATCGTGGTGATGAGCGGCAACGCCGTCGCGATGACGGGCGCGGCGGGGATCGAGGCGACCGAGGCGGTGCTGGCGGCGGCCGCGC
Organism: Deltaproteobacteria bacterium; assembly: GCA_005887925.1. GTDB lineage: Bacteria > Myxococcota_A > Polyangia > Haliangiales > Haliangiaceae > JABFXX01. The sequence goes on along the minus strand of VBLP01000744.1, from coordinate 5,090 downwards.
GCGCGCTCGGCGTGGATCGCACGCAGGTGGCGAGCGCGGCGACCGGCGTGATCGGGATGCGGCTGCCGGCGGAGAAGGTGGTGGCGGCGCTGCCGCGCTGCGTGGCGCAGCTCGGGCCCGATCCGGCGCCCGCGGCCGAGGCGATCATGACGACCGACACGACCAAGAAGATGGCGTCGCGCACGATCGAGCTCGACGGGCGGGCGGTGACGCTGACCGGCATCTGCAAGGGCTCGGGGATGATCGCGCCGCAGCTGGCGACGATGATCGCGGTGATCGTCACCGACTGCGCGATCGACGCGCGCGTGCTCGACGCGGCGCTGCGCGAGGCCGCGCCCGATACGTTCGATCAGCTCGTGATCGACGGCGACATGAGCACCAACGACAGCGTGTTCGTGCTGGCCAACGGCCGGGCCGAGAACCCGCGGATCGTCTCGACCGGCGCGCCGGCGTTCCGCGAGCTGACCGCGGCGCTGACGGATCTGTGCGACGAGCTGGCCCGCGACATCGCCGCCGACGGCGAGGGTGCGACCAAGCGGCTCGAGGTCCGCGTCACCGGCGCCCCGGCGCGGCCGGTCGCGCGCGACATCGCCAAGGCGATCTGCGTATCGCCGCTGGTCAAGGCGGCGATGTTCGGCCAGGACCCGAACTGGGGGCGGGTGATGATGACGATCGGCGCGCGCTGCGGCTCGCAGCACTTCGACGTCGATCCGGCGCGGGTGCAGATCGCGATCCAGCGCGCGGTGGTGTACGACGCCGCGCCGGCGGCGTTCGATCGCGCGGCGCTCAAGGCGCGGCTGCGCGAGCCCGAGGTGACGATCGCGGTCGATCTGCGCGCCGGCGCGGCGAGCGCGAAGGCCTACGGCTGCGATCTGTCGTACGACTACGTCAAGCTCAACGCCGACTACACCTCGACCCTGTTCGAGGCGCCCGACGGCGGCGTGCGCAAGGACGATCGGATCGGCAACTACTCGCCGGCGTTCAAGCGCGCGCTGCTGGTCCAGGCGCTGGGCTACATCTCGCGGTTCCGCGGCACGCGCTGCGTGATCCAGTGCAGCGGCGCGGCGCTGGCGCGCGACGGGCTCAAGCGCGCGTTCTGCGACGACGTGCTGCTGCTGCACTCGGTCGGGCTCGTGCCGATCGTCGTGCACGCCGGCGGGCCGGACCTGTCGCAGGAGGTCGACGCGCTCGGACCGCTCGGGGCGCTGGGCTCGCCGCGCGGTCGCGCCGAGGCGATCGCCGCGCGCCGGACCACCCCGGCGGCCGAGCTGCGCATGATCGAGATGCTGACCGGCTCGATCAACACCGAGCTGGTGGCGATGCTCAACCGCGGCGGCGGCCACGCCGTGGGGCTGTCGGGCAAGGACGCGGCGCTCCTGCGCGCGCGGCGGCTCGACGGCGACGACGACCCCGAGCGCGGGCGCGATGCGGCCGGCGAGCTGGTCGAGGTCAACCGCGGCTTCCTCGAGTCGCTGATCGGCCAGCACTACATCCCGGTGATCTCGCCGGTCGGGCTCGGCGGCGACGGCGAGAGCTATCACCTCGACCCCGACGCCGTGGCGGCCGGGATCGCGGGCGCGCTCGGCGCCGACAAGCTGATGTACCTGGCCGACGTGCCCGGCGTCGTCGACAACGGCGAGCTGGTGACCGACCTGACACCGACCACGCTGCGCGGCAAGCTCGACGCGGGCGTGGTCGCCGGCGCGATGGCGACCAAGGTGCTGGCGGCGCTCGCGGCGCTGGCGGGGGGCGTGCGCGCGGTGCACCTGATCGACGGCCGCATCCCGCACAACATCATCGCCGAGCTGTTCACCGATACCGGGGTCGGCACGATCGTGCGGGCGGAGGCGTGATGGCCGATCTCGATGACACCCGGGCACGCCGCGCGCTGATCGTCGAGCTGGTGCGGACGCGTCACATCGCGACGCAGGGCGATCTGCGCGACCTCCTGCGCGCGCGGGGCCACGACGTCACGCAGGCGACGCTGTCGCGCGACCTGGCCAAGCTGGGCGCGCGGCGGGTGGCGCTGCCGGGCGGCGGCACGGCGTACGAGGTCGATGGCTTCACCGCGCGCACCGGCGAGCCGGCCCAGCTGGCGGCGATGGCGCCGCTGGTGCTCGGAATCCGCGAGGGCGCGGCGATCGTCGTGATCCACACCCGGCCCGGAGCGGCGCAGGCGGTCGCGGCGCTGCTCGATCAGGTGCGGCTCGACAGCATCATCGGCTCGATCGCCGGCGACGACACGATCTTCGTCGTGCCGGAGCGCCGGGTCACCCCGCTCGCGCTGACCCGGACGCTGCGCCGGCTGCTGCGCCTCGAATCGGCGTAGACCGGCGGCGGCGTCAGTCGCGGTGATACGGCTCGCCGCGCAGGATCTTGAAGCCGCGGTAGAGTTGCTCGAGGACGAGGATGCGGACGAGGCGGTGCGCGATGGTGAGCCGGCCGAACGCGATCAGCCGGCGCGCCTGGCCGCGCAGCGCGTCGCCGTGGCCGTCGGGGCCGCCGATCGCGAAGGCGACCGGGGCACCGCCGCCGTGCTGCTGCTCGCGGCCGAGGATGTCGTGCGCGAACGCCGCGCTGGTCAGGAGCTCGCCGCGCTCGTCGAACGCGTAGAGGTGGGCGCCGGCGGGCAACGCGGCGAGCACGCCGGCCTCGTCCCTGGCTTCGTGGACGGTCAGCGTGCAGTGCGGGCGCAGGCGCTTTCGGTACTCGTCCTCGGCGGCGACGAGGTAGGGCTCCTTGAGCCGGCCGACCGCGGCGACGACGACCTTCATGCGTCAGCGCACGGCGTCGTAGGTCTCGCCGGCGGGCAGCCTCGCGTCGGGCGGGATCTCGAGCGGGATGCGCGGCGCATCGTTCCACAGCCCCTCGAGATCGTAGTGCTCGCGCGCCGCGTGCAGGAACACGTGCACGACGAAGTCGCCGTAGTCGAGCAGCGACCACTGTCCGGTGCGCGCGCCCTCGGCGCCGAGCGGCCGCATGCCGTCGAGCTTGAGGCCGGTCGCGATACCGTCGGCGATCGCGTCGACCTGGCGATCGGAGCGCCCCGATACCACGAGCTGGTAGTTGGCGTACGAGCATAGCCCGCGGACGTCGAGCAGCACGGGCTCGAGCGCCTTCTTCTCGAGCGCCAGGGTGAGCGCGCGCATCGCTCCGTCGAGCCCCTCGGTCGTGACGGGGGCCCGGGCCGGCGGCTCCGGCACGGCCGACCGCGCCTTGCCGTGGGTCGCCGGCGGCGAGGGCTTGACCGAGGTTTGCCGCTTGGAGGTTCGCTTGGTCGTCATCGGGTTCGGATCATCTGGTGGGCCTGGTGGGCGTGGTGGTCTCGGTTTGTTGTGATCGATGGTCAGTATGCTCGGAGGCGACGGTCACGACCGGATCTGCCCCGTACCGCGTACCACGAACTTGGTGATGGTGAGGCCCTCGGCGCCCATCGGACCGTAGGCGTGCAGCCGGGTGGTCGAGATCCCGATCTCGGCGCCGAGGCCGAGCTCCCCGCCGTCGGCGAACCGGGTCGAGGCGTTGATCAGCACGGTCGACGAGTTGACCTCGCGGACGAAGCGCTCGGCGATGTCGCGGTCCTTGGTGATGATCGCCTCGGTGTGGCTCGAGCCGTACTGCTCGATGTGGGCGATCGCGGCGTCGAGGCCGTCGATCACGCGCACCGCGAGGATGAGATCGAGGTACTCGGCGTACCAGTCGTCCTCGGTCGCCGGGCGCACGGCGTCACCGCCCAGGGCGCGCACCGTGTCGTCGCCGCGCAGCTCGACGGTGGGGGTCAGACGCGCGATCAGCCGCGGCACGAGCTTCCTGGCGATCGCGCGATCGATCAGCACGGTCTCGATGGCATTGCACACGCCGGGCCGCTGAACCTTGGCGTTCTCGATGATCGCGAGCGCGAGCTCGACGTCGGCCGCGGCGTGGACATAGACGTGGCACACACCCTTGTAGTGCTTGACGACCGGGACGCGCGCGTGGTCGGTGACGTAGCGGATCAGCCCCTCGCCGCCGCGCGGGATGCAGAGGTCGATCAGGTCATCGAGCTTGACCAGATCGGCGATCGCCTCGCGATCGGTGACCGGCACGAGCTGGGCGGTCTCGGCCGGCAGCCGCGCGGTGACGAGGCCGTCGTGCACCGCGGCGAGCAGCGCGCGGTTGCTCTCGAGCGCCTCGCGGCCGCCGCGCAGGATGCAGGCGTTGCCGGCCTTGAGGCACAGCGCCGCTGCGTCGGTGGTGACGTTGGGCCGGGCCTCGTAGATCATCGCGACGACGCCGAGCGGGATGCGGACGCGCTGGACCTCGAGGCCGTTGGGCCGGGTCTCGCTGCGGTCGATCCGCCCGATGACCTCGGGGGCGGCGGCGATGTCGGCGACGGCGCGGGCCAGGCCGGTGATGCGCTTGTCGTCGAGCAGCAGGCGATCGAGCAGCGCGGCGGTGGTGCCGGCGTCGCGCGCCGCGGCCATGTCGCGTGCGTTGGCGGCCAGGATCGCGGCGCGGTGGCGATAGATCGCCTCGGAGATCGCGGTCAGCGCTCGGTTCCGGTGCTGCGCCGTCGCCTTGGCAACGGTCCGCGCGGCGGTGCGCGCTGCCTGGGCGACGCCGCGAATCAGCCGGGCTCGCTCGATTTCTTCCGTCACGTTTCTTCGGTCACGCTCGAGTCACAAGACGATGAGATCATCAGGACGAGATCATCTCGGTGAATTGCCTCGTCGATGCTCTTGTATCCCAGCCTGGCCTCGATGGCGGCCGATTGCAAGCCCGAGATCTTGCGCAGGTCTGCAGCGGGGTAGGCGACGAGGCCACGCGCCAGCTCGCTGCCGCCGGCGCCGACGACGACGCTCACCGTGTCGCCGAGATCGAACTCGCCCTCGACGCCGATGATGCCCGCCGGCAACAGGCTCTTGCCGTGGTCGCGCAGCGCGCGGGCGGCGCCGTCGTCGATCACGAGGCGGCCGGATGGCCGGGCGCCGTAGGCGATCCAGTGCTTGCGCGCCGACAGGACGTCGTCGCCGGGCACGAACAGCGTGCCGAGGTCGGCGCCGGCGAGGACGCGGGGCAGGACGTCGGGCTCGCGGCCGGGGGCGACCACC
>VBLP01000209.1 GCA_005887925.1 Deltaproteobacteria bacterium | reverse complement strand
CTGCTTGGCCAGGCGCTCGGCACGGCGAAACACGTCGTCCGGGATCGAGATCGCGATCTTCACACCGCGAGCAAGACACGATCATACCGCGATACCAAGGCGAGATCTCGTCCGAGTGGATGCCCGCTTGCGCCGGTGAGTTCGGTGCCTGGTCGACGGTGCACGCGGCGCTTGAGCTGATGCCCCACGTCGACTAACGTCGCCAGCACCGTGCACGGCAAGGTGGGCAAGGGCAGCTTGGCAGGAGAGCTGGCGCATGGCGTCACTGCGGATCTACCAGTTGTCGGCAAGCAGACCCTGACCGAAGCAATTACCTCCGCGCACCCGGCTAGCGTGGTGGTGCAGCGCAACAGCCTGACACCGGCACCACTCGAAGACGCCGCGGCAGTGGATGTCGCTCGCCGTGGGACGGACGGTGCCGGTGGTCCATTACCGCACCGCGACCGAATCCAGCTGCTGTTCGGCCGCCACGACATCTCGGGCGTGACGGCGCACGAGGGGCCTGCGGCAAGTCAGGCGGCACGATCGCTGGGCGCGCAGGCATATGCCCATGGAAACGCGGTCGCGTTTGCTTCGCCGCCTGACCTCCACACCGCCGCCCACGAGGCCGCGCACGTCGTTCAGCAGCGCGTGGGCGTGCAGCTCAAAGGCGGCATCGATCGGCCGGGGGACACCTACGAGCGCCACGCCGATGCGGTCGCTGACGCCGTGGTCGCAGGCAGATCCGCCGAGCCTCTTCTCGACCAGTTCTCCGCCACCGGGCAGCGCGTTGCCCTCGTGCAGCGCGTCGCACGGTTCCACCGACGCGCTTGTCCGCGACAAGCCGCTGCCGCCGGCGACGCGCGTGTTCGCCAGCGGAACGCATCCGCGCGGCGCCGATTGGTGGTACGTCACTGCGTTCCTGCCGGACAGCATGGTCCGCGGCTACGTCCAGGGTTTCCGGGTCAACACGCGCCTCCCCGAGCCGCTGGCCGAGCTCCACCTGGTTGGCGGCGGCGAGACCGCCGAGGGGCTCGCGAAGAAGAAGTTCTCCAGCGCGGTCGCCGATGGCCATGACCTCCGTTACTACGAGAACGTCCTCCTGTACGTGAACCAGGACCGCCACCCGCAAGGCGTGCGCGGCACCTATCAGGATCCCGGCGTGCTCGGCGGTGGCAGCAACAACGTACAGCTCGTCGCGGGCGAGCTGATCTGGCTGGTCAGCGCCCCCTATGCCAGGTCGCTCCAGAGCATTGTCCCGAGCGGCTCTCTGACCGGTGGCGCGGTCGCCAAGGCCAGGCGCTTCGTCGGCCACATCGAGGACATCCTCCGCAGCGTCACCGAGTCGCGCCATCACTTCGGCGAGGTCGCCGGCGAGTACGCCCAGGCGATCCGCGATCACCTCCCCGAGATCGCCGGCATCGTCGCCGCGTTCATCATGGCCGAAGTAACCTCGGCGTTCCTCGCCGCCACCCCGACCGGCGTTGGCCAGATCGCCGCCGTGGTGATCCAGCTTGCCCTCGCCGCATTCGGCGCCGCCGGCATGGTGCAGGCCGGCATCGAGGCCGTGAAGCACGCCAGCGCCTGGCTGACCATCGCATGGACCGCGAATGGCAAGGACGACAAGATCGGCGCCGCCAGCGTCGAGTTCCTCAAGGTGCTCGTGAGCATCGCGATCGCGGCGCTGTCCTACGTGGGCGTCAAAGGCAATCTTGGCAACGCGGTCAAGATCGCCAGCTCGATGCCGACGGGCGGCCTGCCGGCGCTGGCAGTCTCGGGTGGCGGCCAGATCCCAGGCGGCGCGGGTGCCGGGACAGGTGTCCTGATCGGCCCCAGCACCGGCTCGCTCGGCACTGCCGGCAATGCCATGATGCAAGCCGACGACCGGGGCGGCGGGGGCGCGAAGGATGACGGACCCAGATCCCAGGACCCCGCCAAGGAGCTCGAGGAGATCAAGCAGAAGCTTGAATCCGACGAACTCACTGGCAAGCAGAAACAAGCACTCAGAGCACGCAAGAAGGAGCTACAAGAGCAGCTCGGTCTGGCCACCGCTGAGCCAACGCCAGAAGACATTCCCACACCGACGGAATACAAGACGCGTGCGCCGGGCCTGAGCGGCAAAGAAGCCGCAACAGACGTTCCTAGCTGGATCGAGAACTGGCCAGATGCCAGACCCGGCGTGAACGAGAATGGCAGTACCTTCGCTACTCGTATGATGAACAAGAGGTATGGTGTTGGCCGATGGACAATGAAGGGTGACCAGTTCGCAGAATTCAACAAGCTCAGGAAGTTCGGCGATCGCGCCTTCAGGTAGAACATGTCGTCCGACAATCCATTCACGCCCGCCGTTTCGATCGAGCCGCTCTGGCGCCTGCTGGCCATCGGACTCGATCCGGACAAGACGGTTCCCGACCTCTACGGCGCGATCCACGAAGGTGAGCCGGATGTGCCGCTCATGGTCGACGGCCGCATCGTGTTCTTCACCGATCCTGGGCGTGCAGCTGAGCTGATCCGACAGCATGGTGGTACGTGGGCGACCGATCCGATGGAGGTTGACAAGCCGACGCTGTGGTGCGATGTCGCGCAGGCATTGCACCACCTGTCCGCCGGCGGCATCGATGATTCGGCCTCCGTCGTCGATGCGGTGAACGTACTCCTGGACCTGGTGAAGGCGTCCGGGACGAAGATGGTCGATAGTCGCCGCCGCGCACTTCACTCCATCGCTGACTACTGCACGACGAGCAAGAATCTAACAAAGTACCTCGAAGAGGTCGGAGATCACTCCAGCCGCGAACTGGTGGACGCTGTGCTCTGGTGTGTCGGTGCCGTGGTCGTCAACTCGCGGTTTCTGTAGCTCGATCAAAGGCTATGGCCGAGACGCAACATAGAGCTTGCGATACCGCCACCACGGTAACTTTGGAAGTACAACGTGGCATGGGAACACCAATCCATCGAGCTTCGTCGTCCGTCGAGAGACATAGATGTTGTCCGACCGGGTGAAGTAGATGATCAACTCGTCCGACGTGAGGACGGGATCAGCTTCGATTGCAGGTGTGTTGAGCTCCCCGATTGGCTGCGGTGTTCCGAAGACGCCGCCAGCTCCGCGCGAGGCACGGTATAGGTCGAGTACGCCACTACGGGCGGAGGCGAAATAGAGGCTGCTACCGTCAGGGCTGACCTGCGTTGAATCCGCAGCTGAGGCGCTGGAGATGGCGCTTCAGCGTTCGTCGCGGCCGGGCAACCAGCGAGTTTCGCGTCAGGTGAGCTTGAAGACCCGCACGGCGTTGTCGTGCAGGAACGCCGCCAGCACGTCGGGGGCCAGGTTCAGGGCGTCGAGCCCATCCATCGCCTGGCGCGGCGTCAGCATCGGATAGTTCGAGCCGAACAGCACGCGGCGAGCGCCGTGCTCGCGCAGGTAGTCGACCAGCTCACGAGGATAGCGCTTCGCCGCGTAGGCCGACGTGTCGACATGAAACGTCGGGAACTTGTACGCGAGGGACAGCACCTCGTTCATCCACGGGAAGCCGACGTGCCCGCCGACCACGACCAGCTCGGGGAACTCGAGGAGCACATGCTCCAGATACGGGATTGGGCGGCCGGGCTCCGACGTGAGTAGAGGGCCGGTATGGCCGATCTGGGTCAGGAACGGAATCTCGAGCTCGCAGCACTCGGCATAGAGCGGGTAGTAGCGGCGATCGTCGGGCGGTAGCCCCCACAGCCACGGCACGACGCGCAGGGCCTTGAAGCCGCGGCTCTTGACACACCGGCGCAGCTCACGCACCGCCGCCATCGGCTCGAACAGGTTCGCGCTCGCCACGCCGACGAAGCGGTCAGGGTGCGATGCGCAGAGGCTCGCCACCTCGTCGTGCGAGATCAGCCAGCCCTGAGGCCCGCACCACGCGCAGACCAGCGCGCGACGGACGCCGGCCTCGTCGAGGTGACCGAGCAGGGCGTCCGCCGGAACCTCGGCGCGCGCGTCGCCCTTGCGCGTCCAGCGGTTCAGGCTCGCGAGCCAGGGCTGCTCGAGGAGCCGATGCGTGGGCTGCTGCGCCCACGCATCGATCACGGGTTGCGACGATAGGGCGGGCATCGAGACAGCCATCGTCGGATACACCGCACCGGCGCGCAACAGCAGCACGACGCCGCGTTGCGGCTGGCTCGCGCCTGCTCGCCGGGCCGGCACTTCCAGCGCTGAGCCTGCAGGTCCGGCGGATCAGCGTCTGACCAGCCAAGCGCGGTGGGACCGGCGCCGTCGTTCGTTCGGTCCTGGCGTGTCTCGTCCCTTCGAACCCGCCGTTCGTCGCCACGAGCGCCCGGCGCTCGAACCCACAAGGTGCCGCCGTCGAGATCTCGCCGCAAGCCTATGCACGCACCGGCGGCGCGCTGTACCTCGTCGCGGCGCTGTTCCCGCTGGGCAATGCCGAGTACCTGCGGGCGTTCGAGTACTGGGATCAGGTGCTGCGGCAGGTGTTGCGGATCGGGTGTTGTGGGCAGGTGGCCGAGCGCTGCAGCTGTTCACTTAGGTTGCGCAGGCTTCCGAGTCAAGCGCGCGCGGCCGAGCGCGCGGCGGGCGAACAGCTTGGCCTGCCACAACCAGGCGAGGCGCTGAGCAGGGGTCAGATCACGCCACGCACGCTGCTGCTCGCGTTCGTGCGCCGTCCAGCCATCGTCGTCATTCGCCACCGTCGACCTCCGCGGTCAATGCCTCGAGTGCGCTGATGTCGGCGAGATCTTTCGGGCGACCGGCGCGTCGCTTGAGGGCGATCAAGTCGGCGACGGAAGCAACGGTGACCATCGACGTACCAAGATCGGCCTGAACCGCGCGCGTGTATGCATCGTCGAACGGAAACGGCTCCTCGACGAAAATGTCGATCTCGGTGGCCGGATGGTCGGGACTCCACAGCGAGGACACGGTGAGCCCATTGTCCTCGATCCACGACCGGCGCGTTTGTGGATCCGCAAATTGCTGCGCGGGAACTGGAGCTCGCGGTCGATAGCCAAGCCCCTCGAGCGCCGCCAGCGCCGCGCGCACATTCTCGTCATCCAGCGCGATCACGAGGTCGAGATCAGCGGTGAATCGAGGAGAGCCATGGAGAACGACGGCGACTCCGCCGACAACGATGTAGCGAACATGTGCGGCTTGTAACGCGATGAAGATCGCGTCGAAGTCACTCGGTTCCACGTTGCGAGCGTACCACGCGCTCATGGATCAGCCGCAGGCGAGCTCACGGTCAGCGGAACGCCAGCAGTTCTATTCCCGGTGAACGGTGCCCGGGGCGCGGCGCCAGCGCTCGAGGACGAAGTAGCCGACGGGGATGCGGGCGGGGCCGGCGGCGGCGTAGGCCTTGCCGAGGAGGAGGTCGGGGTTGTCGGGGTCGACCTGGACGAGGTAGTCGCGCAGGCCGCGCGTGATGTCCCAGGGGCGGTTGCCGCCGCGGCCGTAGTCGAGGAGGAGGGCGTGGAGGTAGTGGTTGTCGCGGCTGGTGGGATCGACGGGCGCGACGGTGTAGAAGCCGAAGCGGCGGGGCGCGGTGTCGGACGGGCGGGCCTGCCAGCGGCCGTCGAGGGCGTTCTGGACGGCGGGGCAGTTGTAGCCCATGACGCCGCCGTCGTCGGTGGAGAACATGCCCTTGACGAACTTCTGGATGCCGGCGAGGCGAGCGATCGGTGGGGCGCCGGGTGGGGTGGCGTTGATGCCGCGGAACTCCCAGCCGACGAGGGCGTCGAGCGCGGGGGTGACGCCGCGGACGATGGCGCGCTCGAGGTCGCGCTGAGGGGCGCGGGCGAGGTCGATGGCGGCGGCGGAGGGCAGGCCGGAGCGCATGCGCAGGCCGATCGAGCTGGCGGGTGGATCGAGCGGGCCGGGCGAGCCAGGGCCCGCGGGTCGCGCATCGGAGGCCCACGAGGCGGCGGAGGCGGGCGAGCCGCTGGCGGCGGCGGGGGAGCGGCCGTTGGGACCGGGGGTGCGGCCGGAGGGACCGGAGGGGCCGGAGGGACCGGAGGGACCGGAGGGACCGGAGGGAGACGATGGGGCGGGCGGGA
>VBLP01000208.1 GCA_005887925.1 Deltaproteobacteria bacterium | reverse complement strand
CAAGGTCGACGTCCGCGTGCTCGCGGCGACCAACCGCGACCTCCGCGAGGAGGTCAACAAGAGCACGTTCCGCGAGGACCTGTACTTCCGGCTGAGCGTGGTCCACGTCGAGCTGCCGCCGTTGCGCGAGCGCCGCGACGACATCCCGGGGCTGGCGAACCACTTCCTGCGCGAGATCGGCGCGCGCCGCGGCATGGCGATGTCGTGGTCGAACGACGCGATGGCCGCGCTGATCGGCCACAGCTGGGCGGGCAACGTGCGCGAGATGCGCAACATCGTCGAGCGCGCCGCGGCCCTGAGCGACGGGCCGACGATCACGCGCGCGGACCTGGTGTTCGGCCGCGAGATGGGCCCCAGCGTGGTCGAGGCCCACGATCTCGCCCAGGCCGGGGCACAGGCGGCGCAGCGCGCCGCGGCGCACATGGCCGGCGTCGATCTGCCGCCGCAGGCCGGTCCGGCGAGCTTCGATCCGTCGCTGCTCAAGGCCGGCCTGGGCTTCAAGGGCGCCAAGCAGACCGTGGTGGACGCGTTCGAGATCGCCTACCTGTCGGCGCTGATGGCGCGCAACGACGGCAACATCACGCGCTCGGCGCAGGAGGCCGGGCTGACCCGCTATCACCTGCGCGAGCTGCTCAAGCGCCACGGCCTCAAGGGCGGCGACGTCGAGTAGGTCGCTGCTTCCATCACCTCTGGATCGTGATCGGCGCCGAGTCGGTGTGGTTGCCGGCCGCGTCGAGCGCGCGCGCGACGAGCGTGTGCGCGCCGGCCACCGGGGTCAGGTTGAGCGAGTACGTGAACGGCGGCGCCGTGGCCGTGGCCGACAGCGCGCCGTCGAAGTACCACTCGACCTTCACCACCCCGACGTTGTCGGCGACCGCCGGCGTGAACGTGCTGCCGGTGATCGCGACCGTGGGCGGGGTCGTGTCGGCGACCGAGATCGTCACCGTGGCGGTGCCGGTGCTGCCGGCGTTGTCGGTGACGGTCAGCCGCGCGACGAACGCCCCCGACTGGGCGTAGGCGTGGCTCGCGGCCGCGGTCGCCGCGTGGCCGCCGTCGCCGAAGTCCCAGCTGTACGCGGCGATCGAGCCGTCGGGGTCGCTCGAGCCCGAGCCGTCGAACGCCACGGCCTGGCCGATCGCGACCGACGTCGGCTGCGCGACCGGCACCGCGGTGGGCGGCTGGTTGGCGGTCGGCTGGATCGTCAGGCGGGTGGCCGGCGCGACCGCCGCGCGAACCACCTGCCGGCCGTCCGGGAAGGTCACCCGGACATCGACCGAGCCGCGCGTGCCGATCCCGAAGTGGTAGACCTGCGTCGCCCATGCCCGGCCGGTCGTGACGGTCCTGGGCGGCGTCACCAGGTGCGTCGCGTCGCCCACGAAGCCGGCGTCGAACACCTCGATCGTCGCGGCGCCGGTGAAGAACCCGGTGACCGACGGCAGCGTGACCTTGATCCAGCTGTTGGTGGTGGACAGGTTCGACGTCCACAGCCCGAAGCCATTGTCGGTATTCGGAATACTACCGTCGCCGCTGCCCGCGAGGTCGACCTTGCCATCGTCGTTCCAGTCGCCGGGCGACAGGTTGTCGGCGTAGAACTCGGCGAGGTTGATGCCACTCTGGGTCGGTGTGATCGCCGTGTAACTCCCGTTCGGCAGCTTGCGATAGATGCTGGCGCCGCCCGGCCGGCCATCGTTGTTGCCGTAGCCGGCGTGGATCAGCACCGCCTGCGACAGCAGGCCGCTGTTGTCGATGTCGACGGGATAGTGCTTGAACCCCGGGTAGAACGGCAGCGCGGTCCGCTGCGTCGCCGTGAACGTGACGTTGCAGGTCGTCCCCGTCTTGTTCTGGATGTACCACTTCTGGTTATCGCGGTAGCCGGTGATGTCGGTGCCGATGTCGATGCAGCCGTCGCCGTTGATGTCCTCGGTCCGGGTGATCGGGTCGGTGACGCCCTCGAGGCCGGTGCCGGTCTTGAGCAGGTACGAGCCGGTGGCCTGGCCGAGGAACACCTGCTGCCCCGCGGTCGAGGTCGAGTACGGGCCGCGGTTGGCGACCGGCGCCGGGATCCCCACGACCTTGTCCGGAATGCCATCGTTGTTGAGGTCGAGGAACGCCGCCGCGGCCGCCGCGGCCGCCGGATTGAGTCGCCAGAAGTACGTGGCGGTCTGCGCGTAGTACGCCGCGTAGACATCGAAGTTGGTGATATCCATCGACAGGATATCGATCTTGCCGTCGCCGTTGACATCGGCGAATGCCAGGCCGTCGGCCGTCCCGAAGCACCGGAAGCTCGGGCCGGTCCAGTCGGAGTGGGCCGCAACGCCCTGATTGACGCACATGGTGCCGAATCCGCTCCAGCCCAGGAAGAAGAAGTCGACCAGGCCATCGCCGGTCAGGTCGCCGACGAACCGCATCTCGTTGGAGTTCCCGAGGTTGGCGGGGTTCACCGTCGCCGGCAGGACCGACACCGTGAACAGGTTCTTGCCGAAGCCGGCGCCGGTGTTGAGGAAAACTCCCGACAGGTGCGATGTCTGCCCGTGGTTCACCGCGTAGTAGTCGAGCCGGCCGTCGCCGTCGAGATCGGCCAGCCACGAGCCGTACGCCAGGGTGCCCGAGCCGTTGAACGTGCCGGCCGAGGCCGGCTCGTTGGACCGATCGATCCCGACCGCCTTGCCGACCTGGGTGAACGTGATGCTGGGACTCGGATCGGTACTGCCGCCGATCGCGGCCTGGGCGGAAGCGCTCTCCGCTCCCGCTGGACTGCCGCCGTCGCCCGTGGGTCCGCAGGCCGATAACACACACACGATCGTGACACCTATCTTTGCCCTCATGAACAAGTCCGTCCTTTCCAATCCGCCAATCCGCCCAATCCGCCCAATCCGGAGGTTCCCAACCCGCCGCCGGTCCACGCCTTCAGTGAATCTGCTGCGGGCCAGGCTCAAATCGCGCTTCCTACTACCTCCACTGACCTCTCTATCTGCTCCGGCTGGCAAACTTCGGTCAACCGCATTAATAACGATATACGAGTCCACGTTGAATGCCGTGTTTCGCGGCACAGCGCGGGCTGCGAGCTCGCCGGCGCTAGCGCGTCGCGCACGGTTTGCGACCGGCTGGAGAGCGTCCGACGAGCAGCGTTTGCGCGATGCGGGCGGACCCTGACCGCCCGTCAGGCCGGCGCGGTGATCCCGAGCGCGGCGCGACCGCTCGCGCCGGACGCGAGGCCGTTCGAGCGCAGCCAGGGTAAGCTGCGTCGCACCCGATCACCGTCGAGATGCGCGGACCTGCCGCGCGAGCCGATGGCGAGCGATGGCTTGCGATGATCGCGATCCGCTGCTGCGTCGAGATTGCGCACGCGGTGCATGGCCGCGCGCGCGTTGCGAAAACCGTTCGTCATTTCGAGCGGATCGCCGCGATCTGCGCGGGCCCGGGCCTTGCTCTGAGCGAGGGGCATCCACGGACAGGGGGTCAATCATGCGTTCGCTCAAGCTACTCGCCACTCTACCATCCGTCCTGATCTGGGCTGTCGCGGGCTGCGCGTCATACACGGATACCCAGGATGAGCTCACCGGGGATTCCGTTGACGAAACCGCTCAGCTCGCCGGCTCGCGAAATACCACCTATTACTTCGAGATCGCCAAGGACCTTCGCATGTGCTCGTTCCCGACGTGCGGCGGCTGGTACCTCGGGCGCCTCAACGCGTCGGCGACGCAGTGCCATGACGGGACGTGGGCCACGGAGTGCTACACGCCGGTGCTCGACTGGTCGAGCGCCAACCTGTCGGTGTCGCAGCAGAACAGGATGCTGGATGCGTGCTACCAGTACGCGGGAGCGACGGGCGTCTTCGTGATCGTGCGCGGGCGGTTCGCGCGGACCAACAGCACCACGCCGCAGCCCCTGCTCGGAAAATTCATCATCACCGAGGCCTGGCTCGCCGAGGGTGACGCGGCGTCGGCAGGCAACTTCGTGCGGGTCAAGGACAACGGCGTGCGGTGCTTCGCGGCGCCGTGCCCCAGCCTGACCGAGACCACGCTCAACGGCTCGGCGTCGACCGACATCTCCGGGCTCGACTTCACGCCGGCGGCGATGACCGCCGACCAGATCACCACGTGCACGCAGGAGACGTTCACCACCGACGGGCTCCTGGTGGCGGGTGATCGCTACAGCTTCGTGGTCAACGGCACCAGCGCGATCGGCCGCACCGTGACCAACGGATTCTACCGGCTCACGAACTGAACATGGTCGGGTAGGTTGATGGCCAAGAAGAGCCGCGCGACGCGACGCGCGGTCGCCAGTCGTGAAGGATCCGACCGGCTTTGCCGGGCCAGCCGCCGGCCGGCGGGACATCGCCCCTCTCGATCGAGGCGGAACAGGGACGCTGACCGAAGGTCAGTACGTCCCGGAGACCGTACTTCGACGATACTGCCCATGATCCTCGCCGCGTCGCCCGACCGGCCGGTCACGGGCGATGCGGGGTCGCCCAGGCCGCGAGCTCCTTGCGCTTGCGAGCTCGCTTGGCCTCTGGCTCGACGCGGTCGTAGGCCTGGCCCGCCTCGGCCGCCGCTCGCTGGGCACGCGCACGCAGGCCGGCCCGGCGCGCGATCCGCGCCAGCGTGAGCCAGGCGTCGCCGAGCTCGGCCGGCGCGAGCTTGTCCTGGCTCGCCGCCATCATCGCGACCCCGCGCTCGGCAGCCGCGAGCCCATCGGTGACGTGCGATAGCCCGGCCTCGGCCTCCGCGACGAGCATCAGCGCCTCGCCGATCTGCTGGTGGCCCGGAGCCATCGCATGCTCGCGGATCGCCAGGACGCGCCGGGCCATCGCCAGCGCCTCGCCGGAGCGATGCTGGGCGAGCCGGAGCCGCGTCATCATCTCGAGCGCGTAGGCGGTGCGCAGGTTGTCCTTGCCGAGCGCCTTCTCGCGGACCGCGAGCGCGCGGGCGTAGTAAGTCTCCGCCTGATCCCAGCGCTGCTGCGCCATCATCTCGTCGCCGAGGTTGGACAGCGGCTGCACCAGATCGGGATGATCGGGCCCGAGGTTCTTCTCGTAGACCGCCAGGGCGCGCAGGTTGACCGCGTGCGCCTCGTCCCACTGCTCGAGGCCGTCGAGCACCATGCCGACGTTGCTGAGCAGCATGCCGCTGCGCTGGCTGTCCGGGCCGTTGACGCGGTCGCTGATCACCAGCGTCGCCCGGTAGGTCTCGAGCGCGGCGGCGAGCTTGCCCTGCTTGAACAGGACGTTGGCCAGGTTGGTCTGCGCGGTCGCGACATCCGGGTGATTGGGGCCGTACAGCAGCGCATAGATCGCGTGCGCGCGCTCGTACGCCGCGCGCGCCTGGGCGAGGTCGTCGCGATCGCTGTGGATGTTGCCCATCGTGATCAGCGCGTTGGCGACCTCGCGGCCGTCGGGGTTGGCGCGCTGGTACAGCGCGAGGGCGCGCTCGGCGACCGCGAGCGCCTCGCCGAACCTGGCCTCGGCGTTGAGCAGGATCGCCTCGTAGCGATACATGCCGCCGAGCACGATCGGATCGCCGCCGGCGCGCGTGACCGCCGCCTCGATGTACGGCGTCAGCGCGAGCGCCTCGGCGCGCCGGCCGCCGCGGTAGCCGACGATCCACATCTGCTCGATCAGCGCCTTGGCCACGAGCGTGTCGTCCTTGGCCTCCGCGCCGGTCCGCGCCGCCTCGATCACGGTGGCCTCGGCGACCCTGGGATCGCCGACGTCGCGCTGGGTGATGCCGAGCTGGAGCAGGACCTCGGCGAGCACCGGTGCGTAGCCGAGCGCGCGGGAGCGCGGCACCAGCGGCGCCACCGCCGCCAGCGCCTCCTTGGGCTTGCCGGCGCGGGTCAGCGCGGTCGCGCGCGCCAGCTCGCCGCGCAGCGCGGTCGCCTCGGCGCGGCCGGGCGGGTCTGCCGGCAGCGGCACCTGGGCGAGCAGACCATCGGCGTCGGCGCACGCCGCCAGCGGGACCAGGCCGAGCGTCGCCGACACGGCGCGGTCGACCACGATCGGGTCGCTGCCGCGGAACAGCGCGCTCAGCGCGCCGAGCTCGACCAGCCGGCGGTCGAGGCACTGCATGCGGCGGTCGAGCAGCGCCGGCGATTGCTCGTGGCGCACCGCGGTCGCCTCGCAGGCCGCCGTTCGCATCGCGATCCACGACCGGGCGTAGCCGTCGAGGGCCCCGGCGACGCGCCCGAACGTGTCGGCGGCGTACGGTCGCCCGGTCGCCGCGAACGCGTGGGCGAGCGCGCCCGCCAGCCCGGCGCCGGCGCCGACCCACCACCGCCGCCGCGCCGACGGATCGCGGGTCAGCGCGTCGAGCAGGCCGTCCATGTCGGGCCAGCGCTCGCCGGGGGACAGCGCCAGCCCGCGCAGTACGATGCTGCGCAGCCACGGCGGCACGTCGTGCGCCGGCGCCGCCGGCCGCACCGGCACGCCCGACAGCACGCTGTCGCGCAGCTCGCGCACCGTCGCGCCGCGGAACGGCGGCACGCCGTACAGCGCCTCGTGCAGCGCGACGCAGAACGCGAACTGATCGACCTGCGCGGTCACCGGCAGGAGCAGGTGCTGCTCGGGCGCCATGTAGAGCGGCGTCCCCAGGAGCGCGCCGGTGCGCGTCAGCGGCTGATCGAGCGGCGACGCGCGACCGAGCGGCTGGTCCTCCGGCGCGCGCTCGACGCTGCCCCGGGCCATCCCGACGAGGCCGAAGTCGGTGACGCGGACCTGGCCATCGCGCCCGACCA
>VBLP01000009.1:7723-8673 GCA_005887925.1 Deltaproteobacteria bacterium | reverse complement strand
CGGTGAACTGCGTTTCGCTCGGCGTGAACGTGCCGAGCTTGGTGATGGGGATCGCGTACCGGCTGTTCCAGTAGGCGTCGAAGCTTTGCGTCGACTGCCGGGCCACGGGGCCGACCGCGAGGACGTCGACGTCCTGAAAATCGAGCTCGCCGAGGCTGAAGTACTCGTCGCCGATGTTGCGGCCGCCCAGAATCGTGGCGACGCCGTCGGCGATGAACTGCTTGTTGTGCATGCGGCGATTCAGGCGCGTGAAGCTGGTGAGCAGCTCGCCGAGGCGGTGGAGGCCCGAGCGGTGGACGTAGGGGTTGAAGACCCGGACCTCGATGTTCTGATGCGCGTCGAGGCCCGCGACCAACTCGTCCTTCTTATCGAGGGTGCCCCAGTCGTCGAGCAGCACGCGCACCCGCACGCCGCGATCGGCGGCAGCGATGAGGCGGTCGATGATCAGCGAGCCGGTTTGATCGGGGTGGAAGATGTAGTACTGGAGATCGAGCGTGCGGTCGGCGAGCTCGATGAGGATGGCGCGCGCCACGAACGCGTCGAGGCCAGTCGGCAAGAGCCGGAAGCCGGACCGACCTTCGTTCACCGCGCACTGCGTGTCGATCCAACGTTCCAGTCGAGTCATTGCCGCGGAAGGTTCTCAGGCGATTGGAGAGGCGCAAGGGTAGCCCCAGGTGGACCCATGGCTGCACGGATTGCAGAGCACGCGCTCGAGCGCACGCGGGTGACGAGGCAGCCCCCCCCGGTTGTTCCTGAAGACCCCTTCAACGTAGCTTCACGAACGGGTGAGGGGCGGCCAGGGTACACTTGAGGAACTCATGAAGCCAGCTCGGCGGTCGACGATGCGGCGGGTGCTCGCGAGTGTGACGCTCGCGGCATTGACGCTGTCGTTCGCCGCCTCCTCCGCGGAAGCTGGCTGGGCAGCGGCTCGCTGCCCGCCCCCCCCCCCC
>VBLP01000009.1:0-7715 GCA_005887925.1 Deltaproteobacteria bacterium | reverse complement strand
CGAGCATACCGCTGCCGGTCCCTGCGTGGCAACGCTCGGCTGCGTTACTGTGGCCCCCGCCATAGCGCTGGTTCCAACCTGTCTGGTCGTTCCGAACAGCGTAATCGTACTCGCTGCGCGTCCGGCTCTGCATTTCGGAGATCTCTTCCGGACCGGTCCGCCGACTCCCCCACCGAACCAGATCTGATCCTCGTCGCCTGAGGGCGACCCCGCACGCCCCGGCACGTCGCCGGGGGCTCTTTCACACGTGCATCCGGCGTTCGCCGGATCAGGGAGGATCAGATGAATACGCAACTCAACACCAGGGCTCTCGCCTTCGCGGGACGTGCATGACAGCCCGCGTTCTTTCTCTCGTGGTGGCGCTGCTCGGTTTATTCGCGGGCCGCGCCGCTGCGCAGGGCGATACCCTCACGCTGGCCGAGACGGTGCGGATCGCCCGCGCGTCGAACCCCATGCTGCGCGCCGCGCGCTCGTCGGCAACAGCAGCTGGGGAGCGCATCGGTCCCGCCGGTGCGCTGCCCGATCCACAATTGCAATTCGGCCTGATGAACCGCATGGCGTCGGATTTCGGCAATACGATGGATCCGATGACTATGAACCAGGTGCAGCTCATGCAGATGCTGCCCTGGCCCGGCAAACTCAGCGGTGCGAAGCGCGCGGCGCGTCACACCGCCGCGGCTGCTGGCGCCGAGGCCGATGAGCAGGAGCGCATGCTCGCGGCGCAGGTCCGCATGGCCTACTACCAGGCGGCCTATGCTGACCGCGCGCTCGACGTCATGGGACGCACGCGCGAGCTGCTGCGGAACTTCCTCGACGTGAGCACGACGATGTACGCCGTCGGCTCGGCGGTGCAGCAGGACGTGCTGCGCGCGCAGGTCGAGATCGCGCGCATGAGCGAAGAGATCACGCGCATGGGGCAGGAGCGAGTGGCGATGGCCGCCCGGCTCAACGCGCTGCTGGGCCGATCAGCGCTGAGTCCCATCCCCGCGCTCGAGCTGCCCGAGACGGACGCCGGGGAGCTGCCGGTCGTGGACTCGCTCGTCGCCTGGGCCCTCGCACAGCGTCCGGCGCTCGTCGCCGGAACCGAGCGCGTCGCCGCCGCAGACGCAGCGCTGTCCGCCGCGCGGCGCGAGCTGTTCCCCGACTTCACCCTCGGCGTCCAGTACCAGCAGCGCCCCCAGTTCCCCACGATGGTCAGCCTGATGTTCGGCTTCACCGTGCCGATCTTCGCGGGCGCCCGGCAGCTCCCGATGCGGCGTGAGATGGCCGTGATGCGGGACATGGCGAGCACCGAGCTGGCCAATCAACAGAACGAAACAGTGGCCCAGATCATCGAAACCCGCGCGCGCGCCGTGGAGGACCAGAACCTCATTCGCCTCTACCGCGGCGGCATTGTGCCGCAGGCCCGCGCCGCGGTGCAGGCATCGCTGTCGAGCTATCGCGTCGGCCGCGTCACCTTCATGGCCCTCGTGGACAATCAAATGACCGTGAATCGCTACGAAACCGAGACCTACCGGTTGCTCGCTGATTATCACCAGGCGGTCGGCGAGCTCGAGGCCCTTATCGGGCGCGAGGTGCAACCATGAACCGCGCCATCCTGCTGATCGTGCTATTGCTGGCGGCGTGCCGCAAAGAGACCCAGGCGGATTCGATGGCCGGCATGGACATGAGCGACACGGCCTCCGCGGATTCCGGAATGACGGGCCGAGCGCCTGTGCATCTCACGCCGGAGCAGGCGCGCGCCGTCGGCGTCACGTTTACGGTCGTGCAGCGGGGCCCGCTCGTGCGCACGGTGCGGACCGTGGGGCAGGTGTTGCCCGCCGAGCCCAATCTCGCCGACATCACGACGAAGATCGACGGGTTCGTTGAGCAGTTGTTCGTGAACGCCACCGGCACGTCGGTGCGGCGTGGTCAGCCGCTGCTGACGCTATACAGCCCGATGCTAGTCGCCGCGCAGGAGGAATTGCTCGCCGCCAAGCGTCTCGACTCGGCGGCGCACTCGGAGGATACCGAGGCACTGCTGGCGGCGTCGCGCCGGCGCCTGTCCTACTGGGACATCTCGCGCGAGCAGATCGAGCGCTTGGAACGCACCGGTGAAGTGACGAAAACGCTGGCGCTCAACGCGCCAGTGGATGGCATCGTGCTCGAGAAGATGGTGGTTGCCGGCCAGGCGGTGATGCCCGGGATGAAGCTGTACCGCATTGCCGACCTTTCCACGATCTGGATCGAGGGCGCGGTATTCGAACAGGATCTCGGGCTCGTCCGTGTGGGGGCACCGGTGAGCGCGGAATTCACCACGTATCCAGGCCGCAGGTTCGCGGGTCGTGTGAGCTTCGTGTGGCCCACGGTGAACGACAGCAGTCGCAGCGGGCGGATCCGCGTCGCGTTCGCGAACCGAAGAGGGGAGTTGCGACCGGGAATGTACGCCACGCTGCTCCTCGAGGCTGTAGTGGACCGTGACGCCGTCAACGTCCCCGCCGAGGCGGTGGTGCAGACGGGTGAACGAAACCTCGTCTTCGTCGTGGGGCCCAGCGGCGCGCTCGAGCCGCGCGAAGTCGTGCTGGGCGCGCGCGCCGGCGACCGCTTCCAAATCGATAGCGGCCTCGCGGCCGGCGAGCGCATCGTGGCCTCGGCCAACTTCCTCGTGGATGCAGAATCTCGGCTCACCGCCGGAGCGGGCAGCACGATGCCGGGCATGAACATGGGGACGGAGAAGCGGCCATGATCGCCAGGATCATTGCGTGGTCGCTCCGCAACCGGTTCCTCGTGGGCCTGGGAACGGCGGCGCTCGTCGCGGGGGGGATCTGGGCAGTGACGACGACGCCCATCGATGCGCTGCCCGACCTGTCCGACGTGCAAGTCGTCATTCAGACGGAATTCAGCGAGCAGGCGCCGCAGATCGTCGAGGACCAGGTCACCTATCCGATCGCGTCCGAGATGCTCAAGGTGCCGGGCGCACGCGTCGTGCGGGCCTATTCGTTCTTTGGCCTCTCATTGGTCTACGTGCTGTTCGAGGACGGCACGGACTTGTACTGGGCCCGTTCGCGGGTGCTCGAGTACATGAACGGGTTGCGGCAGCGGTTGCCGGCGGGGGTCGAGCCGACGCTCGGCCCGGATGCGACGGGCGTGGGCTGGGTGTTCGAGTACGTGCTCGAGAGCGACTCGCTCAACCTGGCGCAACTCCGCAGTCTCCAAGACTGGTACGTGCGCTACCAGCTCACCGCCATTCCCGGCGTGTCTGAAGTGGCGAGCCTGGGCGGCTATGTGAAGCAGTACGATTGGCGCGCACAATGCGGACGTGGGTGCGCGCGTCATCGAGATGGGCGGCCGCGAGTACATGATCCGCGGGCTCGGGTACCTGCAGACGGTGCAGGACATCGAGAACGTCGCGGTCGGCGCCACGATGGACGGCACGCCAATTCGCGTGGGCGATGTCGCGACGGTGCAGGTGGGTCCGGCCCCGCGGCGTGGCGCGGCCGATCTCAACGGCCGTGGCGAAGCAGTCGCGGGCATTGTGATCATGCGGTTCGGCAGCAACGCCCTGAAGACGATCGAGGCGATCAAGGCGCGGGTCGCCGAGATCCAGCACACGCTGCCCGCCGGTGTGCGGCTCGTGCCGGTGTACGACCGGTCCGACCTCATCCACCGGGCGATCGGCAACCTGCGCCGGACCCTGATCGAAGAATCGCTGATCGTCGCCCTCGTCGCGATCGTGTTCCTGCTCCATTTCCGCTCGGCCCTGGTCGCGATCGTCACGCTGCCGCTCGGCATCCTGATCTCGTTCCTCGTGATGCGGTCGATGGGCGTCGGCGCCAACATCATGAGCCTGGGCGGGATCGCGATCGCGATGGGCGCCATGGTGGACGCCGCGATCGTGATGATCGAGAATATGCACAAGCACCTGGAGCAGGACGGCGACCGCCCGCGCTGGGACGTCGTGCGAGAGGCGGCCGTCCAGGTGGGACCACCGCTGTTTTTCTCGCTGCTCATCATCACCGTCTCGTTCCTGCCCGTGTTTTCCCTCGAGCAGCAGGAGGGGCGGCTGTTCAAGCCGCTGGCGTTCACCAAGACGTTCGCCATGGCGGGCGCCGCGCTGCTTTCTATCACGTTGGTTCCGGTGCTCATGGGATTCCTGGTGCGCGGGCGCATTCGGCCTCAGGAAGCAAACCCGGTGAACCGTGGGCTGATGCGCGTCTATCGGCCGGTCATTGCGTGGGGGTTGCGCTATCCCTGGCGCGTGGTCGCCGGCGCGGCCGTCGTCCTCGCGGTCACCGTGCTCCCGTGGAGCCGGCTCGGCAGCGAGTTCATGCCGCCGCTCGACGAGGGGTCGTTGCTGTTCATGCCGACGACGGTGCCGGGCGTCTCGATCGGCCAAGCGCGGGAGATCATGCGCTATCAGGACAGCGTCTTGGCGAGCTTCCCCGAAGTCGCCTCGGTATTCGGCAAAGTCGGACGTGCGAACACGGCCACCGATCCGGCGCCGCTCGACATGTACGAGACCACCGTGGTTCTGAAGCCGCACGACGAGTGGCGTCGCGACATGACGACGGAGCGGCTCGTGAGCGAGATGGATCGTGCGGTGCGGCTGCCTGGGGTCACCAACGCGTGGACGATGCCGATCAAGAACCGGATCGACATGCTGGCGACGGGAGTGCGGACCCCGATCGGCATCAAGGTCTACGGGCTGAACCTCGACACGCTGCAACAGCTCGGCATCGAAATCGAGCGCATCGTGAAGACCGTGCCCGGCACGCGCAACGTGTTCGCCGAGCGCAACGTCTCCGGCTACTACGTGGACGTGAAGACGGACCGGGTGCAGGCGGCGCGCTTCGGGTTGAACGCGGGTGACCTGCACGACGTCGTCATGGCTACCGCCGGCGGCATGAACGCCGCGATCACGGTGGAGGGTCGCGAGCGCTACGAGATCAACGTGCGCTACCCGCGGGAGCTGCGGGACAACGCGCAGAAGCTGCGCGAGATCGTCGTGCCCACGATGTCCGGCCTGCAGATCCCGCTGGGGCAGGTCGCGCAAGTGAGCGTGGTGCAGGGTCCCATGGCGGTGAAGACCGACAATGCGTTTCCCGTGACCACCGTCTACGTGGACATCGCGGGCCGTGACCTCGGCGGCTACGTGCGCGACGCGCAGCGCATCGTCGGTGCCCAGCTTAAGCTCCCACCCGGCTACAGCCTCACATGGAGCGGGCAGTTCGAGTTCATGGAGCGCGTGACGAAGAAGCTCAGACTCGTGGTGCCGGTCACGCTCGGCATCATCTTCCTGCTGCTCTACTTCAACTTCCGCGGCGTCGAGGAGACACTGCTCGTCATGCTGGCGCTGCCGTTTGCGCTGGTTGGGGGGATCTGGTCCATCTGGGCACTCGGCTACAACACGAGCGTGGCCGTGTGGGTCGGATTCATTGCGCTCGCGGGCGTGGCCGCCGAGACGGGCGTGGTGATGCTGATCTATCTCGACGAGGCATTTAAGCGGCGACGCGCGGAGGGCGCGTTGCGCGGGCCAGCCGACGTGGCTGCGGCCGTGGCGGAGGGCGCCGTGCAACGGCTGCGTCGAGTGATGATGACGGTGACCGCGGTGATCGCGGGCCTCGCGCCGATTCTCTGGAGCGCAGGGGCGGGCGCGGATGTCATGAAGCGGATCGCTGCGCCGATGGTGGGGGGGATGGTGACGGCGACGCTGCTGACGCTCGTCGTGATTCCGGCGATCTATTATCTCTGGCGGATACGGGAGATGCGCCGTGTCGCATCCTGAGCACCATATGCATCGGCCGGAACACGGCCCGTCGGCCGATGCGTCGGCGGCGACGGTGCAGCACGGGCATGACACGCACGCGGGCCATTCCCCCGCGATGTTCCGGGATCGCTTCTGGTTGTCCGCCGTCCTCACGATCCCCGCGGTCATCTGGTCCGGGCACATCCAGACACTGCTGAACTACCGGGCCCCTGTCGTGCCCGGCGCAGGCTGGATTCCGGCGGTGTTCGGGACGGTCGTCTTCGGCTACGGCGGTCGCGCGTTTCTCCAAGGTGCCAGGCGCGAGCTGCGAGACCGCTTGCCGGGGATGATGACGCTGATCTCCCTCGCCATCAGCGTCGCCTTTGTCTTTTCCTGGATCGTACAGCTCGGCGTGATCGCGGCGGACGCGCTGTGGTGGGAGCTCGCGACGCTGGTGACGATCATGCTCCTGGGTCACTGGATCGAGATGCGATCGATCCAGCGCGCCGAGGGCGCCCTCGCGGAGCTGGCCAAGCTGTTGCCGGACTTGGCGACGCGCGTGCGCGATGGGGCCGAAGAGCAGGTGCCAATTCTCGCGCTGCGCGCGGGAAACGTGGTGCTGGTCCGGCCGGGTGAACGTGTGCCGGTAGACGGCGTGGTTCAGAAGGGCGAGAGCTCCCTCAACGAGGCGATGATCACAGGCGAGTCCCGGCCAGTCAAGAAGCGCGAAGGGGATGAGGTCATTGCAGGCACGATCAACGGCGAGGGCTCGTTGCGGGTGGAAGTGACGGGGACGGGAGAGGCCACGAAGCTGTCGAAGATTATGCGACTCGTGGCGGACGCGCAGCGGTCCAAGTCCAGAGCTCAGGTCTTGGCCGACCGCGCGGCCCAAATGCTGGCGGGAGTGGCCATCGCCGCGGCATTACTCACGATGGTCGTGTGGCAGCTGCTCGGCGCGCCGATCGACTTCGCCATCGTGCGGGTCGTGACGGTGCTCGTGATCGCCTGCCCGCATGCGCTCGGGCTCGCGGTGCCCCTCGTGGTTGCGATCTCGACCACCCTCGGCGCCCGTGCGGGGCTGCTCGTGCGCGACCGGCGAGGCTTGGAAGAAGCGAGACTGATCGATACGGTGGTTTTCGACAAGACCGGAACGCTGACCCTCGGCGAGTTTCGCGTCGTCGAGGTGACCACCGAGCGCGTGGCGGCCGATGACGCGCTGCGCATCGCTGCAGCGATCGAGACGGAATCCGAGCACCCCATTGCACGCGGCATCGTCAAGACCGCCGCAGAGCGGGGCATCCCGGTCGCGGTGGCCAGCGGCTTCCGCGCGCTGCCGGGCAGGGGCGTCGCGGCGACTGTCGAAGGTATCGAGTACCGGCTCGGTGGGCCCGCGTTGCTCAAGGGCGAGGACGCCACGGTGCCGCCACGCCTGGCGCAGGCGGTTGATGCGACCGCACAGCGTGCGCAATCGGCGATCTACCTGTTGCAGGGCGGCACCGCTATTGCGGTATTCGCGGTGGCTGATGCGATTCGCCCCGAGAGCCGCGAGGCGATCGCCGCGCTCCATCAGCGCGGCATCGACGTTGCGATGCTCACGGGAGACGCGCGTGCCGTGGCCAGCGCCGTCGCCAGGGACCTCGGCATCGACACGGTATTCGCGGAGGTTCTGCCGGAGGACAAGGCCTCTAAGGTGAAAGAGCTGCAGCAGGGGGGCCGGAAAGTCGCGATGGTCGGCGACGGAGTGAACGACGCGCCGGCCCTGGCAACGGCGGATATCGGCATCGCGATCGGCGCAGGGACTGACGTGGCCGTGGAGGCCGGGCACATCGTTCTCGTGCGCTCCGATCCCCGGGACATTCCGCGAATCGTCACGCTCTCGCGCGCGACCTATCGGAAGATGGTGCAGAATCTGTGGTGGGCCGCGGGCTACAACATTTTCGCCATTCCGCTCGCGGCGGGTGTTCTCGCTTCACGCGGCATCTTGCTCACG
>VBLP01000742.1 GCA_005887925.1 Deltaproteobacteria bacterium | reverse complement strand
TCCGACAGACGGCGATCGGCTTGCGAGCCTTCGTGGGCGATCCAGTCGCCGATCGAGCTTGCGTTTCGCGGATCGGGCGCAGGTGGCGGCGCTGGCGCCTCCTCGAGATCGATCCCTCGCTCATCGACGGCGTCGAGGATCTCGTCGACGGTTGCCGACTCGGGATCGAACAGGAGTACGACGCTCCGGGCGAGCGGCACCGGCCGGACCTCGTCCACGCGCGGGACGTGCTCGAGGGTCGCGATGGCGGACGAGAACGAGCCGTTCAGGACGGCCTTCTCGTCCCCGACCGCCTTCAGACGGATGCGGCCAGGACTGGCGTGAACGATCTGGAGCGTCGGCGCGGTCGAGCCGGTGGCTGCCATCGCCGGCTACGAGGTCGTCGCCGTGCGGCGCGACGGTCGACGCTTCGCGGGAGTGCGCGGCTTTGATGCCGGCTTCGAGCCGTTCGATCGATTGGCATGAGACGCGCTCGATCCATCGCCGTCGAGCTCGGCCTGGTACTCGTACTTCGCCTCCGCATACAGGTCCTGGACGCGCTCCGCTGCTTCCGCGGCCGCCTCTCGTGCCCGTTGGGTTGCGGTCATGTAGCTCTTCAGGGCGCGCTTGGCGACCGGCTTCGCGCGCGGTCCTCCGAAGATGGCGATGGCCCCGACGGCGATGGCGCCGACGCCCAGCGCCGCGCCCTCCACGATGTCATCGATGCCGAACACGGGCCCGACTCCTTTCCGGGATCGGCCTCACAGGCTCTCCGTGCCCGACTGGTCATGCCATGGCATTCCTCGTGGAATGCCGAGCGAGCGGACCACGGCCCGGTCCCGGATGGTGCGATCCCCAACGGGAAACCGAGTGTCGTGGGCGACCGGCGAACCCTGCCATCTGCCTCTGTAGCCGCTCGTTACAAACGCGCTGCAGGCCGGCCCGAGTCAGGACGGCGCGCCGCAACCCAGCCGTCCTCGGACGGGATCCGAGGCGGCTCGCGCAGCAACGCCGGAGCGCCAGGTAGTGCGGTCCACCATGACTTCCGGGTCGAGGCGCTTCTGGCTCGCGGTCCCTAGCCTGCCGTCATGACCATCCGACTTGCGGTGGCGAAGATGATCGTGAGCGCGGCGCTGCTGATCGCGAGCCTCGCGTTGCCGTTGACGATTTCTGCCCACGTCAATCGAACGGTCGGGCCCTACACGTTCTTTCTCGTGCTCATCGAGGAGCCAACCTTCGAGAGCAATCGAGCGGGCTTCGAGTTTCGGGTGCACGACGGTGACCGCTCCATCGAAGGCCTCGATCGAACGCTCCATGCCGTCGCAACCGGCGCGGCAGGACCGGTGGCGCTGGTGGTATCCGGTGTCAACGCCCAGGGCTGGTACGACGTCGAGACCGACACCACGGGCCGTCCGTTCGATCCGGGAGCCGGCGGCGACTGGACCCTTCGACTGACCGGCACAGTCGAGGGCATGGCGGTGGATGTGTCATTCGCGACCGCGTTCCCGGCTTATCCGCGGGTGGCGACGGCGACCCGCCCGGCTGCGGCGCGCGAGACGAGCTCCGGTCTGGATGTCTGGACCCTCGTCGATGTCGGGTTGGTCCTCGTCGCGGCCGCGTGGTTTGGTCGCAAGGTCCGCCGGCGACTGAGCGTGGCGACGCCGACGGCCTGACCGGCACGAGCGCGACGGCGCTCAGCTGCCCGCGCCGGCCGACCGCTTGACGAGGAAGTAGGTCGGCGTCAGGCCCTTGCCCTTCACGTCGATGAGCCCGCGCGACTCGAAGTCGTGAGTGTCGCGGAGCCGTTCCATGACCGCTGCCGACACCTGGACGCGACCCGGGACACCGAGCGATTCCATCCGGCTTGCCACGTTGACGGTGTCACCCCAGATGTCGTAGATGAACTTCTTCGTGCCGATGACGCCGGCGACCACTGGACCGCAATGGATCCCGATCCGGAAGGTGATCCCGAGCCGCGCCGCCGCGTCGATCCCGCCGACGGCGTCAGCCAGCTCGAGGGCCATTGCGGCCACGCGGAGCGTGTGGTCGGTTGAGCGCTCGGGAAGGCCGCCGACGACCATGTAGGCGTCCCCGATCGTCTTGACCTTCTCGAGACCGTACTGCTCGACGAGGCCGTCGAAGACGCTGAAGATGTCGTTCAGGGCTCCGACGAGGGCATCGGCGGACAGCGTGGCCGACAACCGGGTGAACTCCACGATGTCCGCGAACAGGAGCGTCACGTCCTCGAATCGGTCGGCGATGAGCGCCTCGCCATTGCGCAGCCGGTGGGCGATCGGCTCGGGCAGGATGTTCAGGAGCAGGCGCTCGTTCTCGCGCGCGAGCCGCTCGCGCTCCTTCACGGCGGTCACGTCGGTGCCGTACACGTTGACGAACCCGAATTCCGGCACATCGACCGGCAGCAACGCGTAGCTCCGACCAGCCGCCTCGACGTCGACCGTGGATCGGTCGCCGGCGCCGATCCGCGCGAGGAGCGATTCCCGCAGGTCCGCGCCAAGACCCATGCCGACGGTGAGGCCGAGCCCCGCGACGAGTCCCGCGCTCGCCGGGTTGGCGTATACGAGCATCCCGTCCCAGGTGACCCGGAACACGGGGTTCGGGTTCTGGTCGGGGAACTTGACGATCGCACGCTCGGCGGTGACGTCGGTACCGTAGAGGTTGGTGAAATTGAGGTCGGGGATCGGGACCGGCCAGACGGCGAAGGTCCGGTTCTCCCAGACGAACTCGAGATATCCGCGCGTCACGGCCACCTCTTCGAGGCGGGCGATCACGTCCTCGGGCAGTCGCTCGCCGACTCTGATGCCCAGCGCGTTCTGGACGGCGGCGCTCGCCGGATTCGCGTAGATCAGGTGCCCGTCGGCGTCGATCCGCATCACCGGGTTGGGGTTGTCGTCCGGAAAGCGGTTGATGGCGATCACCTGGTCGCCGGTGAGCCGCGCTGCACCCGGATGCTCCTCCTCGGCGGCTGCAGATGAAACGCGGCCTGTCATGCCGCCGATCGTAGGCTCGGCGTCAACGGCCCGCGATCCGCGGCACATCACGCCATGACCAGCTCGGCGCCCTGGAAGGTGTGAGCACATGATGTATGCCAAGGATCCCCGCGTCGACGCCTACATCGACGCGCTGCCTGACTGGCAACGACGGATCTGCAGCCGGATCCGCGATCTCGTCCATGCGGCAGACCCGGCAGTCGAGGAGACGATCAAGCGGAGCATCCAGCCGTACTTCGTCCTCGACGGCAATGTCTGCGCCCTGCTCGCCGCGAAGGATCACGTGAACGTGTTCCTCTACGACGGGGCCATCGTCCCCGATCCCGACGGGATCATCACCGCCGGCCACGACAACAAGACCGCTCGGACGGTCGCGTTCCGCCGCGACGAGGTCATCAACGAGCGGGCGCTGCTCGCGATGTTCCGGCAGATCATCGCGAACAATCGCGCCGGCGGCTGGCGCAAGATCAAGGCTGGAGGCGCCGCCGGGTAGGCATTCGCGGGCGGCTGCTCTCGGCTCCATCGCGTGGCGCGCCGGACTGCACGCGTGCTTTGACGCGCCCCCGGCCCGCCTCTAGAATCCACGGTGGGTGGCTCGTCCATTCGACGGACCGAGCCCTCGGCGTCAACCCGCTAATCGGGGCCACCGTATGGTAATCGCAGCTCGATCCGCGCTGGCCCACGAGAGCGTTGACTTCCGGGCACGATCCGTGCCTGTTTCGAGGTAGATCCGGGCGGCACCGCCGCCGAGCAGACGCAGGGAGCCGTGGGCCGAGGGTCCACGGCTTGTTCGTTCCGTTCGGCAGCGCGACGGACTCCAGACGCGATTCAGCCGGTGATCCCTGGACCATCATCCGCGCATCCGCTCCCAGCAGACGAATGTCCCGCTGGAGCCCGCCATGACCTTGCCTTCCGTTCCTGCCCGTTCGATGACCCGTTCGCCGGCCCCAGGGGAGTCCCTTGAGACCCCGGCGCTCCTCGTCGAGCACGCCACC
>VBLP01000212.1 GCA_005887925.1 Deltaproteobacteria bacterium | reverse complement strand
CGCCGACATCGACGCGTTCGCGACCGTCAACTACGACCTCGGCTACCAGGTCGGCGACGACATCCTGCGCCGGATCGCGGTCGTCTTGCAGGAGGACGAGTCGCCCGATCGCGTCCGCGGCTCGGACATCGTGGCCCGCTACTCCGGCGAGGAGTTCGTGCTGCTGATGCCCGAGACCGACAAGGCGCAGGCCCTGACCAAGGCGGCGCGGCTGCGCGACGGGGTCGCGATCACCGACATGCCGGGCGGCCGCTCGATGTCGATCTCGATCGGCGTGTCGTCGCTGCCCGACGACGCCGCCGACCCCGAGGGTCTGCTCACCGCCGCCGAGGCCGCGCTGCGCGGCGCCAAGCGCGGCGGGCCGGGCCGCGTCCACTTCTTCTCCGCCGGCGATGATCCCTCGCTGGCGCGCGCGGCGAGCCGGCAGTTCACCCAGCTGCCGCAGCTCGATCGGTTCCGGCCCTACCAGGAGCGGATGAACGAGGTCACCGCGATCCTGATGCGCGATCGCTCGCTGTCGTGCCTGCTGGTCGACCTGTCGCGGCTGCACCGCGTCGAGCTCGACCTCGGGGTCGCCCACCACAGCGAGATCTACGATCACGCCGCGGAGGTGCTCGACCAGATGCGCGACGCGCTGCTCGATCCGGCCGACCTGATCTGCCGGTCGGGCGACGGCGACGGCTACTTCGTGGTCCTGTCGCCGCGGGCGGGCCAGCGCGTCGACCTCGAGGGCCTGGCGGCCACCGTCGAGCGCGCCGTCGAGGACCGGCTCGCGCCGATGGTGAGCGAGGTGCTGCGCGAGCAGCCGCGGATCACGGTCGGCTCGGCGCGCGTGCTCGGCAACTCGCTGCTCCGGCCCGAGCGGATCGCCGCGCGGCTGGTCAGCGACGCGATCGCAGCGACCCGCAACGCGCGCGAGCGCAAGGCGCACCGCGACCGCTCGACGCTGCAGGACATCATCCTCGGCGACGGCCTGACCTCGTTCTACCAGCCGATCGTCGACCTCGGCAGCAGCGACATCTTCGCCTACGAGGCGCTGACCCGCGGCCCGCGCGGCACGGCGCTCGAGTCGCCCGCCACGCTGTTCGCGATCGCCGACGAGGTCGATCTCACCGTCGAGCTCGACCGCGCGTGCTTCCGCGGCGCGCTGCGCAGCGCGCTGACGCTCGAGCCGGTCCACCGGCTGTTCGTCAACCTGCTGCCGATGTCGTTCTACGACGCCGGGTTCATCGAGGTCGAGGTCGGCAACCTGCTCAGCTCGGCGGGGCTGACCCCGGCCAACATCGTGTTCGAGATCACCGAGCGGCTCGCGATCGAGAACTTCGCGTCGTTCAAGCGCGCGCTCGCGACCTACACCCGGATGGGGTTCGGGGTCGCGATCGACGACGTCGGCACCCGGCACTCCAACCTCGAGACCGTGATGTCGCTGCGCCCGCACTTCATCAAGATCAGCGACGTGCTGGTCCGCGGCATCGCGCGCTCGACGGTCAAGCGCGAGATGCTGCGCTCGCTGCGCCACATCGCCGAGACCATCGACGCGGTGATGATCGCCGAGGGCATCGAGCGCCTCGAGGACGTCGTCGCGCTGCGCGACCTCGGGCTGCGCTACGGCCAGGGCTACTACATGGCGCGGCCCAGCCAGGGCTTCCCGACCGTGCGCGACGAGGTCCGCGGCGAGCTGCGCAACATGACGCGCAGCACGCCGTCGGTGCTGGTCACCAGCGACGACGAGGACGACGACGAAGATCGCGACCTGCCGCGCTCGGTCGCGCTCGGCAGCCGGGACCGTGCGCTGCCCGGCGCGGTGGTGCGCAACGTGTTCGGCCGCCCCGAGGACGAGGTCACCAGCGAGCTCCAGATCCCCACGGACGGCGATCCGGAGCAGCCGCCCGGCGCGGCGGTCGCGCGCATCGAGCCTCAGGTCCCGACGGTGTGGCGGCCGCTGATCGACGACGACGTCGCTGCGAGCCCCGAGGCCGAGCCGCTGCTCGACAGCCTGCGGCGGACCCGGGCGGGGACCGTCCCCGACGACGAGGGCGGCGGCGGCCGGCCGGGCCTCAACTGATCATGGACCGCAACGCGTTTCACAAGCTGCTCGCCTTCGGGATCGAGCGCGGTGTCTCCGACATCCACTTCGAGGTCGGCTATCCGCCGCACTACCGCTTGCACGGCGAGCTGCTCGGCGCGATCAAGGTGCCGCCGCTCGCGACCCAGGACACCGAGGCGATCGCCCGGATGATCCTCGAGGACCGCGGCATCACCGCCGACTTCACCCGCCGGTTCGTCGAGATCGACGTGTCGTACGCGCTGGCCCAGCGCGGCCGGTTTCGCGCGTCGATCTTCCGCCAGCGCGGCACGGTCGGTGTGGTGATGCGGCTGATCCCGATCCAGGTGCTGTCGCTCGATCAGCTCAACCTGCCGCCGGTGCTGTCCGAGATCGCCGACGCGCGGCGCGGCCTGATCCTGGTCACCGGCGCGACCGGCAACGGCAAGACCACGACGATGGCGGCGATGCTGCGCCACATCAACGAGACCCGCCACGCCCACATCGTGACGATCGAGGATCCGATCGAGTTCATCCACGAGCCGCAGAAGTGCATGATCATCCAGCGCGAGGTCGGCTCGGACACCGAGAGCTTCGCGGGCGCACTGACCGCGGCGCTGCGCCAGGACCCCGACGTGATCCTGGTCGGCGAGGTCCGCGATCGCGAGACCGCGTCGATCTGCCTCAAGGCCGCCGAGACCGGCCACCTCGTGATGACCGCGATCCACACGCCCGACGCGGTCGCGACCGTGCAGCGCTACCTCGGCCTGTTCGAGACCGACGCGATGGACGTGATCCGCGAGCGCCTCGGCGACTGCCTGCAGGCGATCGTGTCGCTCCGCCTGCTCGCGGCCAAGGACGGCCGCCGCCGCCTGCCCGCGGTCGAGATCCTGCGGGTCACGCGGACGATCCGCGAGTGCCTGCGCGCCGGACGGATGAACGACATCCCCGAGCTGATCCGCAAGGGCCGCGACCTGTACTCGATGCAGCTGTTCGACCAGCACCTGATCGAGCTGGTCAACAGCGGGCTGGTCTCGATGGAGACGGCGATCTACGCCAGCTCGAACCCCGAGGAGTTCGAGCGCGCGCTGCGCGTCGAGTGACGCGGGTGTCGCCGATCGCTGCGGCTCGTCGACTGTTCTTTCAGATCGAAGCTCGATATTCTGTTGCTTGTCATGGTTCAGGCTCCGGGCGGGGCACCATCCACGTTGCCGGCAGCACTGTCGCCCGACCTTCAAGCGTTACCGGCACTCTGTCAGAGCTGGCTCAGAACGATGCTCCGACGTTCCGTCAGGTTCCGATTCTTCGGAGCTACCGGCGGACCAACCACACTGAAGCTCGCGGATACGTTCGTGCCGCTCACCGTCACGGTCGATGCCGCCCGAACCGGTCCGGCGCAAGGCCACCCCAACGCCATCCCTCAGCTCCAGCTCGACGATGCCATTCGCCGCGCCGAGAGCCGGCCTGGCGGCCCAGGAACCGCCGGTCTGGTGATCCTGGGCGAGCCGGGCTCGGGCAAGTCGACGTTGTTGCGCGACCTCTTCGGCCGCGTCGCGACGACGGGATCCAGCGCGGTCGGGTTTCCACGAGATCTGATTCCGTTGACCATGCGGTGCGACGAGATCCCGCACGAATGCTGGAGGGGCGGCGGTAGGGGCGGACTCGCAGCGGTCGTCGAACACGTTGCGACCGTGCTCGATCATCGCGGAGCAGGCGAAGCGAGCATCTCATTCGAGCCGCGGCGACCGTTTCTGTTTCTACTCGATGCGCTCGACGAGGTGCGCGATCCGGAGCAGCGCGCGCAGCTCTGCGCGTGGCTATCCGATCAGCTTTCCCACGACCGCTGGCACGATAGCCGGTTCGTGATCACCTGTCGGCAGGCGGCGTGGCGCCGGGAACGCGCGCTCGACAACCGCTTCTTGCAGGTGACCGTCCAGGGGCTGAGCGAGGAATCGATCCGCACGTATGTCGAGAACTACTTCGTCGCGCTGGATGAGGTGTTCAGCTTCGACGCGAGCGAGCAACGCCGGACGGCTGCGCGGGAACGCGCTCGCGCGCTGCTCGAGCAGGTCGCCGAGCCAGGTCGAATGAGCACCGACCCACTTCGGCGCCTCACTCCGAATCCCCTGCTGCTTGCCCAGCTTTGCCTGGTCTGTCGGAACGATCCATCCTCGGTGCCCCGCAACCGCAACGAATTGCACGACCGCTGCCTGAGCGCACTGGTCAACATGACCTCGAGCGAACCCGGGGACCCGACGCTGCCCGCAACGATCATCGCGATGCTCCAGCCGCTCGCCTGGGAGATGCAGGTGCTCGGTGCCGAGCACGTCTGGTCGCTGGACCAGATCGTGGAGGTCCTCACGCATGTCGCGCAGCGGCACGGCGTGGAGATCGCGCCGCATGCGATCGTCGAGCGACTGCTCGCCTGTGGCGTACTCGACGGAGACGAACGCGATCACCGGTTCGCGCATCTCTCGTTCCAGGAATACCTCGCAGCTCGCTTCGCGTGCGAGGGACCCGGCGGTCCGCGAGCGGACCACGAGCCGCTGGTCCATGCCCTGGCCGCGATGGCAGACGATCCGCGCTGGGACCAGGTGATCCTTCTGGCGGTTGGCGGTGGGCTGTTCGCACCGCTGATCGTGGCGCTCGCCGAGCTAGGAACGATCGAGCGCCACAAGGATCTGCTTGCTGAATGCGTCCCCCTGGCAGTGCCGCTCGACGAGGACATCGTTCAAGCCGTCTTCGACCGGCTCTCGCTGGAAGAACTCGGCGGACCCCGGACCGCTGACGTGCTGTGGAGTGCGCTCGGTACACACCGACCCAAGGCGCTCGAGGCGCCTGCGAGCGATCTGGTCGCGCCGCCGGTGGCCACTGTCGCTGCGGCGGCGTTGTCGGATGCGAGCGCTCGGCCGATGCCGGCGTCGCCGGGCAGTGCGCAAAACGGATCGGGCGTGGTCCGCGGACGCAACTTCGCGACCCCGGTGATCGCAACCGCTCTGTTGTGGGTCGACGGCGGAGAGTTCTGGATGGGGTCGTCGGCGGAGCAAGGTCATCCGGCGTTCGACCAGGAGGCCGCTGCCGACGAGGGCGACGCTCGCCGGGTCACCGTCTCTCCGTTCTGGATCGCCGAGTTCCCGGTGACCAATCGCGACTACGCGCGTTATCTCGACGCGCAGAGCTCGGGTACTCTCGGGGCGGAGCCGGCGTTCTGGCGGGACTCTCGGTTCAACGCCGACGAGCAGCCGGTGGTCGGCGTATCGTTTGCCGCGGCGCAGTCGTTCTGCGACTGGTTGAGCGCCGCGTTTCCGATCGCCGATGGAGTCTTTCGTCTTCCCACCGAGGCCGAGTGGGAGTTCTCCGCTCGTGGAGCGGAGCTCGGTCCGGAACGCAGGGTAGCCCGCTACCCCTGGGGCAACACCACGCCCACCACGGCCGAAGCTGATTTTGGTCAGGACATGCGTACCGGTAAGCCGGCACCCGTGGGCACCCACCCGCTCGGCCGCAGCAAGAGCAGCCACGCGCAGGATCTGGCCGGCGGCGTGTGGGAGTGGTGCCTCGACCGGTGGCGGGAGGGCTACGATGCGACGGCCGGACTCCGCGACCCTTGTCAGTGCGGACGGCTGGAATCCTCGAGAGTGATCCGCGGCGGCTCCTGGGATAGCGGTTCGTGGCGGCTACGTTCGAGCTATCGCCACGGGCTCCGGCCGACATCCTGCCACTCGAACGTCGGGTTCCGGGTCGCTTGTGGTGGCCCGCGACTCCACCTCGCGCGCTGACTCCAGCATGACGCTACGGCTCCCGCTCGGTTCCCGCAA
This sequence comes from Deltaproteobacteria bacterium, assembly GCA_005887925.1. GTDB lineage: Bacteria > Myxococcota_A > Polyangia > Haliangiales > Haliangiaceae > JABFXX01. The sequence goes on along the minus strand of VBLP01000212.1, from coordinate 2,922 downwards.
GGATCTCGCGCAGCCGTACGGCGGCGTGCGCCAATCCACGCTCCTTGTCGACGTCGAGTACCTTGGTCGCGCGAAGATCGGGGGGCACGACCACCGCCGGATCGAGGCGGATCACCACGAGCGGCCGATCATCCGGCGTTGGCCGTCGATCGGCGAGGATGGATGCAACGGGATCGGCTCGAAGCCAGGTCGCATCGGTCGAGGCAAGCGCCACGACCACCCGCGACGTGCGCAGCGCTTGCGATATTGCTTCGTTCGAGTCGGTCGGGTCAGGAACGAACGTGCGTGTGCGCACCACCATCAGTTGCTGGAGCGCGCAGGCTTGTGGCCGGAGTGCCGGCGGGTGCGCCACGAACAGGTCGTACCGCTCCGCCGTCGCGCTGATCGCCGGCGCGGGTGGGTTCTCGGCCATCGCGGGCGTCACCGGCCACGCCTCGGCGATCCACCGCGCCGTGAACTCGGCGGCGGCCGCGCACGCACGCTTCTTGTTCTTATCGCGCTCGGTACTCTGGGCGGCTTCGTCCGCTTTCCTCGGCATGTCGGAGATGCCGCGCACCATCAGGAACCCGATCGTCCGGGTCCCCTTCAGGTGCTCGATCGCGCTCGCGGCCCCGGCACCCTCCATCTCGACCGCCTGGATCTTCGGAAACGCGCGCTGGACATCCGCGAAGAACTTGTTGCTCGGGTCGTCGACCACCTTCTCTCCCGATGCGACGACCCCGGCGATCATCTTGGGTGCAGTCCCGCCAAGGCGAGCACCCCAGGTCGGGCAGATCGCGGCAAACCGGTTCGCGGAGTTCAGCAACGCTTCATCGGGGCGGTAAACGAAGTTGGGTCGCGATTCGAAGCTTGCGTCGAGCTTGCCGTACTCGTACGCGTAGATGATGCTGGACACCACCACGTCACCGAGCGCGCATTGATCGCGCGCGAACCCGCCGGCGATCCCGACCAGCAGCACGTACCGCGGTGCCCACGTCCTCGCGATCTCGATCGTGACCTGGCTTGCGGTGACGTTGCCGGCGCGGCCTGCGAGCGCCAGGACGATCCTGAACGCTCCACCGCCCGCCTGCTCGATCCAGCCCAGCTCCCATCCGTACGGGTTCGGTGAGGATGGAGTCCCGGGTTCATGGCGAGGAGCACGGAGCTGCGCATGCACGGCCGCGTACTCCTCCGGCAGGATCGTGACGATCCCGATGTCGACATGAGGTCGTTGCACGATGGACAAACCTGTGTACCAGAACGCGCGCCGGGACGGCCTTGACGGTCGTGCGGGCTCCCGACATAATGCGTTGAGATTTCACAAGATCGAAACTGTGTCCACGCCACTGTTCACCGGAGCGTCAGACGGGCCTTCCCCTGTGGTTTCTCTCACCATCCTCGATGGTGAGACCCTGGGTGAGAAGGATCTGATCACGCGCGGCACGCGGATGGTGGTCGCCGCGCGAGCTGCTGCTGCCAATCCGACCCACCCCAACGTGATCAGCGTGCCGACGCAGCGTGTGCCGCGCGCGCTCCTGCATGAGCTGCGGGCGCACGCCATCGTGAAGGCAACGCTCGGTAATACGCAGCACTTCGCCGGCGACGAAGCCGACAGCGCGGTTTCCTCCGGTCACGACGCGCGAATCTATGCGGCCGAATCGATTCTCGCGCGCAAGTTCGAGCTCGGGAAGGAGCTCGAGTCCGGCTCGCTGCGCTTCACGGCCCGGCTTGCGGTCGTCGTGGCGGGCGCGACCACGTACGACGCTGTGAACCAGGCGCCGATCGAGGAATCGATCGAGATGGCGAACCTGCGGGTCGTGTTGCGGTTGGGTCGTGCCATGGTCCCGCGCGCGACAACGAGCTTCGCTCGACTGGGCTGGGTTTCGGTCGGTGAGTTCATCACGGCAGCTCGCCGGGGCGATCCGTCCGCGCTGGGTGAGCGCTTCGATGCCGCGGAGCTAGCGATTCGCGGACTCTGCATCTCGTCGACTTGCAGCGCCCTCGAGTACGAGCTCGCCAGATCGGCGTGATCATGCTCGCAGGCTCCGGCTCGCGATCCGAGGACGGATGGCTTGACTCCGTGCGGCAGTCGGCAGTCGCGCTGGCAGGGGAGCTCACGCCCCTCCGCGCACTCGACGAGGCCGTCAAGGCCGCCTTGCAGCGCGTCGACTGCCCGCTCCACGGAGCCCAGCTCACCTTCAAGATCGATGGACCGCGGCGATTCGCCGAGCGAAGCGTCGGGATTGCGGGAACCGGGCGCAGTGAGATCCTCGAGGAGCGACTGGGAAGCAATTGCGGGTACAGGCTCACCGTCTGGCCGAAGCCGCGCCACGACGTGAGGGCCACCAAGCCCGCCTTCGTGGACCTGGTCCGCAGCTTCTGGAAGCCCGAGCTTCGCGACGACAAGAGTCACTTGCAGAGTCGCCTCGGCAAGCGTTCTTCTTCTTCTGCGACCTGGATCGCTTCAAGGCGATCAACGACGCGCATGGCCAGGTGGAGGGCGATCGGGTCATCCTCGAGCTGGCGACCGTCCTCGACGAGGCTGTGCAGCCGAATGCGATCGCGATGCACCGCAGCGGAGACGAGTTCTTCATCCTGTACCCGGCTGCACACCCCGAGGACGCGCTGCGCCTGGCCTATGACGTCCATTGCGCCGTGACAGGCCACGACTTCCGGGTATCCACACCGGTCTCGCTGTCGGCGGGGATTGCCTCGCTGAGGGATCTCGCGAATCCCACGTCACTGGTCGACATCCGTCCGGAGCTCGAGCGCCAGGCGGAGAAGGCCTTCAAGCCGACAGCCGGCGAGAAGCAACGAGGCACCGCGCGCCTGGTTGGCTCGACCCAGCCCAAGGCGCTGCCGCCACAGACCAGGGCGACGCAGGATCGGGCGAAATGCCTGGTCAAGTCCGCGATCGCCGATCCGCGCCCGTTCGACAACTCC
>VBLP01000211.1 GCA_005887925.1 Deltaproteobacteria bacterium | reverse complement strand
GGTGTACGTGCTGCGCCGGGCGATCGCGCCGTACCGCGCCGGCGAGGTCGTCGAGCGGGTCGGCGACGCGGCGGTCGATGTCAGCGCGCGGACCGGTGCGCGGCCGCTCGCGCTGCGCGACCTCGGGGCGGCGCCGAACGCGGCGTATGCGGTGGTGCCGCCGGGCGCGCCGGTGACGCTGATGATGACGACGGGCGGTCGCGCGACCTTGCCGTCGCCCGACGGTGCGGCGTGGGCCTACGTGTTCTGGCAGCGCGACCTCGAGGGCGTGGCCGGCTGGGTCCCGGCGCGCGAGCTCGACGGCGAGCCCGACGGCGACCAGGTGCTGCAGGTCCGCAGAGCCGCGGCCAGGGACACGCCGAGCGCCGCGCTCGCGCCTGACGCGTCGACCGATCGGCCCGTGGTGACGGTGCATGCGCGCGACGTGATGCACTCGACCGATGCGATCGGGATCGCGGTGCCGGACCCGTACACGATCGCCTTCGAGACGGCGGATCCGACGCCGTACTTCGTGGCGGTCGCCGCCAGCCGCGGGCTGCGCGCGACGCCGATCGAGGCGTGGTCGCGCTGGCCGCGGCACTGGGATCGGCCCGAGCACATCGTGACGTCGGGGCCGTTCCATCTCGCGGCGTGGCAGGAGCGCGATCGCGTCGAGCTGGTGCGCTCGGCGACCTACTGGGACCGCGGCGCGGTCGGGGTCGATCGCTTCACCGCGTTCTCGATGGACGATCAGGCGGCGTCGACCAACGCGTACTTCACCGGCGCCTGCGACGCGACGGCAGCCAACACGATCCCGTCGAGCTACCTGCCGGCGCTGAGCGGGGAGCAGCGCGGCGGCCGGGCCTACAAGGACTACGATGTCTCGCCGTTCCTCGGCGTGTACTTCCTCTGGATCCAGACCGAGAAGCTGCCGAACCGCCACCTGCGCCGGGCGCTGTCGCTGGCGATCGACCGCACCGCGGTGCCGCGGTTCCTGCACGGCGGCGAGATCCCGACGGCGCAGCTGACGCCGGGCACGCCGATCGCGCGGCTGTCCGACGCCGAGCTCGCCGCGTGCGGCGTCACCCGCGAGACGCCCGGGGTGGCGCTGATGATGGAGGCCGGGCTGTGCTATGTGCCGCCGGCGCGCCGAGGGCGGCGTGCCGGATCATCCGATCGAGTACCGCTACAACGCCGGCAGCGAGGGCCACAAGCAGATCGCCGAGTACCTCCAGGCGGCGTGGGCGCGGATCGGCGTGCCGGTCGAGCTCGTCGCCCAGGACTGGAACTCGCTGCTCGACGACACACACCGCGGCGACTTCGAGATCGCGCGGCTGGGCAACATCGGCACGGTGGCGGACACCGAGTCCGAGTTCCTGGTGCTGTTCCGCTGCGACTCGCCGGACAACCGCGGCCGGTACTGTTCTCCGGCGTTCGAGCAGCGGATGGACCGCGCGCGCAGGCTGGCCGATCGCCGGGCGCGCAACGCGGTGCTGCGCGAGGCGGAGGCGGTGATGATCGAGGATGCGCCGGTCGTGCCGATCTACATCTACACGCAGAAGCACCTGATCAAGCCGTACGTGAGGAACTACGCGATCAACCTGATCGATCAGCCGCCCCTGTGGCAGATCCGCATCGATCCGGGTTGGGGCAACGGGCCAGGCGTGCCGGGCGGAAGCGGATCGACTGCGAGCACGCCGGGTGCGAGCGGACCGAGCGCGAGCGTGCCGGGTGGNNNNGGGCAGGTGGGCCGAGCGGGGCAGGTGGGTCGAGCAGGGCGGGGGCGTCGAGCGGGGCAGGTGGGTCGAGCGGGGCAGGTGGGTCGAGCGGGGCGGGTGGCCGTCCGTGATCCGATTCCTCGTGGGTCGGCTGCTGGCGAGCGTCGCGATCGTGTTCGCGGTCGCGACGGCGAGCTTCCTGCTGCTGCACGCTGCCCCCGGCGGGCCATTCGACACCGACGAGCGGCGCTCGCCGGCGGTGGCGCGCGCGATGGAGGACCGCTACGGGCTGCACCAGCCGCTGTGGCAGCAGTACGGCCGCGCGATGGCGCAGCTCGCCCGCGGCGACCTCGGCGCCTCGATGAAGCACGACGTCTCAGTGGCGCGGCTGATCGCGGAGCACGGGCCGATCAGCGCGCTGCTGGGCGCGCTGGCGCTGGCGGTGGCGCTGGTGATCGGCGCGACGCTCGGCGCGATCGCGGCGTGGCGGCGCAACACGTGGATCGACGCGCTGGTGATGGCCGGCGCGCTGATCGGCGTGTCGATCCCGGCGTTCGTGCTCGGCCCGCTGCTGATCGCGGCGTTCGCGCTCGACCTGGGCTGGCTGCCGCCGGCGCGCGTCGACGGCGCTCGCTCGCTGATCCTGCCGGCGATCACGCTCGGCGGGGTCTACCTCGGCACGATCGCGCGGCTGACCCGCGGCGGTCTGATCGACGTGCTCGATCAGGACTTCGTGCGCACCGCGCGCGCCAAGGGCGTGCCGGAGCGCCGCGTGGTCGGGCGGCACGCGCTGCGGGTCGGCATCACGCCGGTGGTGACCTACCTGGGACCGGCGACCGCGGCGCTGATCTCGGGCTCGTTCGTCGTCGAGAAGATCTTCCAGATCCCGGGCCTGGGGACCTACTTCCTGACCAGCGTGACCGAGCGCGACTACCCGGTGGTGACCGGCGTGTTCGTGTGTTACGCGGCGCTCCTGGTGGTGCTGAACCTCGCGGTCGATGTCGCCTACGGAATCCTGGACCCCCGCATGCGTGAGGGGTTGCCATGACGGCCGGGGCCTGGGCGCGCTGGCGCGGCAACCGGATGGCGGTGGTGTCCGGCGCGGTGTTCGTGGTCGTCGCTGCGGCGTGCTTCGTGGGGCCGGCGATCGCGGCGGCGCTGGGCATCGACGCGACCGCGATCGATACCGAGCTGGGCGCATCCCCGCCGGGCGCCGCGCACTGGCTCGGCACCGACACGCTGGGCCGCGACCTGCTCGTCCGGGTGATGATCGGCGGCCGGATCGCGATCCTGATCGCGGCGGGGACGACGGCGATCGCGGTCGCGATCGGGGTGAGCTACGGCGCGATCGCCGCGTACGCCGGCGGCGCGGTCGATGGCGCGATGATGCGGGTCGTCGATGCGCTCTACGGGTTCCCGACGCTGGTGCTGGTGATGGTGGTGATGGCGGTGACCGGGACGCGCTCGCTGTTCGCGCTGTTCGCGCTGATCGGCGCGATCTCGTGGCTGACGATGGCGCGGATCACGCGCGGCCAGGTGCTCGCGCTGCGCCGGCGCGAGTTCGTCGACGCGGCGCGCGCGCTCGGGGCGTCGCCGGCGCGGATCCTGACGCGCCACGTGCTGCCCAACGCCGCCGGGCCGGTGATCGTGTACGCGACGCTGGCGCTGCCGCAGGTGATGGTGACCGAGGCGCTGCTGTCGTTCCTGGGTCTCGGGGTCCAGGCGCCGCTCGCGTCGTGGGGCACGCTGGTCACCGAGGGCAGCACGCAGATCGTGGTGTATCCCTGGCTGCTGGTCGGCCCGGGGCTGGTGATGGCGGTGGCGATCCTGTCGCTCAACTTCATCGGCGACGGCATCCGCGATGCGCTGGCGGGGACCGAGCGCGGCCGGCATCGCGCGATCCGGGCGCCTCAGGGCAGGTCGCGGTAGCGCACGGCGCTGTGGACCACGCTCGGCGCGGGGAGCTGGGCATCGCGGAACGCGCGGCCCATCGCGTCGAGGCTGCCGTAGCTGACGACCCGCGCGACGTCGCCCGGCGTGCCGTCGGGGGCCGACAGCAGCAGCACCGCGGCGCGCAGCCGCAGCACGCGCATCGCGCTGCGGAACCCGGTGCCGAACAGGCCGTACGTCCGGGTCAGATCGGCGATGTCGCGGCCGAGCTGGCGCAGCGACAGCCCGGCGAGGTCGCCGATCTGCTTGAGCGATGCCGAGGTCGCGAGGTTGCCGTACAGCGGGCGCATCACCGCCCACAGGCGCTGGAAGCGCTCCGGCTCGCTGGTCACCACGCTCGCCGCGAGGTCGCCGGTCAGGACGCCGGTGGCGCACAGCGCGCCGAGCAGCGACTGCACCGCGTCCTCGGTCGGGTCGGCCGCGACGACGCGATAGGCCTGCCACACGCGGTCGTCGAGCCGGAGCGCGCCGTGGCCGAGCCCGACCGGCCGCCGGACGTCGCCGGCGGGGACGCGGATCTCGACGATGGTGCAGCGCTCCCCGAACGAGCGAAACGTCCGCGCGCCGGGCACGACGCGGTCGAACTCGGTCTCGGCGAGCACGAACGCGCACGGGGCGGCGATCGGCGCGGCGCCGGTGGGGATGAACGTCCCGGACAGCTGGGCGAACAGGTGCGCGAACGCGCCCGGCGCGCGGATCGGCGGCGCGAACGAGGTGTCGAACAGCAGGCGGTCGCGGCGAACGATGTGCAGGCGCAGCCGGCGCTCGAGGAACACGGTCGAGCGCAGCGTGCTCCCGCCGAACTCGAGATGGCTGGTCGCCGACAGCACTACTTACACTCGAGAACCGCGGGGCACGACGTCTGCTGGTTGACGCACGCGATGTGGCGCTGCACCTTGGCGGCGCTGTTCTCGACGTCGTGCTCGAGCGCGGCGCACGCGGCGATGCACTCCTTCTCGTCGAAGGGCAGCTTGCTCGCCGTCGAGTCGATGCACTCCGCCTCGCGCTTGCAGACCTCCTTGCAGGCGGTGCTCCGGGGCTCGGTGCAGCCGGCCACCCCGGCGAGCGCGGCGATCGCGAGCAGGAAGCGCATGACGCGCGGCAGTATAGCGCCGGCGCCGGGTCAGCGCTGCTTCACAGGTCCTCGGCCGACTTGACGATCTCGACGACGAAGTCGCGCCGGATATGGATCAGCGACGGCTCGCTGCCCGGCCGCAGCACCCGGACGCTGAGGTCGCCGGGGCCGGCGGCCGAGCCGTCGACGTCCTCGGCCGCGAGCCGGAGCTCGCAGGTCTTACCCGCCTTGCGAGCCAGCGCACAGTCGTCGGTGACCATGCGCTGGGCGTCGGGAGCGAGGCGGGGCCGGGGCGCGGGGTCGGCGGACGACAGCGACGCGGAGCCGGCGATCAGGACAACGAGCATGCTGCGCATGTTGGGTAGACACCGGCGCAGGTTGCGAGTTGCCATCGGGTGGCCGGAGATCCCCGCGCCGGCGGCTCGCCGGGGCCCGGTCGGGGGGCACCTGGCGCTACCGCGCCGCCTTGCGGTCGATGTTACACTGAGCGCTCGATGGTCGATGTCGGGGCGGCTCCGATCGATCGCTACGTTGTCCTCGAACACCTGTCCGAGGGCGGCATGGGGGCGATCTACGTCGGCAAGAAGCTCGGCGCCGGCGGCTTCGAGATGGAAGTCGTGCTGAAGCAGCTACTTCCGGAGTTCACGCAGCAGGAGGAGTTCATCGACCTGTTCCTGCGCGAGGCCAAGCTGTCGGCCACGCTCGACCATGCCAACATCGTCCACACGATCGACCTGGTGACCGCGGGCGGCGAGTACTTCATCGTGATGGAGTACCTGCCGGGTGGCGACCTCAGAACGCTGCTCAAGAAGGCCAAGCGGCGCGGCAAGCGATTCTCGCCCGCGGCGGCGATCCACATCAGCCGCGAGGTGCTGTCGGCGCTGGCCTACGCCCACGTCAAGCGCGACTTCGAGGGCAACCCGCTGCGGCTGATCCACCGCGACGTATCGCCGTCGAACATCCTGGTCTCGCACGCCGGCGAGGTCAAGCTGACCGACTTCGGGATCGCCAAGGCGGCGACGCACAACTCGCTGTTCTACAAGGTCAAGGGCAAGATCGGGTACATGTCGCCGGAGCAGGCCAAGAGCGAGGCGATCGACCATCGCGCCGATCTGTACTCGCTCGCGGTGTGCATGTACGAGGTGCTGACCGGCGAGCGCCTGTTCGTCCACGCCGGGCTCACCACGTCGGCCGACGAGATCTACTCGCAGCCGGTGCCGCAGGTGTCGCGCAAGGTGGCGGGCCTGACGACCGACCTCGACGCGATCATGTACAAGGCGCTCGCGCTGTCGCCCGACGCGCGGTTCCAGACCGCGGGCGAGTTCCAGGAGGCGTTGACCCGCTGCGCGCACCGCAACGGGCTGCTGGTGTCGGCGCCCGAGGTCGCGCGCGAGCTGGTCGATCTGTGCGGGCCGCCGGACCAGTGGCGCGGGGAGGACGACGACGACGACCTGGGGTACGTCCACCGCGCGGCGACCGAGGTCTACGACGGCGGCGACGAGGACGAGGACGAGGCGGGACCGCTGTCGATCCACGGCCTGGCGAGCCGGCAGTCGAGCTCGCGGATCTCGCGGCCCAAGACCGAGATCGCCAAGGTCGGCGGCGTCGTCGAGCTGACGTCGATCATCAACATGATCGATCTCGAGCACCAGCATCGCGAGGCGATGGCGAACAAGGCGCGGGCCGAGATCGACGCCGGCGGGCCGGCTGCGCCGCCGCTGTTCGGCGCGCGCCCGTCGGTGACCAGGCCGGGGCCGGCGATCGCACCGCTGCAGCCACCGCCCGCGGGGATGCAGCCGCGGCCGCGCACGACGGGGATGCAGGAGCGGCAGCCGAGGCAACCGATGCAACCGGTGATGCAGCCGATGCAGCCGATGCAGCCGCAGCCGCCGCGGGCGATGTCGCCGGGGATGCAGCCGATGCAGCCGATGCAGCCGCACGTCGACGTGAGCGATCTGATACCGACGCAGCCGCGTCCGCTGCCGGCGATGCCGGTGCCACCGATGCCGGTGCCGCCCTCGCCGGGCGTGCTGGAGTCACGGTGGGTGCCGCATCTCCAAGCGCCAAGTCGCGCCGGATCGCAAGGCAAGAAGCGATCATTTCTCCAGCCGTGGATGGTGATCGTTGCCATCATTCTCGCGGCGGCGGCGGTGGGTGTGGTCATTGCGATGTCAGGGCCTGACGTCGCGGTGCAGCACAGCAAGTAGCGCGGCGTATTTACAGTGCCCCGACCCGCGGCTACGATGACCAAAGCTCGGGACAGATGACGCGCGACCGCTCCAACGTCACCGCCCTGCTCGACGACGCACCGTCGTACTCGCGGCAGAACCAGGGTGGCATCTTCGTGGTCATCAAGGGTCCGGACCGGGGCGAGGCCGTCCGCTTGACCGGCGTCCCGGTGTCGTTCGGCTCGGGCCCACAATGTAGTCTGGTGCTCACCGACAAGACGGTGTCGCGCAAGCACCTCGAGGCGCAGCTGACCGGCGACGAGGTGCTGATGCTGGACTGCGGCTCGACCAACGGGTCGTTCATCCAGGGCTCGCGGTTCGAGAAGATCGCGATCGGCTTCGGCGCCGAGGTCAAGCTCGGCCGCACCGTCATCAAGTTCCTGCCCGACGAGGAGATCGTCGAGCCCGAGCCGAGCGCCCAGGCCTCGTTCGGCTCGATCGTGGGCGGCGACACCAAGATGCGGCAGATGTTCACGCTGCTCGAGGACGTCGCGGCGACCACGGCGACGGTCCTGATCGAGGGCGAGACCGGCACCGGCAAGGAGCTGATCGCCGAGGAGATCCACAATCACTCGCCGCGCAAGGACGGGCCGTTCGTCGTGTTCGACTGCGGCTCGGTGCCGCGCGAGCTGATCGAGTCGATGCTGTTCGGCCACGTCAAGGGCAGCTTCACCGGCGCGATCACCGATCGCCGCGGCGCGTTCGCCGAGGCCCACGGAGGCACGATCTTCCTCGACGAGATCGGCGAGATGGCGCTCGACCTCCAGCCGTCGCTGCTCCGCGTGCTCGACAAGCGCGCCGTGCGCAAGGTCGGCTCGAACACCTACGAGAAGATCGACGTCCGCGTGGTCGCCGCGACCAACCGCGACCTGCGCGCCGAGGTCGCCAAGAAGGCGTTCCGCGAGGACCTCTACTACCGGCTCGCGGTGATCCGGGTCAGCGTCCCGCCGCTGCGCGAGCGCGGCAGCGACATCCCGCTGCTCATCAACCACTTCGTCACCGGCTTCGGGCCGGGGCTCACCGTGTCGACCGAGGACATGGCGCGGCTGGTCCGCCACAGCTGGCCGGGCAACGTCCGCGAGCTGCGCAACGTCATGGAGCGCGCGTGCCTGCTCGCCCGCGGCTCGTCGATCACCGTTCAAGGAAGCCAAGGGCCAGCTGGTCGAGATGTTCGAGCGCGAGTACATCGAGGACCTGATGCGGCGCCACAAGATGAACCTCTCGGCCGCCGCGCGCGAGGCCCAGATCGACCGCAAGCACCTGCGCGAGCTTATCCGGAAGTACGGCCTCGATCCGCGGCACAAGCTCGACGGTGAGGAAGCCGAACACTCGGACGACTGAGGTAGATCGACCGCGCGACGCGACGCGCGGAGGGGGCGGGAAGGCCCCCTCGAGATCGACCCGGAAGTACGGCCTCGATCCGCGGCACAAGCTCGACGGTGAGGAAGCCGAGCACTCGGACGACTGAGGTAGATCGACCGCGCGACGCGGCGCTACTCGACGCGGACGCGGAACGAGAGCCGGGTCTCCTTGACCACGATGTCCCACTTGCGTCGCGTCTCGGACACGACGTCGTAGACCTCGACGGTGTGCGGCCCCATCTCGCAGCCGATGCGCTCGGTCGGGCAGGTCTGGCCGGTGGGCTTGCCGTCGACGTAGACGTAGTAGCGCTCCGTGTCCTTGCAGCGCAGGACCTTGATCCCGGCGGGGCCGTTGTTCGGGGTGACCTCCTTGAGCGGGATCTGGAACGTGCCGTGGCCATCGACCTGCGCGAGGTAGAGGTCGTGTCCGGCGAGCAGGAGCGCGATCGTGTGGCGGTCGGGAGAGCCGGGCAGCTTGAGCGGCGTCACGCCGGAGTCGGCGCCGTCGAGGAACACGCGCGCGCCGGGCGGCGACGAGGAGATCGTAAGGCTGTCGCCGGGGGCCGATGAGATCGGAGGTGTCGGCGTGACGGCGGCGACCCGGGCGGCGTCGCCCGGGACGGACCGCGCATCGCCCGGAGCGCGGGCATCGGGCGTGACGGCGGCGACCCGGGCGGCATCGGCGGGCCGGGTCGCGGCGTCGGAGGCCGTGGCGATGCGGGCGGCGTCGGCGGGCGCAGTCGCGACGGCGTCGGCGTCGGGCGGTACCGTGGCGAGCTCGGCGGCGGCGTCGGGCGGGGTCGCGGGCCCGGCGTCGCTCGCGGCGGCGATGACCTGCGCAGGCCCACCGGAGGGCGGTGCGATCACCTGGACGTAGAGCTGCCAGGCGCCGATCCCGACCACCGCCGCGCCGAGCATGCCGGCGATGATCCAGAGCGCGCGGCGGCGTGGCTGCGGCGGTGTCGGACCGCTGGGCGGAGCGCCGATCCAGCCGGGCGGCATTGGGGCGACCTCGGAGACGCGCAGGGCCGGCCTGTCGGGCGGCTCGGCCGGCGGCACCACGCCCGGGTCATGGAACGGCGTCGGCGGCTCGGGCGCCGGCGGGGTGGGTGCGGGGCGGAATCCTTCGAGCATCATCGCCGACAGCGGATCGGGCAGCCGGTGCTCGGGAGGGACCACGGGAGGCGGGGGGAACGGCGTCGGCGGGCGAAGCGCGGTCGCCGGGTAGCCCAGGAGGGTCTGGCTCTGTTTCGGCTCGGACGGCACGCGGCCGGAGCCGGGTACGGCGCCGGAGCGCTCGGTGGCGACCGGGCTGGCGACGCGGCCGGAGCCGGGTACGGCGCCGGAGCGCTCGGCGGCGACCGGGGCCGGAATGTGGCCGGGTGCGGGGGCCTCGCGCGCGGGCATGGTGGGAGCCCGGTTCGCGGACTCTTCGGACCAGCTGTTGTCGTCCGAAGGACCGCGCGGTCGGCTCGCCGGGCGCATCGGTCGCGCGCGCGAGTCGATCGTCGGGCCGTTCGAGCGTTCGCTCGGTCGGTGGATCGGTGGCGATCGCGCGGGCGCGCTCGGCCGCGCGATCGAGCGTTCGCTCGGTCGGTCGCTCCAGCGAGCGCTCCAGCGGTAGCTCCGTCGGGGGATCGATCGGCGCAGCCCGATCGCGGGGGGTGGGGCCCCCGACGGCTCTGCCGGCGGGGCGGGGGTCCTCCCCCGTGGGATCGATGGGATCGAACAGCAGCGGCTCGAGAGTGACCGGCGGGATCGGCTTGGTCTCGATCGAGCTCGGATCCAGCCGGTACCTCGCCGCGCGGCGGCCCTCGGCGACCGCGGCAGCGGTGAGCGCGTGGGTCGGTGCGTCCTGAAAGTCGTCGGCCGCCGGGGGCGCCATGGACGGATCGGCTGCGCGCGGGCCCAGCGACACGGTCGGCCCCGAGACCGGCTCGCCGGCGTCACCGTCCGCGGCGTCATCGGTCGCAGGGCGGTAGGGCTCGGCGACGGTCTCGTCGAGCGAGGCCGGATCGACCGACTCGAGATCGCTCGGATCGAGCGGGTGCACCGCGCTCTCCGTCGAGGCATCGCGGAGCGGGGTCGGCGCGACCGGCTCGATCGGGATCGCGAAATCGGCGCCTGGCCGGGTCTGCGCGCGGCGGGCGGCCGGTGGCACCGGCGGGATCCCGCTGACCGAGCCGGCGCGCGGCTTGATCGTCGGAATCGCCGGCGGGGTGGCCCTGCCCAGCCCGAGCAGCGTGCCGGCGCCGGATGGTCCGGACGGCGGCGGGTTCCCCGGACCTGCGAGACCGGATGGCACCGGGATCGGCGGCGGCGGCAGGCCCGGCACGGTGGTGATCGGGCGCGGCAGATCGGGCATCGTGCCGGCGGGGCCGAGCGGATCGGCCGGACCGATCTCGTAGGGCGCGGCGACGCTCGGATCGGGCGCGACCTCGGGCTCGCGCGCGGTCGCCGGGCGCCGGATGTCGTCCTCGTCGAGCCGCCGGACCGGCCCGGTGCCGAGGTGGAGCGCGACCATGCCGGACATCTGGCCCTCGTTGAGCGCGGCGAGCCGATCGAGCGTGTCCTTGACCTGGACGCCGATGTCCTTGCGCGTGCCGGGGACCGGCGCGACGCGCAGCGCGGCGTCGAGCGCATCGGCGAGCGCGCGCCCGTCGGGGAATCGCTCGAACGGCGAGCGCGCCAGGCAGCGCTGCAGCACCCGCACGATCGGCCGCGGCAGCGCAGGCTCGCTGGGCGGCCCGGCCATGATCGCCGACGCGACCTGCTGCGGCGTGTCGCCGCGGAACGTGCGGGTGCCGGTGACCAGCTCGTAGGCGAGCACGCCGAGCGCGAACACGTCGGTGGCGGCCGTGGCCTGCTCGTTGGCGAGCTGCTCGGGCGCGAGGTACGGGATGCGCTGGGCGAGCCGCGGCACCTCGATCGGGCGCGGCGGCAAGGTCGCCGACAGGATGCCGAAGTCGGTGATCTTGATGTCGCCATCGGCGGTGACGATCACGTTGGTCGGTGCGAGACCGAGGTGGGCCAGGCCGCGGCCGTGGGCGTAGCCGACCGCGCGCGCGGCCTGCGAGACCAGCGCGAGCGCGCCGCCTGCCGCGAGCGTGACGCCGGCGAGCCGCGCCTCGCTGATCAGGCGGAGCGCGTCGAGGCCGGGCACGTACTCGACGGCGGTGAACGTCGAGCCCTGCGCGACGCCGAACTCGCTCATCCGCGCGATCCGCGGGTGCTCGAGGCTGCCGTAGGCGCGCGCGGCCGCCGACAGCATCGCCGCCATCGCCGCGGTCGCGGTGAGCTCGGTGTGGAACCGCTTGACCGCGAACTGGCGCTCGAAGCCGGCCACGCCGAACACCTTCGCGCGCGACACCGCTCCGCTGGGGCCGATCCCGATCGGCTCCAGCAGCTGATATCGACCGACGCGCTCCGTCGGGCTCGAGGGGGTCGTCACCGGAGCCGACTGTATACGATGTTTGCCAGCTGACGCGACGCGTTGCTGGTTACTTGCGCCATGGCGGGTTCACATGGCACCTGGGAATCATGGCGAGCGGAAAACGGACCCCCAAGGTGTCGAGGATCTCGCGCGGCCGGACGCTGGCGTACGCGCGCAAGCAAAAGCCCAGCGCCGACGGCGGCGAGGGCGCAGGCCGCGGCGACGACGATGATGGACACGACGCGGCGGCGAGCGCCGAAGCGCCTGCGGACAAGTCCGATGCAGCGGGGGCAGCCGCCGCATCGATCGACATCGCAGCCGGCGTGGCGGGCTCGCAGGAGTCCAGCGCCGCCGGTGCGGAGAGCGAGGCCGGTGCAGCGGGGGTAGCCGCCGCATCGATCGACATCGCAGCCGGCGTGGCCGGCTCGCAGGGGCCCAGCGCGGCCGGCGCCGCGGGCATCAGCGGCGCCAAGGAGTCGATCGGGGGCGCGCCGGTGCCGGGGACCGAAGCCGCACCTCCCGCCGCGCCGATCGCGCCGCGCGCCGAGACCGACACGATCAAGATGGCGCCGATCTCGATCGGCGCGCCGCCCGCGATGCCGGCGCCGGCGCAGGTCAGCGCGCAGGTCGATGTCAAGAGCGTCGAGGCTCCGACCCACATGCCGGGCCCGCGAGAGATCCCGGGAGGCGAGCCAGGAGATCCGGCCCCACCGCCGGGCCTCGTGCCGCGAGGTGATTCGCGCTCGATGCGGCGGCGCAACGAGCACGCCCGCCAGGAGGCTGGAGCGCTCGCCTCCGTGACACGGGGAGCGTACGAGTTTGCGCTGGTTTATCGCATCCAGACGTACGTGATCAGCCGGGTTGGCGCAGTCGGCACGCGCGGCGTGTGGCGGGTGGTCGAGTACCCTACCCCGGCGATGGCGAGCCACGCGTACGCGAAGGAGTGCAGCCGGTTCGTCTCCGAGGGATTCTCGGACTATCGTGAAGGCGGTGGCTGATCGACGCTCGTCGTGGCTCAAGCGCTGAGCGCTCGAAGCGCCGCGGCGATGGCTCGGCAAGCGCAGCACGATCGGCCAGGACGTCGCGGGCGGCGCAGACGGGCTGTCGTATGTGCGCCACCTGGCGCGCGGCAACCGGATCCGCCGCGGCGCCGCGTTCGACGACGTCAGCCCCGACGCGCCGCCGGTCCTGATCATCCACGGCTTCCTGGGCACGCGCGGCTCGATGTACATGCTCGAGCGCCGGCTGGTCGACGACGGCTTCGTCGTGGTGTCGTTCAACCTCGGCACGCTCAACGTCCGCGACATCCGGCGCTCGGCGTTTCTGATCCACCGCAAGATCGAGCGCATCCTCGCGCAGACACCGTCGCAGCGCATCGACATCATCGGCCACTCGATGGGCGGCCTGATCGGCCTGTACTATGTCAAGAAGCTCGGCGGCCACGCCCGGGTGCGCAAGCTGATCATGATGGGGACGCCGATCCGCGGCACCTGGGCAGCGCTCATGGGGGTGATGACGCTCGGGTTGTGGTCGACGTCGTCCTGGCAACTGTTGCCCCGAAGCCGTTTTCTGGACGAGCTCGCCCAGGGGCCGATGCCGCCGGGGGTCGAGATGTACACGATCGCGGCGGCCCGCGACTGGGTCGTGCCGCTGCCCACCACGCGGCTCGCCGGGGCCGTCGCAACCACAGTCCCGCTCGGCCACTCCAGCCTCGTGGTATCGGAAGAAGTCTACCGCCGTGTTGTCAGCACGCTACGCCCGCCGCACGAGGCGGCGAACGATGAAACGCCCGCCACCGATTGACCTCCTTTGCTTGCGCCTGTGGCATCTTGAGAACTAGAATTTTCGAGTCCTTGCAGCTGGTCCACGCTCCATGGTCAGCGCCCACTCCATGAACGATCGTCCCCGCTTCGCGCTCCGCTTCATCTCGGGCAAGTACCAGGGAGGCGAGTTCCCGCTTCGCATGAACCGGGAGATCATCATCGGCCGGTCGAGCGACCTCGACATGGTGCTGGTCGAGGACATGGTCTCGCGCCGCCACGCCAAGATCAGCTCGACGGACGGCGAGGTCTACATCCAGGACATGGGCTCGACCAACGGCACGTTCGTCAACGGCGAGAAGATCGCCGGGCGCGCGCTGCTCCACGAGGGCGATCGCATCCTGGTCGGGACCTCGATCATCAAGGTCGGCGCGGTCGATGGCCAGATGGCCAACCAGAGCGAGGCCGAGGCGCGCCGCCGGCTCGAGGCCGGCGCACAGCAGCGCCAGGCGACCTCCGGCCGGCCGATGTCGGGCGTGATCGAGGAGATCCCGCTGCCGGACCTGCTGCAGCTCCTGTCGACCAGCCGCAAGAGCGGCGTGCTCACGATCAACAACGGCGTGAGCATGGGCAAGATCTACCTGCGCAAGGGCGCGCTGTACTTCGCGACCATCAACGACGACTTCGCGGTCAGCCCGCAGAAGTCGATCTACCGCATGCTGACCTGGGCGACCGGCACGTTCGAGCTCGAGCCGAGCGTCGAGCTGCAGGTGATGGAGGAGATCCAGGAGTCGACCGAGGCACTGCTGATGGAGGGTGTGCGCCAGCTGGACGAGTTCCGGAACCTCCAGAAGCAGCTGCCGCCGCTGGGGTCGCCGCTGGCGGTGCCGACCCCGCTGGCCGGCAAGCTGCGCGAGCTGAGCCCCTCGGAGCTCGACACCTTCCAGCTGGTGCTCGACCACGGCCAGCTCCAGAAGGTGCTCGACAACTTCCCCGGCACCGATCTCGACGCGGCGCAGAACATCATCAGCCTGATGCGCCGCGAGTTTGTCGTCGTTCCCTGAGCCGAGACCGAGCGAAACCCGGGAGCTCGGACCTTCCGGCCAGGAAGGCCGAGGTCCCGGACCAGCGCAGCGAGGATCGGCGGAATATAATGAGCGACGGAGGCCGTACGAAGTACGGTCTCCTAGCGGAGGAGGAGTACAATCGCCGCATGCGGGCCGTTCGCTCGCGGTGCTCCCGACGCTCTCCTCCGGCGCACGTGTCCTCGGAGGTGGTGAGCTGCGACCAGCGGCTGCGCAGCCCGTACCGCGGCATCGAGACCGGACGGACGGTCCTCCGGCTCCGCGTGGTGATCGCCCCGCGCGGCGTCGCGCCCCACGAGGTCATCGTCGAGGTCGACGATCTCGCGGTCGAGGTCCGCGAGGAGGACACCGGGTTCGTGGTCGGCGCCGGCGCGATCGATGCGCTGTTCGTGGTCGAGCGCCAGCCGCGCCACGGGTTCCTGACCTGGTTCGGCGTGTTCGCGCGCTGCCGCGGGATGTCCGATCGCCTGCTGCTCGAGACGCCGGACGGGCCGGTGGCGCGCTTCGTCGAGCGTGCGATCGAGGATCGCCTCGGGCTGGCCGACGAGCCGGTGCGCGGCGAGCTGCGGGTGGATTGACGATCGCCAGGCGTGGTACGAACGCGGTCATGCGAGTGCGGAGCGCTGGAGCGCGGACCCGATGAGCGCGCCGCTCCGCGAGGCGGCATCGGTGATCCTGCTGCGGCGGGCCGACCCGGGGTTCGAGGTGTTCCTCCTGCGCCGCCACCGCAAGGCCTCGTTCATGGCCTCGGCGTTCGTGTTCCCCGGTGGCGGCGCCGAGCCCGGCGAGGATGCGCGCACCACGGCGGCGCGCGAGCTGTTCGAGGAGGCGGGCGTGCTGCTGGGCCACGCCGACGCGGCGCTCGAGGCCCAGACGCTCGAGCTGCCGATCCAGGCCATGCTGCGGCGCCGCATCCTCGACGGCGCCGACGCCGCGACGGTGCTGGTCGCGGCGGGGCTGGCGTGGACGACCGAGGTGCTGGTGCCGTGGGCGCACTGGATCACGCCGTCGATCGAGCCGCGGCGGTTCTCGGCGCGGTTCTTCGCCTGCGAGCTGCCGAACGGCCAGGTGCCGAGCTTCGACGCGATCGAGACGGTCGACCAGGCCTGGGTGCGGCCGCGCGAGGCGCTCGAGCGCGCCGGCGAGCTCCGGCTGCCGCCGCCGCAGATCCGCACGTTCTGGGAGCTGTCGCAGCTCGACACCGTCGAGGAGGTGCTCGCGGCGGGGCGGGCGCGCGGCGAGGAGCCGCATCCGGTGATGCCGCGCGTGCGGATGGCGGCGCCGGGCGAGCCGCTGTGCCTGCTGTTGCCGTGGGACCCCGAGTACACCGAGGCCGGCAGCGGCGATGCCACCCCGCTGGCCTACCGGCCGCGCTGGGCGGTGGGGCCGAGTCGCTTCGTCCTGGAGGGCCAGACGTGGAGACACGTCGCCGCACCTGGTTCGACGACCGCGGGCTAGTCGTCGAGGGCAGCGCCCTGCGCCGGATTGCGTTCTACGCCGGCGCGATGCACTACTGGCGGGTCGATCCGGCGCGGTGGCCGCGCTGCCTGCGCGCGATCCACGATCTCGGGCTGACGCTGGTCGAGACCTACGTGCCGTGGCGGATCCACGAGCCGCGCCCGGGCGCGACGGCGTGGAGCCGCGAGCGCGACCTGGCGCGCTTCCTCGAGGCGGCGCACGCCGCGGGGCTCGCCGTCGTGCTCCGCCCCGGGCCGAACGTCAACGCCGAGCTGACCGGCTTCGGGATCCCGGACCACGTCGCCGGCGATCCGGCGTGTCAGGCGCGGACCGCGAGCGGCACCCCGGTGTGGCTGCCGTCGCCGCCGCGCGCCTGGCCGGTGCCGTCGTACGCCTCCGCGGCGTTCCGCGCGCGCGTCCACGCGTGGTACGCGGCGGCCGCCGAGGTCGTCGCGCCCTACCTCGCGCCCGGCGGTCCGGTCGTCGCGATCGGCGTCGACAACGAGGCGCAGATGTTCCACCGGCTCGGCGCCTACGACCACGACTATCACCCCGAGGCGATCGCGGCGTGGCGCGAGGCCAGCGGCCTCGACGGCGAGCCGCCGCGCGCCTGGCTGCCCGACGACGCCGCGCGCTGCATCTCGTGGGTGCGGTTCAAGGACCAGTACGTCGCGCACGCGCTCGGTGCGTTCGCGCGCTCGCTCGACGAGGTCGGGCTCGGCCGCGTCGCGCGGTTCCACAACCTGCCGCCCGGGCACCACGGGCTCTACGACCTGCGCGGGATCCAGCGCGCGATCGGCGGGCCGGTCGGGATCGACGCCTACACCCGGCGCACCGAGCTGCGCGAGCTGCGCCGGCGCGCGACCGCGGCGGTCGGCAACGCCGCGCCGATCCCGATCGCGTTCGAGGTCGGCGTCGGCTTCGCCGCGTGGCGGCCGCCGCTCGATGCCGGCGACGATCCGCACCGCGAGCGCGACCAGCTGCTGAGCCTGCTCGCCGCCGGGATCCGCGGGTTCAACCTGGTCATGGCGGTCGAGCGCGACCGCTACTACGGCGCGGCGATCGATCGCGGCGGCGCGGTCGAGCCGCACGCGGCGTGGATCGCGACGCTGACCTCGGCGCTGGCGGCGCTCGACTGGCCCGCGCTGCGCCGGCCCGCGGCGGTCGCGGTCGTCGACACCCGCGCCGATGCGCGGTTCGGCCTGGCAACCTCGGCGCTCGATCCGATGACGCCGGTCGTCGGCGAGATGCTCGGGCTCGGACCGGGGGGCGCGGCCGAGCTCGGCAGCGATCCCGCCGCGGTGACCCAGCGGCGCTGGCACGCCGCGCTCGCCCGCGCGCTCGACCTCGCGCGCGTTCCCTACGCGATCGTCGACGAGTCCGCGACCGAGGACGAGCTGGCCGGCTACCGCGCGGTGATCGTGCCGACCCTCGATCGGATCGACCGCGGCCTGGCCCACACGCTGCGCGCGCTGGCCGAGCACAAGCGAGCGATCGTGGTGATCGGTCCGGGCACCCCGAGCCACGACGAGCTGGGCCAGCCGCTGGGCGACGCGCTCCCCCGCCGGGTCGGCCGGCTCAAGGCCGGCTCGCTCGACGATCTACCCGGCCTCGCCGATGATCTCGCGGCGCTCGCGGGCGAGCCGAGCGACGCCTGGCAGATCGAGCGGCCCGACGAGGTCCACGCCTACGCCCACGCGGCGCCGGGCGGCCCGGTCCGCGTCGTGTTCGTCGCCAGCGATCTGGCAAGGCCCGCCACGGCGGTGCTGCTGGTCGATGCCGACACCCGGGCGCTACGCGATCCCTTCAACCACGAGCGCATCGCCGCCGGCGACGGCCGCGCGTCGATCGCCCTGGAAGCGCGCGGCATCCGCATGCTGATCGTCGATCGCTGACGCGGTTACCCGCGGTCGGGGCTGACCAGCGCGCCGAGTCCGGCGAGCACGCCGCCCAGGCCGGCCGCGAGCAAGAGGTACACGCCGAGGCCGAGCGAGGCGCCGGGATCGTGCGAGGCCTGATCGGCGAGCCAGAACTGCGCGAACGCGGCGCCGCAGGCCGCGCCGAGCGCGACGGCCAGGAGCCCGGAGAGCCGGCCCATGCGGTCGCGCAGCGTCAGCAGGATGCCCAGCGCGGCGAGCAGGCCGGCGGGCGCGAAGCTCACGACCATCGCGCCGCGGTAGGCGTCGAGGCCGGCGTCGAACGCCTTTGCGAACCGCTCGCTGTCGGCGCGCGACAGGCCGAGCTGCTGGCCCTGCGCGAGCAGGTCGCGCAGGCTGTCGCCGCCGCGCGCGACCTGGAACGCGCTGGCGTCGCCGGTGAGCTTGCCGTCGGGCGTGCGGTAGTCGACCAGCGGCGTGAAGAACCCGATCACGCCGGCGATCCCGGCGAGCAGGACCAGCAGCTTCCAGATCCTCATCGCGAGCGATCCTCGGTCGTCGCGGCGGCCGGCGCAACCGGCGCGTCGGGGTCGCTCGCGCCCGTCCGGTCGTCCGGGCCGTGGCCGGGCGGCTCGTCGTCGGTCTCGCGCACGGCGAGCTCGGCCAGCACGGCGGGGAGCTCACCGGTCAGCGCCGCGCCGGACTGCTCGTTCTGCCGCAGCTTGTGGGCGAGCTCGGCGGCGATCACGCCGGCGTCGGCGGCGGTCGCGCCCTCGGACAGCTGCTCGTAGATGTGCTCGGCGCGCTGGTCGCGCGCGCGGGTCGACGCGTCGGGCGGCGTCTCGCCGGGAAGCTCGACGCGGAGCTCGCGGACCAGCATCTGCAGCCCCGCGGCGATCGGCAGCGCGAGCAGGGCGCCGATGATCCCCAGCAGCGTGCCGCCGACGAGCAGCGACACCACCACGACCGCGGGCGGCAGCCGCAGCACCTTGCCGTAGACCCGCGGCACCAGGATGCGGCTCTCGAACTCCTGGTAGGCGAACATCAGCAGGAACACGATCACGACCGCGGCCATCCCCGAGCCGGTGACCGCGACGACCGCCGGCAGGCTGGCGACGTAGCCGCCGATGAACGGGATGATGTCGGTCATCCCGGCGAACAGCGCGAGCGCCAGCGCGTCGTCGACCCGGAACGCGGTCAGCACGCCGAACGTGAACACCGCGATCGCGACCGACGTGATCAGCTGGCCGCGCATGTAGCCGCCGACGATGACCTTGAGCTCGATCAGGATCCGGGCGAGCTTGATGTGGTAGTGGCGCGGCACCATCGCGAACACCAGGCCGCGGGCGCGCACCGGATCGGCGAGCAGGTAGATCGCGAGGAACGTCGTCGAGATCGCGTAGCCGGCGATCGTCAGGAGGTCCGAGGAGTAGCCGACCATCGTGTTGCCGGCGCGCGTGACCAGGTTGTCGAGCGGGATCGCGCGGACGGTCTGGACCAGCGGCCGCGCCAGCTTGTACTGGCGCAGCCACTCGATCAGCTTGTCGCGGCCGCGCGGCGCGTCCTCGATCAGGTGGAGCAGCTGGCCGACCAGCGGCGGCACCGTGAGCAGGAGGACGCCCGCGATCACCACGGCGATCGCGAGGAAGATCAGCACCAGCGCGCGGCCGCGGCGGATCCCGTGGCGCTCGAACCACGTCACCGCGGGATCGAGCGTGCCGACCATGACGAGCGCGACCGTCACCACGATCAGCACGGTCTGGAGCTGGAACGCGACCCAGACCCCCGCGATCACGAGCAGCAGGTGCACGATCGTCCGCGGCGCCAGCTCGATCCGCAGGCCGGCGGGCTCGCGGTCGCGTGGCGAGCCGGGGCCCGGCGCCGGAACGGAATCTCGATCGGAAGTCACCGCGTGGCACTATTGCATCGCAAGCGGCGTGCCGCAGCGCCTCGGTCCCGGCAGACCGCTCAGGGCCGCCATGCGACGATCCTCGATCAGCGGACCTGCAGCGCTTCGCGTGCCCGCGCCGCCGCCCAGGTCGGCAGGGCACGGCCGGTCGGCTCGTCCTCGATCCAGAACACCGGGCGCGGTCGCCCCAGCAGGCGACCCACCGCCGTGACAACCTCGCTCGGTTCGCACGGCTTGGGAACGAACGCCGAGGCGCCGATCTGGACCGAGATCCGGGGCGCGTCCGGCGACTGCGAGACCAGGATGATCGGCGGCGCGTCGGGCAGCGCGTTGAGCCGCTGCGCCAGCTCGACAATACCGGCGCGGGGCTCGTAGGCGTCGATCACGACCACGTCGATGCCGCCGTCGCGCACCGTCATCAACGCCTCACGCATCCGGCTCGCGGTCAGCACCGCGTGGCCGCCGGCGGCCAACGCCGTCGACCAGGCATCGCAGATGGCGCTGTCGGCTTCGACCAGAAGAATGCTGCCCATGACACAACTGTATCCCGTTTCACTGTGCCTACTTCAATAGTAAAGTCAGATCGGTCACACGTTTCTGCGAAATCAGCCAATTTCTGGTTACTTGACCGAGGGCGGGCTCGACTTGCGCTTGGCGCTCTCGTGACCCTCGGACCAGCCGATTTCCTTGGTCAGCTGCGCTGCGTCATCGAGCCGGCTGGGGACCACGAGGGCGGACCGGGTCGGCGTGTCGTGGAGCAGCATCTCGGCCGTGGCGCGGCGGTCGCCCAGGCTTCGCATCTCGTTGATCGCGGCCTGGCGGTAGCGGTCGGCCTTGCCGCTCAGGCCGGTCCTGTCGCAGAGCTGGGCGAGCAGGTGCTGGACCCGGGCGGCGCCGAGCCGCGACCGTACGCGCTGGGCGTGGAACAGCGCGGCCTCGGCCAGCCGCAGCGCGCGGTACGAATCGCCGCTGGCATCGACCATCTGGGCCTGCGCGCGCAGCACGCGCCAGAACGGCTCGGGGCCGTCGATCGCGGTGAAGCCCTCGCCGAGCGTGGCGAGGTCGATGCACTCGACCAGCTCGCGCAGCGCCCCGGCCGGATCGCCGGCGCGGAGCAGCGCCGTCGATAGATCGAGATACAGCTCGCACACCAGGTTCATGTCGCCGGTCGAGATCGCGCGGCCGACGCCGCGGTGGAGCGCCGCGATGGCGCCCTCGAGATCGCCCTCGCTGAGCGCGATCGCCGCGCCCGAGCGGTCGATCAGCGCGACCAGCATCGGCGCGCCGGACCAGTCGCGCGCCTCGGCCAGCACGCCGCGGGCCAGCGCGGTCTCGCCGCGGGCGCGCAGCACGTCGGCGAGCTTGACCGACAGCATGACGAACTGGCCCTCGGCGCTGCCGTCGTCGTCGCCGCTCAGCACCGCCTGGCGGACCGCGAGCAGCGCGCGGTGGTAGAACTGGCCGGCGCCGACATCGTCGAGCTGCTCCGCCGCGTGGTCGCCGGCGCGCCGCAGCAGCATGATCGACTCCTTGGCGTGGCCGGCGAGGTCGTGGTGGTGGCCGAGCAACGCGATGTCCGGCGACAGCGACTCGACCGCCGATGCGGCGGCGGCGTGCAGCGAGCGGCGGACGTCGGCCGGCGTGGCGTCGTAGACGATGTCGCGGACCAACCGGCTGGTGAACGTGAGCTCGCCCGACGGGTCGTGGCTGAACAGCCCGGCGCGCTCGGCGTCGGCCATCGCCGCCTCGAGCGTGTCGCTGGGCAGCATCGTGCGCAGCAGGTCGACCTGGGGCTCGAGGCCGAGCACCGCGGCGGCCTGCAGCACGTCGCGGGTCGACTGCTTGAGCATCGACAGCCGCGCGGCGATCAGGTCGGGCAGCGAGATGTTGGTGTCCTCGGCCTTGCCGCCCTCGAGCAGGTAGCGCACGACGTGCTCGATGTGGCCGGGGTAGGCGCGCGTGGTCTCGAACAGCTGCTGCGCCGACGGCAGGCCCTTGAGGCCGGCCTTGTCGAGCCGCGCGGCGATCTCGCGGAGGTCACCGGCATCGAGCGCGGCGATCTCGAGCCGGGGCACCGACGCCGGCCACTGCGAGCCGAACGAGGTGTGCGCGGTCATCACGATCGGAGGCAGCAGCAGGTCGACCGCCTCGGTCGCGCGGCGCAGGATCTCGAGGCTCGGGTGATCGAAGCGATCGATGTCCTCGCACACGATCGTCACCGGGGTGAGCGCGGCGGCGCGCTCGAGCGCGCGCAGGGTCGACCACACGATCTCGCGGCGGCGCACCGGCGGCTCGAGCTCGAGCAACGTGGTCGGGTGTCCGAACAGCTGCGAGATCCCGGGCACGTCGCGCTCGTTGAGGCCGTTGGCGAGCACCGCGTCGCGCAGCTCGGCGTCGCTCGACACCGGCGGCAGCTGCAGGATCGCGGCGAGCAGCGAGCGGATCGGATAGAACGGCGCGGCGAGTCCGGTCGGATCGGGGCCGATCTGATAGATCGTCCGCGTGTCGCTCGCGAGGCTGTGATAGCCGTGGCGGAGCAGCGCGCTGCGGCCCGAGCCCTCGTTGCCCATCATCAAGAGACCCACGTCCTTGCCGGGCGCACGCCGCATGTGGGTCAGCAGCGCATCGAGCTCGTCGGCGCGGCCGGTGAACGGCAGCGGCAGGATGCGGTCGAGCACCGCCGTCGGCTCGGTGACCTCGGTCGACGGGAAGGTCTGCGCGACGCGCTGCCGCGATGTTCCGCATTCGGGACAGAACTTGAAGCTCGGCGCACACGTCGTGCCGCACTCGCTGCAGATGTCGCGGGTCGTGACCTTCCGGGTCCGGGTAGCCAGGCCGGCGAGCGCCTGGCGCATGTCGGCGGCCGACGCGAATCGATCGTGGGGGTGCTTGGCGAGCGCGCGGGCCACGATGCCCTCGAGCTCCTTGGGCACGTGCTCGCGGCGCTGCGCCAGCGACGGCACCGCGGCCTTGAGGTGGTTGGCGAGGATCTCGGTCGTCGACCCGGCGAAGAACGGCGTCTTGTAGGCCAGGAGCTCGTACAGGATGATGCCGACCGCGTAGATATCCGACGCGAAGCTCGGCGGCGCGCCGCTGATCACCTCGGGCGCCATGTACTCCGGCGTGCCGCTGATCGAGCGATCCTCGTCGCGGACGCCGGTGATCAGCCGCGCGATCCCGAAGTCGACGATCTTGACCACGTCGATCCCGGCGCGGCGCTGGTCGAGGATGATGTTGTCGGCCTTGAGGTCGGCGTGGACGACGCCGGCGAGGTGGGCCTCCTCGATCCCGGCGAGCCCCTGCATCACGATGTCGATCACGCGGTCGACGCCGAGCGGGTTCTGGGTGACCAGCAGCTGGGTCAAGGTCGGGCCCTTGACGTACTCCATCGCGAGGTAGAGCAGGCCGTCCGGCGTCTGGCCGTAGTCGATGATCGAGACGCAGTTGGGGTGGTTGAGCCGCGACGCGCTCATCGCCTCGTCGCGGAACCGCTTGATCATCCGCGAGTCGGCCGACAGCTCCTCGTTCAGGATCTTGACCGCGACGGTGCGGCCGAGCGCGATCTGGTCGGCGCGATACACCGCACCGCTGCCGCCGATCCCGATGCAGGCGGTGAGCTTGAACTTGTCGCCGAGGACGCGCCCGACCAGCTTCAGTGACTTGTTGACCTGGTCCTGGACGTGACTCACGTCGTCCACCCGTCACGTGCAGCCGGCGCCGAGATCATGCTCCACCTTCCACAGTAACTCGACCGCGAGCCCGGCTGCGCGAGTCGGTGCGACCGATCGCGCGGGATGGCCTCGCCACGACACGCGGGATTTCAGTGAGTTGCATCACCGGAGCGCCATGCGTGAGCGGGAGCTTACCACCGCGACATCCGAAAACTGGCGCGGCGGATCCACCGGCGCCTAGGGTCACCCATGATCCTCGACGCTCGGGAGTGCGCGACCGACGACGTGAGCTGGCTTGCGATCCGCCACCCCGCCGTGATGCGCCTGATCGAGCGCGAGCTCGCCGCACCCGACGGCGACGCGCTCGCCGCCGGCCTCGAGCTCGCCTGCCGCGTGCTCGGCGGGCGCCGCCCGCTCGGCGACCTCCGGCTCGACCACAACACCCTCAACACCGGCCTGGTCGCCGTCCGCAGCGGCCGCTGCGACCGCGGCACGGTGCGCTCGATCCGCGACCAGATCCGGCAGCTGCGCGTCGTGCTGACCGCGCGCGAGGAGGACGCGGTCGCCACCGTGATCGCCGCGATCATCTACGCGGTGTTCGACGCCAGCGCCCGCGCGCTCGACGACGCGCAGGACGACACGCTGGTCGCCTAGGGGGCCAGGAGAACGCGTACACGCGCGCCCCGCCGGGGGCTGCTGCGCGGATGGGCGTCGGGGCGCGCGCCCGCCGAAGAACCACCGGTTCCTGCGCGGACCCCGCGAGGTATGTGCGGAGCAAGGCCTGCCAATCCTAATCACGGTCGCGGCCCCCGACCCCATCCGCTCCGCGGTCGCCCCGGCGAGTCTCGCGTTGACGTCTCGCGACCGCACCTCGACGGGCATCGAACGTCGATCACGGGCCGGCGGCATGCCGTTGCGTGCAGCTTGCGATCACAGTCGCGGTCGCCCCCGGCGAGTCTCGCGTTGGCGCCTCGCGACCTCGACGGGGCATCGAAGGTCGATCACGGGGCGGCGGCGTGGCGCTGCCGGCAGCTCGCGATCGCGGCTTCGAGATCGACGGGCAACGGCGAGTTCACCGCGAGCTCGCCGCCGTCGGGGTGAGCGACGGTGAGGCGGGTGCAGTGCAGCGCCAGCCGGGAAAGGCCGTGCTCGCTGCGGAAGATCCGGTTGTGCTCGCCCTTGCCGTAGCGGACATCGCCGATCAAGGGGCAGCTGATGTGCTTGAGGTGCCGGCGGATCTGGTGCAGCCGGCCGGTGTGCAGCCGGGCCTCGACCAGGGCGTAGCGACCGAACGTCTCGCGCCGCCAGATCTCGGTGCGCGCGTCTACGCGGTCCTCGCCGGGGCCGCGCGGGATCGGATGATCGATCGCCAGGTGCTCGGGAGGATGGCCGCGCGTGATCGCGAGGTAGCGCTTGTCGGCGTCGGGCCAGGCGGCGGACAGCGCGCGGGCCGCGTCGGCATCGAGCGCGAACACGACGAGCCCCGACGCGCCGCGATCCAGCCGGTGGATCGGATAGACGTAGCAGCCGACGGCATCGCGCACCCGCTGCAGCAGCGCATCGTCGCCGCCGTCCCAGCCCCGGTGCGTCGACAGCCCCGACGGCTTATCCACCACCACGCACCGCGCATCGCGGTGGACGATCATCGGAGTCGATCGAGCCAGTAGCCGGGACGACGGCTCGTGTGCGCCACGGCGACAACGGTGATCAGATCGCGGACACGTACGCGCCGATCCACCTTGGAAATTGGCCAGGCGTTAGGTAGCTCTGCAATTTGCGTGATCGAGTCGGAGATTTCGCGCAGGAACATTTCCGCGGTCCCCGTCGTTCGATGAGCCCGATACCACGTGACCGCGGCCTTGATCTCCGCACCGGTCGCATCGAGATACCGGATCCGACGCATCAACGACGGCGCACGCTAGACCACAGCTCGGTCATGACTTCCTCGTGCGTGTAGGTCTTGGCCCGGCCTTCTGCGAGGTCCTTCAAACGGCGATCGATCTCGGCGGCCCACGCAGCTTCCCACTCCGGCTGACTCAGGATCTCGTCGTCATCGGGTTCGAAGCTCTGGTGAAGGGCCACGAGGAGCTTCTCTCGATCCTCGTCGCTGAGCCCGAGCGCGTCTCGCAGGATCTGTTCGAGCGCCATGACTGCAGTCTAGCTCACGGCGCGCCGAGGTGCTGGCGGAAGAAGTCGACCTGGACCTGCTCGCGGGCGAAGTTGAGCTTGGGATCGGGGACCATGTGGGTCGCCGACAGCGTGATGACCTCGGCGCGCTTGCCGGCGACGTAGAGCGCCTCGATCAGCGCGAGCGTGTGGGCGAAGTGGACGTTGTCGTCGGTGATGCCGTGGATGACCAGGAGCGGCCGCTCGAGCTGGGCCGCGTAGGTCAAGGCGCTCGTGGTCTTGTAGCCGTCGGGGTTGGCCTGCGGGGTCTTCATGTAGCGCTCGGTGTACGCGGTGTCGTAGAGCGTCCAGTCGATCACCGGCGCGCCGGCGATGGCGGCCTTGAAGATGTCGGGCCGCCGCAGGATGGCCAGCGTCGAGAAGTAGCCGCCGAACGACCAGCCGAACACGCCGACGCGCGCCATGTCGAGCTCGGGGTGGCGCGCGCCGACAGCCTGCAGCGCGGCGACCTGATCCTCGAGCGGGATCGTGATGAGGTCCTTGAGGATCGTGCGCTCCCAGGCGCGGCCGCGGTGCGGGGTGCCGCGACCGTCGGCGCGGACGACGATGAAGCCGGCGTCGGCGTACCACTGGTCCATGACGTAGGCGTCGAGGCCGTCCTCGACCATGACGAAGTGCGGGCCGGCGTAGACCTTGAGCAGCACCGGGTAGCGCCGCGCCGGATCGAAGGTGCGCGGCCGGGTGACCGCGACGTGGTGGGTGCGGCCGGCGAGCGCGACGGTCTCGAGCACGGTCGTCGGGACCAGGCCGGGGCGCTCGGCGGCGCTCGGCAGGTCGCGCACGCCGGCGCGGGTGATCGCGACGATCTTGTGGCCGCCGGCGTGGAGCAGGGTGTCGATCACCAGGCTGCCGTGCTTGGCGATCGTGGCGTGGGCCACGCCGTCGCCGTCGGACAGCCGCACCGGCGCGCCGCCGTCGAGCGGGATCCGCCAGACGTCCTGGCGCACCGGGTCGGCCGACGCGGACACGATCGCGCCCTTGGCGTCGGCGCCGATCAGCTCGCGCAGGCCGAGCTCCGGCGCGGTCAGCGCGCGGACCAGCGCGCCGTCGGCGGCGCGGCGCTCGAGCACCCAGCCGCCGCTGGCCTCGGTCATCCACAGAAACCCCGAGCCATCCTCGAGCCAGTGCGGCGCGCCGACGTCGACGTTGAGCCACGCGTCGTCGTGCTCGGTCACGATCGGCTTGCTGGCGCCGGTCGCGGGATCGAACACCAGGAGCGCCAGGTCCTGCTGATCGCGATCGATCACGAGCGCCGAGAGCGGCGCGCCGGGCTCCCAGTGGACGGACACCAGGTACTCGTACCTGACGTGATCCCAGGTCAGCCAGCGGATCTCGCCGGGCGAGCGGATGTCGACCACGCCGAGGTCGACGATCGCGTTGGGCGTGCCGGCGCGCGGATAGCGGAACGGCACCGGCGGCCGATCGTTGTGGCGCGGATCGGCGACGTAGAGGGTCTCGATCTTGCGCAGGTCGCTGCGCTGCAGGACGATCCGCTTGCTGTCGGGCGCCCACCAGAACCCGCGGGTGCGCCGCAGCTCCTCCTGGGCGGCGAAGTCGGCGACGCCGTACTCGAAGCCCGCGGGGTGATGGGTCAGCTGCCGCGCCTTCCCGCCGGCCGCGACGACCCAGACGTCGCCGTCGCGGACGAACGCGACGGTGGTGCCGTCGGGCGACAGGTGCGGGTCGTAGGCCGGGCCGCCGGGATCGATCGTCGTGCGCACGCCGGAGCCGCGGTGGATCAGGTGCAGCTTGTCGCCGAGCGGGACCATCACCGTCACGCCGTCTTCGGACACGCCGATGTCGACCACGCCGCGCGTCGCGGTCCGCGTGCGCTCGCGGCGCGCCTTCTCGGCGTCGGACAGGTGCTCGTCGGCGGCGCCGAGCAGGTCGGCCGCCGTCACCAGCGTTCGCAGCGCGCCGTCGGCCGACAGCTCGTAGAGGTCGGACGCGAAGTCGCGCGGCGGCGTGCGCCGGAACAGCACGGCGCCGTCGCGGGTGATCGCCAGCGCGGTGGGGGTGCCGAGCCGCCAGTTGAAGGTCGCGGCGGCGTCGGCGAGGAGCTTGTCATCGAGCTTGGGCCAGGAGGTCATGGCGGTGGCCTGTGGGTGGCACGCCGCGAGCGCGACGGCGAGGGGAAGGGCGATCCGGGCGTACGGCACGCGTGCAGCGTACTCCCAGAGCCTGTTCGAGGTGGTTGGATCGCGTGGCCGGTTGGCAGCGCGGCACGCCGATTTCTTGCCCGAGGCGCGGCGGCCCGGGACGATTGCCGGATGCCCACCATGGAACGTCGGCGCCGCCGATCGGACTTCATCACGCAAGCTCTCACCTATCAGCTGCTCGCCTGCTGCGAGGACGGCAAGATGCACGCCATGGTGGTCGCGGACGAGGACGGCCTGCCGCTGGCCGTCTCCGGCGACGCGCAGACCTGCGACGAGATCGCCGCCAGCATGGCGCATGTCGGGGCGCGCACCGACGCATTCAGCGGCACGCTGCTGCGCGGCGGCGAGCACTGGCCGGTCGAGATGACCAAGGTCCTGGTCGACGGCAGCGCGCTCATGGTGTGCGCGATCGGCGGGAGCGACACCCAGCGCCGGCGCCAGATCGCGCGGGGCGCGCGCGGCACCCGGCGGATCCTGGGCGCGGTCTGACCGATCACCCGGCACATACACGCTATCCCGCAACCGGAGCGGCGATGGTACGTTGAGACTATGAACGTCGCTCTGGCCATGCTGTCGCTCGCCGTCGTGGTCGGCTGTGGCGGATCGCTGGGCGCGACCGAGAGCCCGCCGGTGATCACCGTGTTCCCCGACTACTTCGTGCTGCGCGACGTCCGCAAGGCGGCCTCGCCGCGCCTGCGATGCCAGGTCGGCATGATCGATGTCGCGCGGGGCCCGTGGGCAGGCTCGAGCGGCAACCTCGTCGCCTACGGCTGCGGCTATCAGATCACGTACTACGTGGCCTGCAAGACCAACCACATGTGCGATTTCAGCGTCGCGGAGTGAGCGCCGCGCCGGGCGCCGGCGCGCGGGGGAGCGAGCTGCCGGCGCGACGCGTTGGGTGTAGCCTTGTGCCATGCGCACCTTGCTCGTGACCTCGGCCGTGTGGGCGCTCGCCTTCGCGGCCTGCTCCTTGAAGTCCTCGCCGCAGCTGTCCGCGAGCGATGCCCGGGATGTCCTGATCGATCGCAACTGGCTCGACCGGATGCCGGAGACGCCGCGCGACAAGCTCCACGTCTACCGCTTCGTGCCGAGCATGGGCGGCGGCGTGTACCAGGATCGCACGCTGTTCAAGGGCACGTTCGAGCTGTTCATGTTCAAGGTCGAGGGCGACCACATCGTGTTCGACCTGCCCGAGACCCACGAGCGGGTCGCCAGCCAGTTCACGATCGAGCGGGTGTCCGGACCGCGGCCGTTCGATCTGAAGCTCACGATCGCGAACGACCCGCGCGGGCCGCAGGTGTACTTCGGCATGCGGTCGGAGGCCGATCGCGACGGCCACCTGCTCGACGAGCGGCTGGCCGCGATCCGCTGACGGCGATGCGCTGACAGCGATGCGCTGACAGCGATGCGCGCTGGCTAGAGCCGCGCCGCGGCGGCCGGCTTGGCCTTGGGCTTCTTGTCGGCGGCGGTCTTGCCGTTGCTGGCGCCGTTGCCGGCGCGCGCGTGGTCCTTGAGCTTGTCGGTGAGCGGCGTCTTCTCCCAGGTGAAGTCGGCGTCGTCGCGGCCGAAGTGGCCGTACGCGGCGGTCTTGCGGAAGATCGGCCGCCGCAGATCGAGCTCCTTGATCAGCATGCCGGGGCGCGCGTCGAACGTCGCGAGCACGGCCTTGGTGAGCTTCTCGTCGGAGACCGTCCCGGTGCCGAAGGTGTCGACCAGCATCGAGACCGGCTCGGCGACTCCAATTGCGTAGGCAAATTGCACCTCGCAGCGGCGCGCGAGGCCGGCCGCGACGATGTGCTTCGCGATGTAGCGCGCGTAGTACGCCGCCGAGCGGTCGACCTCGCGAGGCCGGCCGCGACGATGTTCTTCGCCACATAGCGCGCCGCGTACGCGGCCGACCGGTCGACCTTCGTTGGATCCTTGCCGGAGAAAGCACCGCCGCCGTGCCGGGCAGCGCCGCCGTAGGTGTCGACGATGATCTTGCGGCCGGTCAAGCCCGAGTCGCCCATCGGCCCACCGACGACGAAGCGCCCGGTCGGGTTGATGAAGAACTTGGTCTTGGCGAGGAGCTCCTTGGGCAGCTCCTTCTTGATCACTTCGTCGATGATGGCTTCGCGGAGCGTCTTGTACTTGACGTCCTCGGAGTGCTGCGTGGAGACGACGATGGTGTCGATGCCGACGGGAAGGTCGTTCTCGTAGCGCACCGAGACCTGGGTCTTGCCGTCGGGGCGGAGCCAGTCGATGCCCCTGGTCTTCTTCTTGCGGACCTCGGCGAGCTTCTGCGCGAGCTGGTGCGCCATCTGGATCGGCAGCGGCATCAGCTCCTTGGTCTCGTCGCAGGCGTAGCCGAACATCAGGCCCTGATCGCCGGCGCCCTGCCGGGCCGGATCGCCGCGGTCGACGCCCTGGGCGATGTCGGGCGACTGCTGCTCGATCGCGACCATCACCGCGCAGGTGTCGGCGTCGAAGCCGACCTGCGAGCTGGTGAAGCCGACATCGCGGACCACGCCGCGGACGATGCGCTGGAAGTCGAGCTGCGCCTTGGTCGTGATCTCGCCGGCGATCAGCACGAAGCCGGTCTTGGCCACCGATTCGCACGCGACGCGGCTCAGCGGATCCACTGTGAGACAACCATCGAGGATCGCGTCGCTCACCTGATCGCACAGCTTGTCAGGGTGCCCCTCGGTGACGGATTCGGACGAGAACAGGTAGCTGGCCATGGGTGGCGGGACTATTCAGTGACGGGACTCCGCTGTCAACGTTGCAAAAGGGGTACGATATGGCGAACATGCGAGCGCTGCTTGCCTGGGTCCTGCTGGTGTCGGCGTGCGGCGGCCAGCCGCCGATCCCCAGGCGCGGCGTGGTCGAGGCCGACGTGGGTTCGTGGAAGTTCCGGCGGTTCCAGGGCCCGCTGCTCGATGTCGAGGTCTGGGTCGAGGGCAACAAGGCCGAGGCCTACAGCGCGAGCTACGTCACCGCCGACGCCGAGAAGCGCGGCCACATCGACGACAAGGACCTGGTCAACGTGTCGGTCACCCGCTACCAGACCGCCGACGGTGTGGTCCGGGCCACCGTCAAGCTCGCCCGCCGGCTCGCCCAGGACAGCGGCTATCAGGTCGAGGAGGACAAGATCGCCGGGGCGCGCCTGCTCAGCATCACCGGCCGCGGCGAGGCCTGGGTGATGTGGCCGTCCAACCAGCACGTGGTCAAGGTCGGCGCGCGCGGCCGCAGCGACGTCCCCAAGTCGATGGTCGAGTACTACGTCGACCGCTATCCGTCGCAGCTGCCGGGCGGCTCGCTCGAGGGGCCGCTGCCGCCCGGCCGCGACGACACGCCGGCGCGCTCGCGCAAGCTCGAGAAGCCGGAGTACGATCCGAACAACCCGCGGCCCGACGCCGAGCACTACGACCCCAGCAAGGTCGTGCTGCCGGATGGTCCGGATGGGAAGGCTGCCAAGGACAGCGGCGGCGAGGCGACCGACGACGCGGCCGGCTCGGCCGCGCCCAGGCCGAGCGAGGACGATGCCAGGCCCGCGAAGGCCAAGTCGGACAATGCCAAGCCGGTCAAGTCCAAGAAGCGTCGCACGAAGCCGCCGGCCAGCCCGGACAGGTGACGATGTGGCGTCTCGGCGGGCACCGCGCACCGCTCGTGGCCGGCTGGTGACGGGCGTGGGCGCGCGAGGCGCGCTCGCCGGCCACTGCGCCGTGAAGAAGTCACCGCCGCGCTTTGGCTTCGCGATCCGGACGGGCCAGAATCCAGCGTCCCCGTAGCGTCAGGAGAACTGCGTGACCAAGCTCTTCGTGATCGTTCTGTGCGTCGGCCTCGCCGCCTGCTCGAAGAAGAAGGACGAGGAGGGCAAGGAGCCCCTGACCGCGCCGCCCGCTCCTGCCGGGGCACCGGCGGCGCCCGCGGTCGGCAGCGCGGGTCCGGGCGGAACCGCCGAGGCCACCGGCGGATCAGCGAGCGGCGCAGCCCCCGGGGCGACGCCCGTCGGGCCGACCGCCGGCACGCCCGGCGCGCCGGGGGCGACCACGCCGACCCCCGCGGGGTGCGCGAATCCAACCACGCAGCACTGCGACGCCGGTCAGACCGATGGCTGCACCGGCGGTCTCACCTCGGTGCACGTGTGCGTGGCCGCGGACGCCAAGGCCGGTGCGCCCTGCGCCCAGGGAGCGGCGCTGACGTGCCCGACCGGGTGGATCGACGCCTGCGGCTACACACCGCCGTACGCCAGCAACCACATCTGCATCGTCGTGCCCAGGTCGACGCCGTGACATGCTGCCGCGCATGCTGCGGCAGCTGTATTCCAGATCCGCGCCGGGCGGCGCCTCCCCCGAGGTCGCAGCGCTGCTCGACCGCACCACGCGCATGGCGCCGGGTGTCGACGATGCGGTCGCGGCGATCCTCGCCGACGTGCGCGCGCGCCGCGATGCCGCCGTCGCGGACTACACGCGGCGGTTCGACAGGCGCGAGCCCGTCGCGGGCAGCTACGAGCTGTCGCGCGAGCGCTGGGATGCGCGCGCGGCCGCGGTCGCTCCGGCGCTCGGCGATGCGCTGGGGCTCGCCGCCGACCGGATCCGGGCATTTCACGAGCGCCAGCGCGAGCCCGACATCGACGTCGCGCTCGACGGCGTGCGCCTCGAGCTCCGGGTGACACCGCTGGCGCGGGTCGGGCTGTACGTGCCGGGCGGCACCGCGCGCTACCCGTCGAGCGTGCTGATGACGGCGATCCCGGCCAAGGTCGCCGGCGTCCCCGAGGTCGTGATGGTCACGCCGGGCGCGTCCGACGAGGCGCTGCTCGCCGCGCGGATCGCGGGGGTCGACCGCGTGTTCGAGCTCGGCGGCGCGCAGGCCGTCGCGGCGCTCGCGTTCGGCACCGAGACCGTGCCGCGGGTCGACAAGATCGTCGGGCCGGGCAACGCCTGGGTCGCGTCGGCCAAGCGCCAGGTCTACGGCGAGGTCGACATCGACTCGATCGCCGGGCCGTCCGAGATCCTGATCATCGCCGACGGCGACGCCGACCCGGCGTGGATCGCCGCCGACCTGATCGCGCAGGCCGAGCACGACACCGAGGCCCGGGCCGTGCTGGTCACGCCGTCGCAGGCGCTGGCGAGCGCGGTCGATGCCGAGCTGGTGCGCCAGCTCGAGGCCCTGCCGCGCCGGGACATCGCCGAGCGCGCGATCGCGAGCCACGGCGCCGCGGTGATCGTCGACTCGATCGCCGACGCGATCGCGTTCGCCAACCGCTTCGCGCCCGAGCACCTCGAGCTGCAGTGCGCCGATGCCCGCGCGGTGGCCGCCGCGTGCACCACCGCGGGCGCGATCTTCGTCGGCGCGTACTCGTCGGAGGCCGCCGGCGACTACCTGGCCGGCGGCAACCATGTCCTGCCGACCGGAGGCGCCGCGCGCTACGCCTCGCCGCTCGGCGTCCACGACTTTCGCAAGCGCACGCAGCTGATCGAGTACGACGCGGCCGCGGCGGCGGCCCACGCCGCGCCGATCGCCGCGCTCGCCGCGTGCGAGGGACTCGACGGCCACGGCCGGTCCGCGCTGCTGCGGAGCCGGCGATGACCGCCCCGGATCCCCGCGATGGCGCCGGTCTCGGGCCGCTCGCGCCGCACGTGCCGGCCCTGCTGCGCGGCACCGCCGCCTACCACGTGCCGCAGCCGCCCCGCACCGTCGCCAAGCTCGACGCCAACGAGCTGCCGTACGGCCTGCCCGGCGATCTCCGTGCCGAGCTCGGCCGCGCGCTCGCCGAGGTCGCCCTCGAGCGCTACCCCGACGCCGCCGCGCGCCGCCTGCGCGCCGTCGTCGTGCGCCAGCTGTCGGCGCCCGGGCCGGCCGCGCCGCGCGCGCCGATCACCGGCGACCAGATCGTGTTCGGCAACGGCTCCGACGAGCTGATCGCGATGCTGTGCTCGGCGTTCTCGGCCCCGCGCGGCGGCCGC
This sequence comes from Deltaproteobacteria bacterium, assembly GCA_005887925.1. GTDB lineage: Bacteria > Myxococcota_A > Polyangia > Haliangiales > Haliangiaceae > JABFXX01. The sequence continues at coordinate 2,309 of VBLP01000211.1, read as the reverse complement.
CCGGCCTCGGTCCTCGCGCCGTCGCCGAGCTTCGTGTACTACCGGCTCGCCGCGATCGCGCGCGGCGTCGAGCCGATCGAGGTGCCGCTGACGCCGGCGTTCGAGCTCGACGAGGCCGCGATGCTCCGCGCGATCGACGAGCAGCGCCCGCGCGTGGTGTTCCTCGCGCTGCCCAACAACCCCACCGGCACGCTGTGGCGCATGTCGTTCGCGACCGAGCTCGCCGCCCGCCACCGCGACGTGGTGATCGTCTCCGACGAGGCCTACCTCGCGTACAGCGGCGCGACCGCGCTGCCGGTGCTCGCCGATCATCCCAACCTCGTCATCATGCGGACGCTGTCCAAGATCGGCATGGCCGGTCTGCGCGTCGGCTACACCGTGTCGTCGCCGGCGATCGCAGCGCTGCTCGAGAAGCTGCGGCCGCCGTACAACCTCAGCGCGCTCGACCAGTGTGCCGCCGAGTTCGTCCTCGAGCGCGCCTCGGCGTGGTGCGCGGCCCGCGCCGCCGAGGTCGTCGCCGAGCGGTCCCGGCTCGCCGCGGCGCTCGCCGCGCGCGGCTTCGAGGTGTTCCCCAGCGAGGCGAATCTGCTCTTGATCCGGACCACCGGCGCCACCGCGCTGTGGCACCGCCTCGCCGACGTCGGCGTCATGGTCCGCCTGTTCGACGCCGGCCCGCTCGCCGGCTGTCTGCGCGTCACCGTCGGCACGCCGGCGGACAACGCCGCGCTGCTCGCGGCGCTGTGATCCGGGCCCCGCCGGGATCTGCCTACTTGTATGCGGAAAGCCCCTGCTCCCGCGGGCTTGAACGCTTGGGTACGTCGGCCTCGGGTTGGGGTGTGGACTCGCCAACGCCGCCGGCCCCGACCTGGCGGCCGGCGCACGCCGGCCTGACAACGCGTCAAGATTCCTCGGTTTCCACTGTGCAGAGGATGTCACATGCGGGGTGCGCTGCGCCTTGCATGAAGACCCGCGTTACCAGTCGCCACCCGGGGTACCACGATGCGCATCGTCCTGCTCACTAGCTTCCTGATGGCAGCCTGCACCGTAGGCGAGGTCGGCACGAGCAACAACACCACCACCGACGGGGGGAATCCCGAGCCCGACCCGGCGCACCTTCACATCACCGGCGGCACCAGCAACAAGGGCCTGAACTGCATCGTCGCCGGCTGCCACCTCAACAACAACCTCGGTCCGGGGGCGCCCGGCTACCAGTTCGCCGGCACCGTCTACAAGACCGGCACCACCAACCCGTACCCCGGCGCGGTGATCCGCATCAAGTCGGGCACCAATATCCAGACCACCTACGCCCACGCCGACGGCAACTTCCACTTCCAGGCCGGCACGCTGCAGGGCACGTTCAACGCGAACACCAACGTATCGGGATGCCCGACCATCACCTCGATGGGCGGCGCGCTCGTCGGTGGTGGCGGGGGCGGCGCCGGCGCGAACAGCTGCAACCTGTGCCACGCCCAGACCGGCGGCACGACCACGCCGATCCAGCTCTGAGCGCATCGTCGAGGACGGTCGCGCGGCTCACCGGCGCTGCTTGGACACCGCGATCAGCCGGGCGTAGGCCTCGGCGGCGAGCCGGCAGATCTGCTGCAGGATCTCGAGCTGGAGCGGCGATAGCGCCGGCGAGTGGCCGTAGAGCACGTTGACCACGCGCTTGCCGATCGTGATCGCGCCGGCGGTGACGATCGGCGGCTCGGCGCAGCACAGGACCTTGTAGAGGTACGAGTTGACGGTCGACGGCGGCAGCGGGCCGTGGAACACGCCGGTCTCGGCGGCGACGGCCGCCTGGATGACCGAGGGGGCGCCGAGCGGGATCAGGAGGTGCTCGACGTTGGCGTGGCCGGGGAGGTCGCCGATCGCCTTCCAGCCGAACGCGATGTTGTCGCGCACGGTGAACACGACGGCGGCGTCGAACGTCGCGGCGGCATAGCCGAGCAGGACGTCGACGATGCGGTTGCGATCGGTGGCCTTGGCGAGCTCGCGCAGCGCGATGTCGGGCAGCCGCGGGACGGGTGACAGCGGGGCGCTGGCGGCGCGGGGCGCCGTGGTCGGCCCGGTCGGAGGCAAGGGGGTCGCCCGGGGCGCGGCCTCGGCGGGCGCGGCGTCGTCGGAGTCGAGCGTGTCGATCAGGTCCTCGGCGTCGAGCTCGAGCGCCTCGGAGTCATCGAACATCTTGGCGAGCTGCACGCTGTGCAGGCGCGGCCGCGGGCCGGGCGCGGCGATCGGCGAGGCAGGCACGGGCGGCAGGCCGGGCAGCGGCGGCGCCGGCAGGCCGCTGTCGGGCGCGCCCTCGTCAC
>VBLP01000210.1:27919-28456 GCA_005887925.1 Deltaproteobacteria bacterium | reverse complement strand
CAAGATGTGTATTCCATTCGTTGCTGCATCGTTCATTCCTTGATCAATAGGTTCCAAGAGTTTACTGATACTTAGACGAGGATCGAATCCGAAATTCACACGCGCATAAGGAACATTATTATCGATGAGCGTTGCATCCTCATTAATAGGGTTAGACGTTGGAAAGCGGGCGAAATTAATGCCGTACGTAGGGATGACTTCATCGGATGTCGCAGGCAGGGTCTTTATTTCTGGATCTTCCGTGCCTTTGTGCGGTTCTGCTGCACAACCCGCCAGCACATACGCGAACATTCCCGACAGGAAGGTAATGCCAATCAAATATCGTGCCGTCTGCATAATATGCCCTCCAAATAAGGTGTGCTGTATGTCTCTTTGCGAATTTGTTACACCGAAACAGCCATAGCGAGAAGTAGCGGTCGGCCAACGATGGCGTCGTCGTCGCCGTCGCCTCAACCACCACGCCTTGCCGACGTCGTCGAACGTCGACTGGTTTGCGGAATGCCCATGGACGATCAGGAATGCGCTCACCAGCCCCCA
>VBLP01000210.1:4339-27912 GCA_005887925.1 Deltaproteobacteria bacterium | reverse complement strand
GTGCTATACCAGATATGCCAATGCAGAGTGAAGTTTTCTGTAGTTGTACTCGCCAGACTGCGCATCTTTTTGCGGCGCAGTCTGTCGCGTCATACGATACTAATATACGAACTCCTCGACGTATTGCTACAGAATTCCGGATGTTCATATTATATCCCTAACTTTCTCTGATTGGGTATCATTCAGAAACTGGTAAGATCTAGATCTAATGATCTAATCAATATAATTATTATTCTATAGCTTTATTTTTCTTGATATCCAACTGGTCGTCCGACCCACGTGAGGTAGTGATGTGCATAGCGAGTTATGGTATTCGCGCCAAGGTGCATCACGGCACCACGGAGGATCTGCGTGATCGAGTGTACGCAAATGAGGTACTGGCCCCTATCAATGCAGTACACGCAGCGAAGGTCTACGGGCTCGGCGATCACGCGTCGTTCACGTGTACTTACGGGCGCCTCACGAACATGGCCCGGCCTGCGCTTGCAGCACCAGACCCGCGAAATCACGCCGGGCTCCTGAGCGATCAGTCAGACGCTGGTGCGGTTTCTTGGCCAGCTGCTCGTCGACGAGGGGACGATCTCGTCGAGAGTGTCGAAGTGCAGGCCTTGCGGCTGCCGCGGTTGAACCGCGCCGCGATCTCTCCGGCGTCGCGAAGTCGGGGTGCACGACGCCGAGGCTGACGTGGCGCGGACAGCCGCACGATGCCATGCGAACGGTGACGACGTTTATGGCGGCCACTTCGCTGACTTGGCGAGGGCACTCGGTCGCGAGTCGCACTGGCTGCGAGCCGTTCCCGAGGCGGCGCCTCGCTGGTGTGGAATTGTCAAGAGGTGGGGGCGGTGTGACCGCGCAAAGGGCGGCCAAACTGATCGCGGTTATCCACAGGAAGGCGCGGATGTAGGGGAATGCCTTGGTTCTGGAGCTCGCACAGCAAGCCAGGGCGGCAAAGTCGCAGGCGGCGTCGGCGCGAGTAGGGATCGCGGGTGGGTTGGGAGGGCACGCCGGCCTACTCGACGGTGATCCATCGCTCGCGCATGTAAGCTCGTTTGAAGAACGAGGCATCGGGGCGAGGGTGTCGGGTGCGAGCCGGGCAACGGGTGCGCGGCTTGGCGCGGAATCCGCGGAGGAGCAAGTCGGCGAGTGTCGGGACCTCGTCGAAACACTCATGACGCAGTGGGACACCCGAATGTGAATCGCGCTGAGACGGTAGTCGAGGTCCTGTGAACATGCCCAAATCTCGTACTGCATCACTTCGCTACGGATCAAAATAATGGTCTTCGTATGGGTAAACGCACCGTGGCATGTGTATCGTCGGACAATCTCGCGGACCCGTGTCGGAGGATCGCATGCTGGGCAGAAGTCTGGGGAACTATGGTGTTGTCTCGAAGATCGGCGAAGGTGGGATGGGCATCGTCTACCTCGCTCGGCACGCGACGCTGGGTCGAAAGGCAGCCATCAAGGTCCTCCGCCCGGACCTGTCGTCAAACCGGGACGTCATATCGAGGTTCTTCAACGAGGCGCGCGCGGCGACCGCCGTCCGACATTCCGGGATTGTCGAGGTCTACGACTTCGGCTTTCTGGAGGACCGAACTGCGTACATCGTCATGGAATACCTCGAGGGCGAGAGCCTCGCCGCGCGGTTGCGACGAGGTCGCCCCACGATCGCGGTGACTCTGACGATCGTACGCGCGGTCTCTCGCGCGCTTCAGGCTGCGCACGACCAGGGCATCGTTCATCGCGACCTGAAGCCAGACAATGTGTTTCTGGTCCCGGAACCGGAGTTGCCCAGCGGCGAGCGCGTGAAGATCCTGGACTTCGGCATCGCGAAGCTCGCGCACTCGGTTGGCGAAGCCAACCACACGCAGACGGGGACCGTCATGGGGACCCCGACGTACATGTCCCCGGAGCAATGCCGCGGGGCTGGCCCAGTGGACCATCGCGCCGATCTCTATTCCCTCGGCTGCGTCGTCTACGAAATGCTGTGCGGTCAACCTCCGTTCGTTGCAGATGGACCCGGTGTTGTGATCGGTCGTCATCTCCACATCGAACCTCAACCGCCGCGGTCGCATCGTTCTGATATTCCCGCCGAAGTCGAGGAGATCGTTCTAACGCTCCTGAAGAAGGAACCACGAGATCGATACCGCAACGCCGCCGACCTGGTTCGTGCGATCGATCAACTGGCGACAGTGACACCGCCGGCCGCTGCCCCCGGTAAGCCGGTGCCGACCGAACTTGTGGCGACGCTGCCCATGGTGAAGGAGAAGACGACGCTGAATGGAGCAGCCTCGTCGAGGGACGTGTCGAAGAGGAAAGTGGCTCGTTCTAGCATCACCCTCCTTGCTGCCGCGGTGACTTCCGTGATCGCATTTCTTGTGGTCATCTTGTTCCTTGCTCGCGGCGGTAGTGACGGTGAGATCGGCTCGAGCACAACTTCAGCATCCCCTGCCGTCGAGCCAAGTGGCTCAGGGAGCTCTGTGCGCCCGGCGCCTCCACCAACGACTGCGCCGACACCGCCAGCGACTGCGCCGACACCGCCAGCGACTGCGCCGATGCCGCCACTTGTTGCGCCGGGTTCAGCCGAGGCGCCATCTATCAAGCCTCCGTCCCCTGTGGACGACTCGCAGTCACCTCCCAGCCCGGCTCATTCTGGTAGATCCACCGCCGAGATCACGACGTCGCCGAATTCGGCACCGCCGGGCACAGCGCCGGCCGAAGCTAGAGAGCCAACCGAGCCAACGAACGCACCCCCTGCAAAGCCGTCGGGCGACATGACAACGCCTCCCGAGCCCAGGCGAAGCATTAGCGCCCCTGCGGAACCGTCGAACAATGCTGCGGGGCCGCGCGGGATGACAAAACCTCGCGCTGCACTGAGATCATCTGCAGCGAAGCCGTCCGCCGCCGCAAAGGTCAAGCCCGCGGCAGGATCGAGGGAGGCGCCAAAGCAGACCGAGGCGCCGGATCCGACCGAGTTTCAGCCGTCTAACAAGACCTTGACACCGCCCGGCACGGAGGCGTCCGCTGCTCCGAAAGCGAGTGATGCCACCAGAGCAGCCGACGCAGCAAGCCCCCCGTCTGCGGCAAAGCCGAGTGAGCCGCCAAGCGCGCCCGCTACCGCAGCTCCGCCGCAGGCCCCCTGTACGCGCGCTGCATTCGCTGCAGTGCTCGATGCAAAGACACCGAGTGCGGCAGAATCCGAGAATGCATGGAATCGTCTGGCAGAATGCAAGCCCAAGATGAGACCCGAGCTGTACAACGATATTCAACGCCGCCTTGTCATGAAGCAATAGCGAACGATCTTATGAAACGCTCATATATCCCCCTCGCAATCGTCATTCTCGCAGTGCTTTGCGGATGCGCGCCGGAGCCGTATTTGCGGGTCAGGGGCGCCGTATCTTCCACGATATCAGTGGCACAACCGGTATTCAACGCGTCCGGAGTGCGGTTGCCGGAACCGATCGTCATCAAGGATGAGTCCGTGGCATGTCGCGATGACATCGCACCTGGCAAGTTTTCGCTTCGCACGCCGTGGCAGCAGATATACCCAGGTACGTTCGCGGAGGGCGTTCTCGACATCAAGATCGACTGGAGCTCAGCGGATATCGATTCTCTCGATCTGTCGACCCTTCGCAGAGACTGGGTTGTGCATTCTGACGATGGCGCGATAGATGTGGATGCTCGCATGGCTTTGACCGATGACGAGCTTGACGCGCTGCTTGTCGCGATCTGGCATGTGACTGGCAATGACTACAGCGAAGCTCGGGCGGGTGAGCGTGCGGTACTCACTGTAGAGGTCTCGAACGAACCGGGTGCCGACGATGAGAATCATGTCGTCGTGTCCGTGACCAACCGCGGAACGAGTCCCGCGTACAAGGTCGTCGCGCACCTGAAGAGCAAGGTGAAGCGTTTGGAAGGGATCAAGCTCTCGTTCGGGCGCATCGACCGCGCTGAAACCAAGAGGAAGACCAAGACCCTCGGAATGGCGGGTGAGACCGACGAGCCGAACCCGACCGTCGTTGTAGAGGTGACCTCCTCGAATGCGCCGCCAGCATCGGCGAGCAACACGATCCGGTTGAAGTCCAAGCATGCACGCGTCGTACCGCCGGAGCTGTCATGCAGCTCGCCTGACAAACAAGTCGCTCCCGGTCAACGAATCCACATCGAGTGCGAGGAGAGCAACCCCGGCGACGCTCCCATTCGTGGTGGGTTATGTCAGCTCGCAGTCAGCAAAGTCATACCGGGCTCAACCGAATGTCCCGCCGATCTCCCGCCGCACGAGAAGCGCAAGTTCGAGCTCGACCCCGCGGTGCCGGCCGACGCCAAGCCGGGACCCCTGACCGTCACCCTCACGATGACTGCACCGGGTCTGCCTCCCGCCCAGCAGGAGATCGTCATCGAAGTTGTCGAGCTCATCGAGCCCCCGAAGCTCTGCAAGCAAAGCGAGCTCACAATTGAAGACTTCCGGAAGAAGCAGCAGCGACTGAGAGAGCTAGTGACTGCTGGGAGAATCACGCAACCAGAGTCCAATGACTATCTTGCAGAGTGGTGGAGCTGCGTTCGCCAGCATTGAGCGCGGTACGCGCGCAATCACACCGCGATCCGTCGCGATCTTAGGGCCCCCAATCTGGAGCTGCACGCGGCACCGAACACGTTCGATGCCGATGTCACACTGCCGGCTGACGCTACTCTTGGGGTGCCGAAGAATCGCGCGGGTGGTAACGATCGGCGGATGCCGGCAACCGACGACGAACCGATCTGGTGGGAAGTATGGCTGCGGCGACAGGACGGCAGCGAGCTCGGGCGTCTGATGGAGTTCGCCACGCTCAAGGGTCTGGACGTCGGCGAGCGCCGTTTACGGCGCAGGGCGTCGGCGCGAAGGTAATCAGAACGGCGGTTCGCGCGCCGAATATGAATGCCGTGGCCGAACGCTTTGTGGGCAGCGCACGCCGAGAGGTACTCGACCATGTGCTGCTCTTCGACGACCAGCATCTGGCCTATGTGCTGCGCCGCTACCAGAGCTATTTCAACGAAAGTCGACCGCACCAAGGGCTCGATCTAGTCCTTCTGGCCATAGATCACGTCGTCGATGCGCTGGCTCGACATCGCGTCACCGGACTCGATCATCCCGGCGTAGCGCATCCACGGCTTGGACGATTCTGCTGGCAGGAGCGTTCGCAGCGATCGGCGCAACAGCTCGGCAAGCGAGATGCCGAGCCGCTTCGCCTCGGTACGTGCGGCGCGCATCTCGTCCGGCGTCAAGCTGATCTGGGTCCGCAGCATGATAACAACATAGACGATTCGGTTATCATCGACGAGATCTCAGCCGTCGCGCTCCGTCGCGAAGCCGTCGGCGTGGCGGAGAACGACGGCCAGGATATCGTCGCCGAACCGCGCGATCTTCGACGGACCCAGGCCGGCGATCCGCGCGAGCGCCTCCCGGGAGCTCGGTCGTTGCCGGTCGATCGCGGCGATCACGCTGCGCGGGAACACCATGTACGTCTTCCACTTGAGCTGGCGCGCCATCCGCTTGCGGTAGCGGTCGAGCTCGAACGTGACGCTCGCCGTGCGCGGCGGCCGGTCGACTCGGGTGCGGCGTGCCACCGCCGGCCCGGGCAGCGCGACGGTCGGGTACTTGCGGCCGCGACGCACCAGGCGGCGCTCGGCGATCAGCCGGTCGATCGTCGCGACGATCGACGCCTCGCTGACCTTGGCGAGCTTGCCGAACTGCGGCAGGTGGACGAGGCCGTGCGCGATCATCGCCTTGGCGTGGCTGCCGCGCAGCGCCCGGACCAGGTTCAGCTTGCCGACGCTGCGGTGCAGCGCTCCGACGGCGTCGATGATCAGCTGCTGGTCCACCGCGGCGAGCACCGTGGCCGGCTCCACGGGCGCGCGGCGGATCGCCCGAGCGCTCGATGGATCGACGCAGACGTCGCACACCCCGCACGCGATCGGATCGTCGCTGCCGGTGAAGTGCGCGCAGATGATCTGCTGCCGGCAGCGCGCCGCGTTGGCGTAGCGCTCGAGCGCGGCGAGCGCGTCCTCGTGCCGATGTGAGCCGGCGCCCTCCGACAGCCTGCGCTGCGTCATCAGATCCGCTGCCCCGAACAGCATCACGCAGCGGCCCGGGTGGCCATCGCGGCTCGCGCGCCCGGCTTCCTGGTAGTACGCCTCGAGGCTGCCCGGCGCCTGGAAGTGCACGATCGCGCGTACGTCCGGGTAGTCCACGCCCATCCCGAACGCGCTGGTGGCGACCAGCACGCGCGCCCGACCGAGCTCGAACGCGCGTTGCGCGCGATCGCGTGCGAGGCCGGTCCGCCCTGCATGGTAGTGCGCCGCCGCGAACCCGGCGGCCTTGAGCTCGGCCGCCACGGTCTCGGTCTTCTTGCGCGTGCTGCAGTACACGATCCCGCGCCCCGGCCCGGTCCGGCCGCGCAGACCCGCGCCGTCGAGCACGGCGATCGTCGCCGCCAGCCGGTCCGGATCACCGCGGTGGTGCTGGACCTCGAACGCCAGGTTCGGCCGCCGGAAGTCACCGCGCACGATCACCGGATCGCGCAGCGCCAGGCCGCCGGCGATCTCGCGCAGCACGCGCGGCGTCGCGGTCGCGGTCAGCGCCACGATCGGAGCGCTCACCACGTCGCGCAGCTCGTGGAGCCGCATGTACTCGGGGCGGAAGTCGTGGCCCCACTGGCTCACGCAATGCGCCTCGTCGATCGCGACCAGCGCAATCCGGGTGCGCGCCAGCATGCGCTTGAAGCTGTCGAGCACCGCGCGCTCCGGAGAGACATACAGCACGGCGAGCTCGCCGACGACGAACGCGCGGATCGCCGCGCCGCGCACCGCATCGTCGAGCTGGCTATGCACCGCGGCGGCCGCCACCCCGCGCGCGCCCAGGCTGCCGACCTGGTCGTTCATCAGCGCGATCAGCGGCGACACCACGATCGTCGTGCCCGCACCGCGCCGCGCGAGCGCGATCGCCGTCACCCGCCGAGCACGCCGTCGATCGCCTCGCGCTGCCCGGGCCGCAGCTCGGCGTGGCCAAACACGTCGCGCAGGACGTCGCGCGAGACATCATTCATCGCGGATCGATATCACCTGGGTCTGTCACCGGCGCAGGCTCAGGGGAGGGTCCGCTGGCCCTCGTCGGAACACGCCGGAGTGTCGGACCTGGCGGCATGCGGACGGCACGACAGCGCGACGGCGAGCCGGTGCCGTGTCAACGTCGTGCCGGATGCGCGCCCGCTACCGCGCGTCGGTGAGCAGTCCGACGCTGGTCACGCCCGGCAAGGTCGAGAACTACACCCTCGATCTGTGGCAGACGGGAATCACGATCAAGAAGGGTCGCCGCCTGCGGGTCGAGATCGCATCGGCCGCGTTCCCGATGTGGTCGCGCAACCTCAACACCGGCGGCCACAACGAGACCGAGACCGCCCACGTGCCGGCGACCCAGACTATCCTGCACTCGGCGGCGTACCCGTCGCACGTCGTGCTGCCCAGGGTCGGCACGCCGAAGTAGCGACTCGTCGGCGCATGGCTCCGACCAGCTGCTCGAACAGCGCCGCGGCATCGCGCGCATCGCGCACCGCGTTCGATAGCGGCCGCCAGTGCGGGTAGCCGTCGATGCCGATCACGGCGATCACGTTCCGGCCGGAGGACCCGCTCGCAGCACCCGTGGGCTGCACGGCAGAACCGAGCGTGATGTCGCGTGGCTGGCTCACGGCGGCGAACGTTCCAACCGAGATGAGGCGACGCGCGGCTCCTCATCACGACACCGAACGCGCGGCTCGGAGGGTACATCTGCGGCGGCTCTGAAATCGCGTAGTTACGAGGGACTGCAAGGCATCGACCGGGGCCTGCAACCTTGGCGACGATCTCGATCACCGCACCGGCCCTGCATTCCCGTACCGAAGCACGCCCAGCACTGCCAGCCAGCGTTCAGCCTTCGCCTCCCTTCCGGCCACCGCGCGTGCGGCGCGCGTCATGCTGAGCTCGCTTGAGGCGCTCGGTGACCTCGTCTCCTCCGATGCTGCGATCCAGCTCGCGTGCCCAGTTCTCGATGTAGGTCATGTCGAGTTTCGGACCACTCACGGCGATGAGCTTCGTCACGTCTTCGTGGTCCCGGGCGCGATCGGAGAACGCTTTGAGGACGATGAGGTCCTCGGCGGCCGCCGTCCAGCGTGTCCTGCCTTGCACATGAACTTCTCGCCGGCGTTCCAGGATCGCTTCCCCGAGAGGATTGTCGGCATCGAAGATATCCACGAACACGTTCGTTGGACGGAACAGCGATCGGAACACGCCGAACCGCTGAAGTTCCTCATCCATTGCGGGTACGTGGAAGCCGCGCTGCACGAGCTCGCGGTGGAGCCGCGGACGTATGGCGGTTCCAAGTTCCGCGTACAGATCCACATCCTTCGTGGCGCGTGACGCGCCCCAGGCACTGACCGCGATCCCACCGACCAGCGCATACCGAAGCCCGAGCCCCTCGAGCGCCTCGATCGCGGCGTCGAGAGCCGGTTGCAGCGGGGAGTCGGTCACCGCTGGATCGCCCTCAATGGCGCGGCCCAGAGCCGTGCCTTCTCCTCCAGCTCTTCGAGCCGGTCCAGAACCGGTGCATCCGGGTTCCCACGAAAAAATGCCAGGGCGAGGTTGCTGAGTACCAGCCCGGCCGCAAAACGCTCCTCCGGTGACTGGGCGATCGCCTGCTCGATCTCGTCGATGTCATCGAGCAGGTTCCGCTCGCGCATGCGCTCCCTGTCGAACGGCAGCTTCATCGGAAGGAGTATAGCGTGACCCCATGCCGGTGACATGAGGAGTGCGTTGCCAGAAAATACGACTCGCGCCTCGAGGGCCTGCTACAACCCGGCGGGTCCCATGGCGACTTCTGCGCAGACGCGCCATGGCGCACGGATCGGTTGCGTAGTTGGCGCGCTCGCTGCAGCACGCCCATGGCCCGGAGATCGGGGCACGCAATCATGACCGCCGCGCGTCACGAGATCGAATGCATAGCGGACGTCGTCGCGCACCGGCTCGGGTCTGCCGACCGCGCCGGGCGGGGCGGCTCGGTGGGTAGGCCAAGGTGCTCGAGAATGTCGCGGCTGGCGTCGCCCTCGGGGAGAATGGCGAGAATGCGAATCGCGCCGCCGCAGGCGTCGCAGACCAGAACGTCGGTGGCGAACACGCGCTTCAGATCAGAGCGCGAGCGAACCGATCACGCTGGTCAGGGTGACCACGTCGCCGTCGCTGCGGTGCTGGGTCGACGAGACCTTCGCCTCCTGGATGCCGACCGACCAGAGCGCTGACTGGCCCGGAACGAGCGCCATCCCCGGCTGCCACCCGGCGAGCGCGCTGAGGTCCGGCGCGGTGTAGCTCGGCGCGCCCGAGCCGGCGAGGTAGTCGCGACTCAGCGTGATCGTGGTATAGCGGAGGGCGGACCCCGGCGGCGTCGGTACTGTCGAGGAGATCGAGGCGATCAGCGACGCGCCGTCGCGGACCTCGGCGACGAGGTCGCTCGGCAAGCTGATGATGGGCAAGGGAGAGCTCGCGTGCGAGATCTGAGGCGCGGGCACGCTCAGCGGCGCAGGCAGCGCGACGCTGACCGGCTTGCCGGGGGCCGTGTAGGCGAAGAACTGGCGATGCCCGCCGGGGACCCCGGCCACGGTGGTCGCGTTGGTCTGGACGCTCACGGCGAGGAGGTCACCGACCCCGAGCTGGCCTGGGTCGACGGCCTCGTAGCTGGTCGGGACGCCGTGACCGGTGCTCTTCAGCTCGAGCGGGAGCGCGGCGAGGGGCGTCAGCGCCTGGGCGATCACGACGATGTTGTCGTCGGCGTTGACGCCCTGCGTGGCGAGCGCGCCGCTCTGGGCCGGACGGCCGTCGGCGGCGATATCGATGTCGAGCGTTGCGGCGGCGGTCAGGTCGAGCGCAGGTCCGACGTAGAACCGGGTCGAGACCAGCTGGCCCATGGTGTCGACGAGGAAGCTGCGCGCGAACACCTGCCGGCGCTGACCTGCGGGGACGGTGAGGTGATAGCTGCCGTCGGTGCTCACCGTGGCCGTGGTCGCGTTGCGACGCGTCGCTGCGGTGACCGCTGCACTCTGTCCGGCCGGGATCCCGCGAACGGTGCCCGAGAGCACCACGGTCCCGGCGCTCGTCGGCGCAACGGGGCAGCCGGCCAGCGCGAGCTCGGTGGCCTCGGCGAGGGTGCGGTGCACGACCGCGATCCCGGATAGATCGACGCCGTCGGCATCGCATCCGACGGCGACGCCATAGCGCTCGCCGGTGACGGTCGCATGGTAGACGCCGCCGGTGCCGTCCAGGGCTCGCCACGGCTGATCGCCGTCCTGAAACGCGACGAGCGTCGCGTTCGACGATGGCTCGTCCGCGACCGGGACGCCGCCGGGGTAGGTCCTGATCGTGATCTGCGACGGACCCCGCTCCGCGGCGCAGCCCGGCGACAGCCCCAGCATCACCGCGACCACGAGGGTGCAGCGATACGCGCACCCGCTCGCGCCAACCCACTCGACTGGCACCATGGCTTCATCCTACCAGGGCGCCGAGGCGATTCGAAGACCGAGTGACATCCGATCCCGGCACGCCCGCGGATGCCTCGGGCGACCCTGTCGAGGACGATGCTCCGACCCGGGGTGCGTGCCACTGCGACGAGAAATGAGTGTTCTGCGTATCTGGTGTCGGGGTTCAAGTGTCTCGTCGAGCGACGAAATGTCGCCTTTTTCCGCCGGTGCGCTATGCTGACGCCAATGGCGAGAACGGTCGTCCGAGTCGAGCTCGAATTCGCGCAGTCCGAGGCAATGTTCTCGAACGCGATGAGCGAGCTCGGTTTCGTGCGGACGGTCAAGGGCCGAACCAGCCGCGAGAATCTCCGATTGCCCAGTGGCATGTACCTGATCGAGCGGACCAGCGCGCTGGAGGCGCTCGAGCTGACGCGACAGGCGGCTCGCCGCACCAAGGTGCGAGCCCGGATCTTCTGCGTCCCGGTCGGTGGTGCGGTCCGGTTCGGCAACCTCCAGCGGGACGACCGTCGCGCCGGACGCGAGCGAAGCGATCAAGCGACCTGATCGGCAGTCCGGCATCGGCCGGCATCGGCCGGCGTCGATCCGGCGTCAGTCAGTCCGGCCGGCCGGCATCGGTCAGTCCGGCATCTGGGATGCGATCAGGTCTGGCCGGATGCCGCTCGCGATCGCCTCGGCGGCGAGGAAATTGAGCTCGATCTTGATGTCGTTGGGATCGGACAGGATCAGCTGATAGAGGCCCTGGTCGCTCACCATGCGCTGCTGGAACGGAATCGCCAGCTGGCGCAGGTGGTCGATCATGTCCTCGAGGCCGGTGCAGCGAAAGGCGAGGTGGTCGATGACGCCGGTGCCCGACAGCGCATCCGAGTGCTGGCCGAGATAGCGCCTGCGGTTCGCCGAGGTCTGCGCGCCTCCCTCGGTCACGTGGATCACGTCGCGGTCGCCGAGGTAGAGCCACTGGACCGGGAACTTGAAGTCGGGGGTCGGGCCGCGGCGCAAGCCGAGGACGCGCTCGTACCAGTCGCAGGTGGCCTGGATATCTGCGGTCTGCACCAGGAAGTGCTCGAGATAGCTGAGCGGCATGGCACCTCGCGCGCTAGCGGACGTGGAGCTGGAGGGTCCCGACACCGTCGACGCCGCCCTCGAGCGTGTCGCCGCGTTGCACGGCGCCGACGCCGGCCGGGGTGCCGGTGAAGATCAGATCGCCGGGCGCGAGCGTGAACAGGGCCGAGAGGTGAGCGATGACCTCGGGGACCTTCCAGATCAGCTGGGAGATGTCGCCGCGCTGCCGGATCTCGCCGTTGACCTTCAACCAGGATCGAAGCCCTTGCCGGCGTCCCACGGCCGCGCGGCCTTCTTGGCCGCGGCTTGCAGATCGCGGCGCGTCATGTCGAGCCCGACCGCGTACCCGTGGACGTGGTCGAGCGCGCTCGCCGTCGCGATGTCGGCGCCGCCCTTGCCGATCGCGACCACCAGCTCCATCTCGTGGTGGACGTCGCTGGTCTGGGGCGGGTACGGGAAGTCGCGCCCGTCGGTCACGATGGCATCGGCCGGTTTCAGGAAGAAGAACGGCGGCTCGCGGTCGGGATCGTGACCCATCTCGCGCGCGTGTTCCGCGTAGTTCCGGCCGACGCAGTAGATCCGGTGCATCGGAAAGCGCGCCTCGGTGCCGTCGACGCCAAGGCTCGGGATCGGTGGTGCGGGGATGACATACCCCATGAGATCTCCTTGCATGCTCGCGGTCAATGCCAGCGCGGATCCCCGGTCCATGGGCCGAGCTCGCGGATCACGGCCGAGATCGGGCCGCGATCGACGAGCGACGACTCGGACGGCGCGGCGCCGGTCAGGATCTTGAACTGCTGCATCGTCTGGACGGTCCTGGTGATGCGCGCACATCGTAGGCCCGGCCGATCGCCGGCTCGCTCAGCCCGGTGGCGCGCGCGACGATCGGCACGGTGCCGGCCTTGTCCTGGTACATGAAGCGGTGTGCCCGCACGATCGCGGTCAGAAACCGCCGGGCCACGTCCTGGTTGCGCGCGAGCCAGCCCTGCGACACCACATACGTGCCATAGAAGTAGTCCGGCCTGATCTGGCCCAGGTCGACCAGCACGTGGAGCTTGTCGTCGCGCTGCAGCGCGTCGATCGCCTGCTCGGTCTGCAGGATCGCAGACTGGATGGTGCCCTGGATCAGCGCGCTCGCGTAGCCGTTGGCCGAGACCGGGACATACGTCGCGTCGGCGGGTGTCAACCCGGCGCCCTCGAGCACCATCCGCGTCATCACCTCGCGAAACGCGCCGACCTGCTGGATGCCCAGGCGCTTGCCGCGCAGGTCCGCGGGGGTCTGGATCGTGACCGGCGTGACCATCGAGACCGTCAGCCGGTCGGCGTACGAGCCGATGATCGCCAGGCCGCCGCCGCGGGCCTGGGCGTTGACCACCGGCTCGATGCTGGCGGCCCCGACGTTCAGGCTGCCGCCGACGACGCCCTGGACGACCGTGACGCCGGAGCTGAGGTTCTTGACGTGCACCGCGAGCCCGGCGGCGCGGAAGAACCCCTGGGCCTCCGCCACCGCCACGTCGGCGTTCGCGAAGCTGGTGACGTCGGTCGGCAGACCGAGCTCCAGCGCGACCGGGGCATCGCCGGCCGGGCTCGATGCCTTGCCGCAGGACGCGAGCGCGGAGGCCAGTACACAGCACGACAGAGATCGAGCGAGCGTTCGCATGGGCTGCACCTTCCACAAGAGATCACGGGCCGCGCGCATCATGGCGTCTCCCGCCAGCGGGCCAGCTGGTGCTCGGCCCACTCGAGGAGCATGGTGAGCCCCACGCCGAGCACGGCGATGATCACGATGGGCACCTCCATGCGCGCGGTCTGAAACTGATTGGCATTGGTCGTGATGAGATTTCCCAGTCCGGATAACGCGGTGTAGAACTCTGCCACGATCACGCCGGTCAGCGCCCGGCCGATCGCGAGCCGGATGCCGGTCATGATGTAGGGCAGGGCGGACGGCAGGACGAGGTCGCGCCAGATTCGCGGCTCGCTCGAGCAGAACGTCCGGGCGACCTCGACGAGGCCGGGATCGACCTCGCGCACGCCTCGCACGGTGTTGATCAGCACCGGCAGGACGACGAACAGGAACACCACCACGGTCTTGGCCATCACGTCGAAGCCAAACCACAGGACGATCATCGGGATCAGGGCGACCGTCGGCGTGGCGTACAGCGCGTTCACCGGAACGTCCAGCACCGCGGCGACAGCCTCGATCCGGCCGGCCACCAGGCCGAGGGCCACGCCGGCGATCGCGCCCGCCACCAGCCCCAGGGTCAGCACGATCAGGCTGTCGTGCATCGCGTGGAGCAGGCTGCCGTCGGCGATCATGTCGATGCCGGCGGCGAGCACCAGGGTCGGGCGCGACAGCAGGATCGGATTGAGCGACCGGCCGTAGAGCTCCCAGCCCAGCAGCAGGACGGCGATGGAGGCCAGGCGCAGCGCCCAGCGCCGGGCCGGCGTCAAGCCTCCCCGCCGCGCTCGCCAGCCGCCGAGCTCGCATCGATCTTGCCGAGGCGGTCGCGGCTGATGTTGGCCTCGGCGTTGACCAGTTTACCCAGCGTCCCGGCCTCGATCTGGCCGCGCATCCAGCGGAACTGCCCCTCGCGGCGGCGCTGGTAGCCCACGGCCAGGACCACGCCGGCCGCGCTGCAGCACCGTGTGATCGCATGTGCGTGATCCAGCGTATTGGCAATCGGCTTGTCCAGAAAGACATGCTTGCCGGCCGCGGCGGCGGCGGCCGTGGTCTCCAGGTGCGCGGCGTTCGGGGTGGTATTGATGATCGCCTCGACCTCGGGGTTGCGCAGCACGTCCTCGTAGCTGGCCGCCGCGTGACAGCCGTACCTGGCCGCGAACCGCTCGCGCTTGGGCGCCGAGCGCGAGTAGCACCCCAGGATGCGCAGCTGTCCCGAGCGCACCATCGCATCGGCCAGGACGTCCGACCACCACCCCAGCCCGACACAGGCCACGCGCACCGGCTCGGTCACGTCGCGCCGCCGATCGACGCGACCGCCGCCGCCGCGATCCGGGCGTCGGTCTGCCAGTCGCCGCCGGCGATCCCGATGCCGCCCACGCACTCACGGTCGACCACGACCGGGTAGCCGCCCTCCATCGCCGTCCAGCGCTCCGGCCCCGCGGCCAGCGCCAGGCCGATCGCGTGGGTGACATCCAGCGCTTGCCCCTGCGCACCGCTCGGACCCGTGGGCCGCCGGCTGGACGCCGCGCACACGGCCTTGGCGATGGCCGAATGCACGGTGTGGAACCGCCCGCCGTCCATGCGCTCCAGCAGGATCAGGTGGCCTCCCGCGTCGCAGATCGCGACCGTCACGGCGACGCCGATGCGCTCGGCCTCCGCGAGCGCCGTCGCCATCATCTGCCTGGCTCCGGCATGCGTCAGGCGCGCGGTGGTCGCTACGAACATGATGCCTCTCGCGCGAGAGGAACCGATCTGGCAACGTTTCGCAACCGCGTCGTGCCACACCGCGCCCGATGGTGGCTACTTCGTCCAGATCGCCGCGAAGTGGTCCTGGCCGGCCACGCTGTAGCCGTTGACCTGCTCGAGCCGGTAGCCCTGGCCGACGAGCTGGTCGAACGTCGTCTGGTACTGCGCCGAGCTCAGGCCGTGGCGCGCCTGCCACGCCGGCGCATGGGCGATCTGCCGGAACAGCGCCGCGTAACGGTCGTGCGTCCCGTCGCTGTAGCCGCACACCACGACCGGCTTGTAGCCGTGGCCCGTGACGTCGTTGAAGAACGCCTGGTACTCCGCGCTGGTCAGCCCGTGGCGCGCCTTCCAGGCGGGTACGCCCGGGATCTTGCGCCAGATCGCGGCGTAGAGGTCGTGGCTGCCGTCGAAGTAGCCGCTGACCCAGTCGAGCGCATAGCCCTCGTGGCTGAACTGATCGAACGCGGCCTGGTACTGCGCCGCGGTGAGGCCGTGGCGGGCGGCCCAGGCTCCCGTCGCGCCCTGCTGGAAGATGCACGCGAAGTGCGGGCCCGCGGTGGTGGCATAGCCGTTGACCAGCACCGGGTGATAGCCCTGCGCCACGAGCTGATCGAAGGTGGTCTGATACTGCGCGGCGGTGAGGCCGTGGCGCGCCTGCCACGCCGGCGGCGAGGCGGTCTTGACCCACAGCGCCGCGTAGTGCGGCGCCGTGGTGCCGTAGCCGCTGACGCACATCAGCTGCATGCCGTGAACGCCGACGTAGTTGTTGAAGGCCTCCTGGTACTGCTCCGAGGTGAGACCGTGGCGCGCGATCCAGCCGCCGACCGCGATCTCGGGGGCAATGCTGTCCACGTAGATCTGGGTGACGACGTTGCGGAAGAACTGGCCGGGGTTTCCGATCGGCGAGTTGGCGAGCACGACCAGCTCCATGTCGTGCGGCAGGAAATACACGAGGCTCTGCTCGATCTGGCCGGCGCCCGACTGCCACAGACCGTTCTTGTTGTACAGCGTGCCGAGCGGCGTCGTCTCGGTGAGGTCGATGCCGAAGCTGTCGTCGAGCATGGCCTGCGCCGCGGCGGGCGACATGATCTTGCCGTCGCGGCGGAAGCAGCCCATCACCTTGAGCAGGTCGTCCACCGACATGTGCCAGCCGGCGCCGCCGGACTCGCTGGTCAGATCGCCGGAGTTCCAGCCGGCGGCGGGCGGGAAGTTGTAGGCGAGCGCATCCGGGTTGGGATGGCTCAGCGTCGGGCCGGAGACGCCGGCGGGCTGGAACAGGTGCTGGTCGCAGTACGCGGTGTACGCCGAGACCGTGGCGAAGTCCCACATCTGATCCTCGAGCGGCCCGGGGAACGTCGTGCCGGCGGGCACGGTGCCGTTCATGACCGGCAAGAGGATGCGGCAGATACCGAAGTTCGTGTTCTGATACGAGTACACGCCGATATCGCTCGCGTTCACGCCGCCGGCGATCAGCGCCTTCATCGTCGGGAACGACATGTCGGAGCCGGTGACGCGGAAGCCGGACCGATGCGTCATGAGCTCGGCAAACGTGATCTTGTCGATGTTGGGGCCCTTGGCCCAGTAGGTCGGCAGGTAATTGATGATCTTCGTCGAGGCGGGCAGGTTGTGCGCGGCCAGCGTGCGCGTCATCGCGATCGCCGTGATCAGCTTGCTGCAGCTCGCGACGTGCATCCGCACCGCCTGTGCCCAGGACTCCGAGCCGTCGGAGGGTCGCTTGGCCCAGTTGACCTGCGACGAGGCGATCGGTGCGCCGCGGTGGCGGAGCTGCATCGCGTAGCCCGCCGTGCTGCCGGCGAGCGCGGCGTGGAGCGCGGCGACGAAGCCGTCCGTGTTGAACGACAGCGTCACGTCGGCGTGCTTCTCGCGCGGCGTGAACTTCTTGAGCCCCTCTTCCAGTCCGCGCGAGCTGATCACGCCGTGCGTGTGCGGCGGTTGCATGACGTGCGCCGCGGCAGCTGCGTGGTGGAAGGTAAAACCGCTGGGCAGCGTGACGAGTTGAGCTGGCTTGTCCATCGAATCCCCCGTGGCATATGTTGAGCAATGCGATCGTCGACGGCGGCTCGGCCGTTCGTCGTCGCGCAGTGCTGGTTGCGATCTGCCGGAACGGCCGACGTCACCGCCGGTGCGCCGTCGCGGCGACATCGACAGCCCCGAGACCATTCCGCATCGTCATCCCTTCCTCCGTCGAGTGCCTCACCCGACCACCGCCAAGAGTTTCACGCGAGCCTCGCTTCCGCAAGCGCGATGGCGCGTCGCACGTTGTTCTGCTCCTCGGCCACCGCAGCTGGCAACAATGGACACTGTCATCGACCGGATTCGGTCCGCACGATCACGCGCGGCAGCGCGAAGTGCGGCGTCGGAGTATCAGCCCTCCCTGATCCATGGCAGCGTCTGCGCGACACAAGCGTCCTCTGTCGCGAGCGAGCGCGGGCGCCCGAGCGCGGGCGAGCGCGGGCGCGCGCGGGCGAGCGCGGGCGCCCACGGCCGATCGTGCTAGAACCCTGCCGTGTCGCTCTACGACCTGTTCCGGCGCCGGATCGCCCCGATCGCGTTCTTCCTCGCGATCGCGCTGATCGCCCGGGATAGCTGCGAGAAGGAGCGGCGCACCCACACCACCGTCGAGCTCGAGCTCGGCGACGCGCGGCCCCGGGTGCGCGAGATCGATGTCGAGGTCGTCGCCGGCACGGCGCGAGACGCGTCGTCGGCGCCGGTCGCCACCAGCCGCTGCATCGCGCTGCCCGACGCCGTGATCGGCCCGTGCCGGTTCCCCGTCGCGCTGTCCGACGAGGACGGCCAGCTGCGCATCGATGTCGATCTCGGCGGCGAGCACCGGCACCTGGTCCGGACGTTTCACGCGCTCGAGGGCTCGACCCTGCTGATCCCGCTCGGCAACGACCTCGCGCCGCGCGAGGCGCCGCACTGAGCCCGGTCTCCGGTCAGCGCAGGCCGCGGCGGGCGGCGCGCGGTGGCCGGCGCAGCCGCACGATCGTCTCGATCTGCGGGGTGCCCGGCATGAGACGGCGGTCGGCGCGGCGAGCTCGGCGAGGAAGGCGCGCGCGCCGCCCGACAGGCCCTTGCGCGGCGTGTTGACCACGACGACATCGGGGTGCGCGCCGAGCTGGCCGCGGACGTCGCCGACATCGCCCGCGATCGCGGTCAGCGGCAGCCCGGCGCGCTGGGCCGCGCGGCGCAGCTGAGCGACCGCGTCGCGATCGATCTCGACGGCGATCACGTGGGCGCCGGCGTGCGCGAGCGTGAGGCCGATGCCGCCGAGGCCGGCGAACAGATCGATCGCCTGGATCCCGGGCCGCGCCTCGGCGAGCTCGGCGACCCGCGCGTACATCGCCGCCGCCTGGGCGCGGTTGACCTGGAGGAACTCGCCGGCGCCGACCTCGACCGGCACGCCGTCGAGCCGCTCGACCAGGTGGCCGTGGCCGCGCAGCACGGTCGCGCTCGTCCCCGACGGCACGATCGCGCCGTCGCGGCGATCGTTCTCGACCACGACCACGCCGTGCATCGCCGGGTGGTTGCCGAGCGCGGCGGCGACCGCGTCGAGCTTGGCGCGCGGCGTCCGCGGCGCGGCGACCAGCACCACCATCACGTCGCCCTGCGCCTCGCGGATGATCACGTAGCGCAGCTCGCCGGTGCGCGCGTCGGCGCGACCACCCGGCAGCCGAGCGTGTCGACCACCTCGTGGCTGCGCGGCGCGTAGGCCCCGAGCACCAGGTGATCGCCGCTGTGGCCGACCACGTACTTGCCCTTGTTGCGGTAGCCGGTGAGCTCGGGCGACGGCCGCACCGCCGCGATCTCGACCGCGCCCGAGGCCACCGCCGGCACCTCGCCGAGCGCCGCCGCGACCCGCGCGCGCTTGGCTGCCAGCTGCGCCGGATACGCCAGGTGCTGCCACACGCAGCCGCCGCAGCGCCCGAACCCCGGACACACGGGCGCCACCCGGTCGGGGCTCGGCGGGCCGATCCGCCGGAGCACGCGGCCCCATGCCTCGGGGCGGTGCGGGCTGATGTGATCGATCACGACCTCGGCGCGCTCGCCGGGCAGGAGGTCCATGACGTGCACGGCGGTCTGGCCCGAGGCGCCGACCCCCGCGCCGCTGTCGTCGAGCGCGATCGCGGAGAGCTCGCATCGCGTGGGCTGCGCCGACGACATCGACATGCTATCTACGACATCCGCGGCGCCGCGGCGAGGGCTGCGTCGTATCCCTGCTTCGCTGTCTCGCTCTGCGCTGCGCGGTCCCGGCATCGTCGCCGCTCCGGTCACAACCTCCGCCACCTCCGCAACCCATGTCCCGCATCCCCTCCAGCGATGGCCCTGCGCCGGCCGACCGCGCCGCGCGCCCGCTCGTCGTGGCCGCGCTGTCCGGCGGCGTCGACAGCGCCACCGCGGCGGCCGTCCTCGTCGAGCAGGGCCACCAGGTCGTCGGGATGACCATGCGGCTGTACGACGCCCGGGGCACCGCCGCGTCCGCCGGCGGCCGGTGCTGCGGCCCGCGCGACGTCGAGGACGCGCGCGCCGTGTGCGCCCACCTCGGCATCCCGCACTACGTCGTCGATCTCGCCGCCGAGTTCGGCGCCGCCGTCGTCGACGACTTCGTCGAGGCCTACCTCGCCGGCGAGACCCCCAACCCGTGCGTCAAGTGCAACCAGCACATCAAGTTCACGCCGCTGCTCGCGCGCGCCCGCGCGATCGGCGCCGACCTCCTCGTCACCGGCCACTACGCGCAGATCGTCGCGCGCGGCGCCGGCCACGAGCTCCGGCGCGGCCGCGACGCCGGCAAGGACCAGTCCTACTTCCTGTTCTCCATGCCCGCCGCCGAGCTCGCCGCCGTCCGCTTCCCGCTCGGCGGCATGACCAAGGACGAGGTCCGCGGCCACGCCCAGCGCCTCGGCCTGCCCAACGCCGACAAGCCCGAGTCGCAGGAGATCTGCTTCGTGCCCGACGGCGACTACGCGGGCTTCGTCTCCGCCCACGCGCTGCGCCGCGGCCGCAGCCTGCCCGGCCCCGGCGCGATCGTCGACGACTCCGGCGCCGTCGTCGGCCACCACGACGGCGTGCACCGCTTCACCCTCGGCCAGCACCGCGGCCTGGGCAACCTCGCCACCCGCGACCGGCGCTACGTCACCGCGATCGACCCCGCGCGCGCCGAGGTCCGCGTCGGCCCACGCGCCGCCGCCGCGCGCACCGAGCTCGCCCTCCGCGACCTGCGCTGGCTGTCGCCACCGCGCGCCCGGCTGTCCGCCGCCGTCCAGGTCCGTCACCGCGGCGCCCCGATCGCCGCCGAGATCTGCATCGAGCCCGGGCGCGCCGTCGTCCAGCTCGCCGAGCCCACCGTCGCCGCCCCCGGCCAGGCCGCCGTCATCTACGACGGCGATCGCGTCCTCGCCGGCGGCTGGATCGCCCGCTGAGCGCACCGGCCCGCGCCGTCAGCGATAGCCGCGCGACAGCAGGTACCGCGCGCCGGCCTCGAACGCCACATCCGGCCCGACGTGAAACTCGAACGTGTCCGCCAGCCGGTCGATCACGTTGAACGCGAACGCCACGTTCATCGCGTCCTCGATCTGCGACCGCGTGACGCCCAGCGCGAGCAGCGCGGAGACATCGTCGGCCGTGACCTGATCGTGCGCGCGCGTCAGCTTGCGCAGGAAGCCGAGCGTGGCGCGCAGCGGCTCGGCGATCGGCGCGCTCGCCAGATCCGCGAGCACCGCCTGCACCGTGTCCTTGCCCATCACCTTCGACGCGACCGCGCCGTGCGCCTTCACTCAAAACTCGCACTCGTTGGTCTTCGACACGTACGCCGCCATCAGCTCGCGATCGCCGACCGACCACTCCGACGGCCCGCGCATCACCTCGTGGGTCAGCTGCGCCATCGCGCCGGCGAAGAACTCCGGGCGGTACAGCATCAGCTTGATCACGTCCTGCACCGGCTGGCGCGACACCACGCGGATCATCGCCATCAGCGCTTTCTTGCCCAGCGTGTGGCCGCTATCGAGGATCGCGAGCCTCACGCGCTCGGCTCCTTCGCGAGCGCGGCCTCGAGCGCCGCCAGCCCCGCCTCCAGCTGCCGCGCCGCCTGACCGCACGCTGCACACACCCCGATCTCGAGGATCTCGTCCTCGGACAGCCCGGCCTGCTTCGCCGCCGCGACATCGTCATCGCTGATGTTCCACGCCTCGCTCGCCACCTTGTCGACCAGCGCCGCCGCGGGCGCCGGCACGCTCGCGCGCTCGAACGCCGCGCGCCGCACCGCGCTGCTCGCCTTGCCCGGACCCTGCACGATCCGCTCCACCAGCGTCCGCCGCAACCGCGTCACAGCCTCGCTCATGCCGCGAGCCTACACCAGCTGCAGATCGTGCGTTCTGCGAGCTCAGTTGAACACGAACGGATAGTTCACGATGGCGATCTGCCCCGCCGGGCGGGCGGGAAACTTCCACTTCTGGGCTGCCTTGGCGGTGCACGCGGCCACGGGCGGGTTGTTGAGCGTCGACGAGATCTGCACGTGTTTCACCGCGCCCGTCGGCTCGACCTGGAGCTGGAGCGTCAGCGTGCCTCTCGGCTTCTTGTTGGCCTGAGCGACGCACTTCAGCACCTCGGGGCAGTATCGACCGATCACGGCTGTCACGACCGCGGGATCGATCGGCGGCTCGGTCTTCGGCGGCTCGGTCTTCGGCGGCTCGGTCTTCGGCAGCTCGATCTTCGGCGGCTCGGTCTTCGGCAGCTCGATCTTCGGCAGGATCCTCGGCGATTCGGCCTTCGACGGCTGGGCCGCCGGCGGCTCGACCTTCCGCGGCTCGGACGGCAGCGGCTCGGCCATGGCGTCGAGCGCCAGTGCGCGGATCTCGGTGGGATCGGTGGTCGACTCGGCATGCGCCAGCCCGATCCGGCGCGGAGTGGTGCGCCGCGGTTCACCTTCCTCTGCCGCGGCCGGTGGCGCGATCGCGCGCGGCGCTCCCGCCGGCCGGCTGGCCTGCGTCGCGACGAGTATCCCGTCGGGGGCCGGCTCGGTGCGCGCCGCCACCGCTGCGCGCGGGGTCGCGCTCGATGGCGCGGCGGCCGGCGTCGGGGGGGCGATCTCGCCGAGCGCGATCAGCGTCTCCTCCTCGGTCGCCTCGACGATCCCGGTTCCTCTGGTCAACCGCACCACCAGCCGGGTCGCCCGATCGAAGGTGAGCCAGTAACGCACGGTCCGGTATCCGGACGCCGAGACCTCGACGAGCTCCACGACGTCGTGGGGCGTGACCTTGGCGGTCGTCGGGGCTGCGAGCACGCGGCGGCGGAACGTCACCCGCGCGCCGGGCACGTCGGCGTCGAGCGAGATCGGCACCTTGTCGGGGAGTCGGTCCGGTGGGACCGGCGGCGATGGCGGTGGCTTGATCGGCTCCGCCGGGATCGGCGCGGTCGCCGCGCTCTCGACGGACCCGCCGCCGTGCAGGCCGAACAGCAGCCCGAGCAGCCCGACCGCCAGGCCGCCGCCTGCGATCGCGACCGGCAGCCAGTGTCGCGGGTTGCGCGGCAGCAGCGTCGCCGCCCGCGAGCTCGCATGGCTCACCGGCGACGGCGTCTCGACCGCGCTCGCCGGCGACTGCCCGCCCGGCGGCTCGCTCGGCGGTTCGCTCGGTGGCTTGCTCGGCTGCTCCCTCGGCGGTTCACCCGGCGGTTCGCTCGCCACCGTGGGCGGCTGGTCGCTGCCGATCGTGGGGACCTGGCGGGTGATGCGCGGCTGCGGCGTGGCGCCCTGGGTCGTGACACCGGCGAGCACCGCGCCGACGTCGCTCATCGACTGGTAGCGGTCGTCCGGCGACTTCGCCAGCAGCTTGGTCACCAGCTCCTCGAGCGCGCGCGGGACCTCCGGGCGCTGGAGCGGCGGTGGATCGCTGTAGACGATGCGGTGGAGCAGCGCGCGCGGGTCCTCGTCGTTCGAGAACGGGCGCCGCGCGGTCAACATCTCGTACAGGATCACGCCGAGTGCGTAGACGTCGGCGCGCAGGTCGACGCGCTCCGGCGCGGAGATCTGCTCGGGTGCCATGAACTCGGGCGTGCCCATCACGATGCTCCGGCGAGTCTGCTCGACGTCGGTGGACAGGAAGCGCGAGATCCCGAAGTCGAGGACCTTCACGTGATCGAGGGTGTCATCGCGTGCCGCGAGGAAGATGTTGTCGGACTTGAGGTCGCGGTGGACGATCCGCGCATTGTGGGCGGCGTGGAGCGCGGACGTGATCTGCTGTGCGATCCGCACGGCGCGCCGCACCGGCAGCCCGCCCACCCGATAGATCTCGTCGGTGAGCAGCGTGCCTTCGAGATACTCGAACACGATGTAGGGTACGCGGTTGCTGGTGAATCCCATGTCCGTCGATTCGACGATGTTGGGATGTCCCAGGGTCCCGGCCGCGCGCGCCTCGTTCATGAACCGTTTGACCACATCCGCGTCGGTCGCGAGCTCCGGGTGCAGGATCTTGACCGCGACCCGGCGATGGATCAGCGTGTGCTCCGCAAGAAACACCACCCCCATCCCACCCTGGCCA
>VBLP01000210.1:0-4216 GCA_005887925.1 Deltaproteobacteria bacterium | reverse complement strand
TTCGGCCCGCGATGTGCGGCGCTGCAGCCCACACGCGCGCACGCGTCCCTACGAGCCACCGCAGGCCGATCTCCGACGAGGAATGCGAGATCCCAAAAACAGCGTCGGGATGTTTCGCAGGACAAGCGAGTCGTTGTCGATCGTCGAGACCTGGCTCGCTCGCAGCCCCACAGCTCTCCCGTGCTGGCACGACCGCGCCGGCACCGAGCTGGTGTTCGCATGCATTCCGATCTCGGCCCGGGGCACATCCTCGTCGGCTCCGCCGGCAACCTCGCCGCCGTGTCCCAATCTCGCGTGAGCGCTGCCTCTGTCGATGGCATGCCGATCTGCGCGCCGCGGGGCGATCGCGGCTGGGAGGACCTCGGGAGATCACCGGCCGGCTTGTCACCGGCCGCGCGGGACGAACACGGCACGAGCAGTGCGCGCCCGCTAACAACCCTGCACTTCGAGCGGGCGCTCCTTTTCAGAATGATTCTCTATTCCGGAGAGAAGAGGAGATGGCGCCAGCAGCGGAGCTGCTCGACGGCGATCAGCGCGTAGAACGCCGGGATCGTGGCGCGAGACCCATCGTCGCGGTGCGCCCCATCGAGAGCTCGCCTTCCGCTCGATCGAGGTGGCTCAACCAGCGGCCATCTTCTCTGCTTCCATTTACCCAACGAGCGCGCTGACCTGCGCGTCTGCGAAGCGGAACGAGGCGCTCGCCTGCTCCGATGTCTTCGTGACGAGCGCCCGGATCCGGCCGAACGCGATGCGCTGGCGAGCGGTCTTGGGGGCAGGCAGTGCATCGGCGGCTNCTGGGCCCGAAGGTTCTCGAGCGCGGTGCCGGCCTCGAAGTTGCGGTTGTGAGATTCGTTCGTTAGTCTGGGGATGGGTGCTGCGATGCTCTTCATCGTGGCTCCTGGGCTCGTCGGTGTTTCAGCACCGCCGGGCCGCTATTCGTCCTTGCGCCGGTGGTGGCGCTGCCCCGTTCCGAAAGGAACACTCCCGTATCGCTGGGCCTGCATGAAGCGTCAATATGCGATTATGGATTTGACTGATCTGTATATTGCACAATTCGTGACACACTTCGGAATTGGAATGGTCTGAATCCGATCCAAGAAGAGAATAAAATTCTCTCTCTCAAGGGAGCCTCGGCTCGAGGCGAGCACGTGGCTGGTGGACCCATTCTCGACGGGGATTCTGTTCCCTGACTGGGTGGAGCTGGAGGACAGGCCCTGGGAGGACAGGCCCTGGATGTGGCCGATCCGCGAGACCTACGATCCGCTCATCGTGTTCAGACCCAGGACGTGGATCCTGGCGGAGGGCTGGAAGACGGCCGGAGCGATCTCGGCGCGCGATGTGCCGGGCGAGCCGCGGTGAACACGGAGCTGAGCCAGGCGCGAAGAACAGCGGGAGTGATGACGTCGTGGCGTGCCCGGGCGGCGCGTAGAACGCCGGCGTTTGCACTGACGGGATCCCGCGAGCGTGGATTGCCAGTAGACTCCGGCCCATGCATGCCTTGGCCCTCATCCTCGCGCTGACGAGCATCGTCACCAACGCCCGCGTCGCCGTGACCGATGGAGTGGATACCGGGACGCGCTCGCATGACGCCGTGGCCGTCGATCTGAAGAGCGGCGGTGCGCGCTTCGTCAAGGCCGGCACGCCGCTGCTCGCCAGGGAGCGCTCGATCATCATCGAGCTGCTCGCGCCGCCGATCGGGCCGCTGGCCAACACGACCGGCCTGCCTGATGCGTTCGACCGCCCCGGCATCGAGAAGCTCCTCGACAACGATCGCGTGACGGTCTGGCGCTACACCTGGGTGGTGAACAAGAAGACGCCGCGCCACTTCCACGCCAACGACGTCGTGGTGGTCCACCTGGCCGATGGGGTGCTTGCGTCGACCACACCCGACGGAAAGACGGTGATGAACCCCAACTCGTACGGGCTGACGAAGTTCAACCCGCGGGGTCGCGTTCATTCGGAAGAGCTGGTGAAGGGCAAGGCGAGCGCCGTCATCGTCGAGCTCAAGTAGGAGCTCAGCGGTACTTGAGGCCGGTGCCGGTGTTGAACACGACGACGGTGTCGTCGCGGGAGATGTCGCCGCGCTCGCACAGGGCCTCGTAGGCGGCGAAGGCGGCGCCGCCCTCGGGGCAGATGTCGAGGCCGGTGCGCGCGGCGAGGCGCGAGGTGGCGGCCGCGGCGTCGGCTTCGGTGACGGCGAGGGCGGTGCCGTGGGTCTCGCGGACGGCACGCAGGCAGAGGAAGCCGCCGAGAGGGGAGGGGACGCGCAGGCCCCAGACGCGGGTCCTGGGATCGGGCCAGGCGACGGTGGCGGCGGCGCCTTCGGTGAAGCCGCGCACGACGGGGGCGCAGCCGGCCATCTGCACTGAGATCAAGCGCGGGATGCGGGGCAGCGGCCAGCCGAGGGCGCGCATCTCGGAGAACGCCTTCCACATGCCGACGAGGCCGGTGCCGCCGCCGGTGGGATAGATGATGACGTCGGGGAGGTCGCCGGCGAGCTGCTCCCAGAGCTCGTAGGCCATGGTCTTCTTGCCCTCGATCCGGTAGGGCTCCTTGAGGGTGGAGACGTCGAAGCTGTCGCGCGGGCCGTGCTCGCGCAGCCAGCGGCCGGCGTCGGCGATGGTGCCGGCGCACAGGTGGACCTCGGCGCCGTAGTGGCGGCATTCGTCGACGAAGGTCCGCGGGGTGTCCTCGGGCATGGCGACGACGACGGGGAGGTGGGCGGCGGCGCCGTAAGCGGCGAGCGCGCCGGCGGCGTTGCCGGCGGATGGAGCGGACAGCGCGCGGGCGCCGAGCACGCGGGCGAGCGAGACGGCGAGCGCGATGCCGCGCGCCTTGAACGAGCCGGTGGGGTTGCGCGACTCGTCCTTGATGAGGAGGCGGTCGCCGGCGGGGCACAGCGGGGTCCAGCCCTCGACGAGGCTGACGGCGTGCTCGGGCCGGATGGGAAGGACCTCGCGATAGCGCCACAGCGAGGCGGGCCGGCCGGCGAGGGCGTGCGGGGGCAGGGGCGCGAGGGCGTGGTCGTAGTCGACGCGGAGGGGCAGGCCGCACGCGCGGCACACGGTCAGCAGCGTGTGGTGGTCGTGGACCTCGCCGCACGCGAAGCAGCGGACGGCGACGAACGCGGGGTTCTGCCAGGCGGGGAGGCTGGGCTCGGTCATGCCGCGCGCAGCATAGGCCGCCGGGCCGGTGATGGCGATGCACCGCGGCACGCAAGCATGGGCGGATCAGGATCGTGGCCACGGCTGCACGGCCGTAGCTGGGGCCAAGCACAGAGCCAGTGAGGTCAGAGCCGGATCGGAGGCTGCCGGCGGGAGGTGCGGACAGATCGGCATCAGCGTGGGCGGATCAGGATCGTGGCCACGGCTGCACGGCCGTAGCTGGGGCCAAGCACAGAGCCAGTGAGGTCAGAGCCGGATCGGAGGCTGCCGGCGGGAGGCGAGGACAGAGCGGCATCAGGATGTACGGATCACGGCCGCGGCCACGCCTGCACGGCGGTGCGTGGGGGCGCCAACGGAGTCGGCGAGGCGAGAAGCGGAGCAGATGATCGCATCGAGGCAGCGGTCGGGGGCGGTGCGCGACGGCGCGGGTGCCGTGCGCCGCTCGCTCGGTTCTTGCTGTGACAGCAGGAACGATGACAGCAAAACGACGTTTTCCGGCGTGCCGTGGGCGCGCGCGGGTTGGCGGCGGGCTGGTGTGCGCAGTGACCGGGGCGCTCGGGCTCGCGTGTGGCATGGATGCGTCGGAAGTTCCCTCGGCGGCGGGTCCGGTGGTGGGGACGGCGTGCGCGACGGTGGCGGCGGGCGGCGGCTGGTGGAATCAGACATTCGCCGATCAGGGCCGGCGGTTTCATGTGGAGCTCGACGCGACGCCGTCGGCCAGCCCGATCGATGCGGTGATCGGCCTGGCCACGCGCAAGGCCGGCGACCTGGCGCAGCTCGGAGCGATCGCGCGGTTCAGCCCGGCAGGGACGATCGATGTGCGGACGGGCGCGGGGTACGGCGCCGATGTGAGCTGGCCGTATCAGGCGGGCGTGCCGGTGCACCTGCGGCTCGACGTGAACGTGGCCGCGCACAGCTACTCGGTGTGGGTGCGCAACTCGTTCGGCGGCTACACGGCGCTCGCGCGCGATTATCTGTTTGGCACCGAGCAAGCGGGCGCGGCGCAGCTCGGCGACGTGGCGAGCAAGGTCGATTCGGCGACAGGCGCGGTC
>VBLP01000207.1:36200-44520 GCA_005887925.1 Deltaproteobacteria bacterium | reverse complement strand
CTCACCGGCATGATCGATGAGCAGATACAGATCGAACGAAACGCGACCCTTCTCGCCGACCCAGGAACGAAGCTGACAAGCACGACAAACGGCATCATCGTGGAGGTGCGCGGGTCTTCACAGGTCACGATTTCTGACCTGACTATCGCAGGAGCGTCGGGACCTGCTGGAAGCGGCCTCGGAATTTCCTTGCCACCCGGTAGCACCGCGTCGCTCACCCTGAGCCGCGTAGTGATTTTCGGGAATCAAGGCGGCGGCATCTCCATTTCTGGAGGTCAGTTCGATATCACGAACTGTGTGATTGCGGGGAATGGTAGCGCGCAGACGTCATTTGGCGGCGTACGGTTTGATCAGATTGACAATGGCAGACGGCGTTTTGAATTCAACACCGTGGCCGACAACGTGGCGAAGGACGGAACATCCGTTGGCGTTGTATGCACGCTCGTCACGCAGCCTCTAACCTTCTCAAATAACATCGTGTACGGAAATCAGATCGGAGGCACGCGGACCCAGGTCGGTGGAGCAAACTGCAACTGGGTATACTCCGACATTGGGCCTGATACCCTGAGTGGCACCGGAAATATCAACACGGATCCATTGTTCACCAATCCGTCACAGAATGACTTTCATATTCAACCAACATCCCCGGTGAAAGGGAAAGCGGATCCAGGAGCGACAGTACGCATCGATATTGATGGTGAAACGAGACCGCAAGGGGGTGGCTACGATATGGGGGCGGATGAAATCCAATGACTGGGCGTGCTTGCAAGCACCGCTGTCTTCTGCTGGGGGTGCTCCTGGGTACAGTAGCGGTCGGGCATCAAGTCGCCGTTGCGAAGCCTGGAGCCCCAGCGATCGTGTTGGAGGCGCATGTCGGCCAACGCTCGCCGGAGGCAGCCGCAGCGATGGCACCTGTGCTCGACGAATTGGAGCGCCACGGATTTATCGTCCGAGCCGACGAGATCAGGCACCTACTCCAAGGTCGAGCACCGCGTCCCGGGAGGCTGGATGACGGAAAGACGGTGGCCGACATCAAGCAAATGATCGCGACAGGCCGGGCGGCGTACGATAAGGGCCTCCTTGAAAAATCAGAGACTGCGCTGAGAAGTGCTGTACAGTTGATTCGGCGCAATCCGGCACTGCTGGTTCTTGATACCAACAATGAACAGGTCGTGTACAACGCGTTCGTGTCGCTGGCAATGACGCTCTCGAAGCGAGGCAAGTCACCCGAAGCGATGAGCGTCATGATTGAGCTTCTCCGGATCTCGAGCGCCCCGATTCCGGAAAACGATTTCGGTCCCAAGGCACGAGATCTCCACACGGAAGCCGAGAAGCAGGCTCAAGCAACCGGCAGAGGTGCCTTGACAGTCTCCGCGAGCGACAACCGCGCGATGATCTTCGTCGACTACAAGTATCGGGGTTTGGGAAAGGTCGCCCTCGGCGATCAGCTACCGGGCTCGCATGCTGTCCTCGTCCAGATTCCGGGCACGATCGGTTTGCAGTATGAGCGCGAGGTGCGAGCAAGCGCGACGAGCGCGCTCGATGTCAACTGGCCAGTCGAATCAGCGCTCCATCTCGACGGGCTCTGGGCGGGCTTTCTATTGGCTGCAGATGCCGATCGTGCAAAGGCATCGCTGTACGCGACGGAGTTCGCGCGCAGTTGCAACACCGACGACATCATCATCTTGAGCTTGCAGACCATCGACGGGATCTCGTTCCTGGGAGGAATACAGTATCCCGCAAACGGCGATCCACCGATCGGTGCGTTCGCCCCGTTGTCTGGCGGTGAACCACTGCTGCGCGCGCTGGGCACTTACCTCTACGATGGGACGATGGCGGCGGGGTTGCGCGTACTCCGTCGCCCCGTTCGAGGCGAGGCTCCGAGTGCTGCACAGGCGGACTCCAATACCACCAGGCCGACCAGCGCGCCGAGCTGGGCGCCGAGCTGGGTCTCGGCCGCAACCATGGGAGCTGGCACGCTGACAATCATCGGCGGCGCGGTTGCGTACGCTCGCACGTCATACGACGAGCAGCATCGTCCGAGCGACGGAACGGACGGGAGGAACCCCTCCGTCGGCGTTATGCTCGGTGGCTCCCTCGTCCTTGGCGGAGGGGTGTACCTGTGGAGCCGTGATTCGTTCGGCACCAGCCGACTCACGGCGGGTGCTCTCGGAATCGGCGTCGCATCGATCGCAGCAGGGGTGGAATACTACCTGGTAGCGCAAGAGCCGCTTCCCACTGCGCCGAGGTACATCCGCGACACAGCAACCGCAGGCATTGTTGTCGGAGCCGCGGGTCTTGCCGTGACGGGTGCCGGAGTCTGGCTGCTTCACCGCGATCGGGCGGCAGCAACCACAGCTGACGCGAACGGAAAGAGTCAAGTTGCATCGCGCCACGCCTGGACGCCGTACGTATCTGCCGGCGCGACACAAGCGCTATTCGGCTGCGCCGGAAGCTTCTAAGCGGACCTGCAAGCACAGGCAATGAAATCCAAGACACTTGCAAGTCATGCCCGAGCGCGTCGCCTCCAGCGTCGAAAGGTGCAACGTAAGCGCGGCGGCGCCGTGGTTCGCATCTATGAGCGATGGGATTGCGAGCGCATCGTCAGCAGGATTCGTGACATTCATCGCGACGGTGGCAAGCTTGCTCACTCGCAGGCACCGTCGCGCCTCGTTGGCGCAGCGCTTGTGTACTTCGGGTCGTGGCGACTCGCGATCGAGAGCGCCGGGCTTGACTACAAGTCAATTCGCCTGTCGAACAACCATGGTAAGCGAGCCGAGAGAATCCTTGCAATGCTTCGCAGGGCAGCCGCGTCAGGTCGCGCGGGATTGGGAGCAAACGGTTTCATCACCAACTCACAGGCCGAACGAGCACGCCAGAGATTCGGAACAGTTCGCGCGGCGATTCTGGCGGCCGGGCTGGATGCGGACGCGCTCGGCTTCCCGCCGCGAGTGCGTTACAACACGGACGACGCCATCATCCGTGAGCTGCGAAGGCTCATGCGCGAGTTTCCGAACATGAGGATGGCGGAGTTCGGCGCGCGAAACGTTGCAGAAGCACTGAAACGCCGCCATGGCTCTCTGCAAGCGGGCCTCGGTGCTCTGGGCATCGAAGGGTGGCCTCGACAACGCAACTTCCCGTTGCCATCGCGCGAGGAGGTCGTCGCGGCGATCCAGGAGCGACGTCGCCGCGCTGATTCGATGAATGTCGCATCCGCAATGGCCAGCGAGCGCCGGCTCGTGAAGGCGGCCTACAAGTGGTTCGGCACCTGGCGTGCGGCGATGCGCGCTGCCGGTCTCCACGCCGAGACCAGGGATGTCGACTGGGACCGGGCACGGGTGCGAGCGGAGCTGAACGGTCGTAGCCTGCGAGGCGAACCAGTCGACGAGCGCGCGATTCGACAAGATGATCCAGCGCTGTGGCGCGGTATCGTCGACCGCTACGGAGGCTTTGCTGACGCTCTGCGAGACATGCACAGAGCACGGCGCAGATCCGCCTTGCGCGATGGCGCCCCGAAGCGCGGGCCAGGGAGGCTGCGTTGATGGGCGCGCACGATTTGCGAGGCAGACAGTGAAGCGCGCGACCGATCTTGCTGGCCGAGTGTTTGGCCGACTCACAGTAGTCGCGCGGCAAGCCAGCGTGAGCGGAGTCCACGTTCGTCCGCGCTGGCACTGTCGCTGTAGCTGCGGCCGTGAGACGGTGGTTCGCGCCGCTTCACTTCTCGCAGGCCGAACGCGCTCCTGCGGATGCCTGCGCGCAGAACTCGCTCGTGCGACGGTTGCCGTTGCGCGCGCGCAGCGAGCTCGAAACTCGCTCGCGATAGTTCCAGGCATCGCCGCTGAAGCTCATCGGCGATCGATGGAACTGAGGACGAGCGCAGGCCGGTCAGCGCATGTTCGCCGAGTGGAGGGGGCAGGTCGAAGCGATGCGTGATATCAAAGGCAATACCGGCCGCGACGGAATAAGGTCAGCTGGCGGGGACGACCAGCTCGCCCCGGGCAAGCGGAGCCTAGTGGAGACGATTGCACCGCAGCCCCAAGCGATGACGGGTCGGTTGACTCCTTCAGGTGCCGCCGGACTCCCGCATGAGGGCGCAGTCGCGGCGCTTGCGGCGAGCTTGGGGCTCTCCTCGGGCAACCGTCGAGGAGCGGTTGAGGCAGGACCGGCAACCACGACAGAGGCCCCAGACACTCGCGCCGCAGGCGCTCAGGACAGTGCAGCGGGGACGGAGGACGCCGACGGCGAAGCCCACGTACGCACGCTCGATCCCGAGTCACTGCTCGCGCAGCTTGGGACCGGAGAGCCACTCGAGAGCGCGACGGCGACCCGCATGGGCACGGCGTTCGGAGCCGACTTCGCCGAAGTCCGCGTTCACACCGACGGCAAGGCAGCGGCGCTCGCCCAGCAGCAATCGGCGCACGCGTTCACGATCGGCAACCACATCGCGTTTGCCCCGGGGAAGTACGCGCCAGGCACCCCCGACGGCGATACCTTGCTCGCCCATGAGCTGACCCACGTGCAGCAGCAGCGTGGGGCGGCGGTCGCAGCCCCACAGCGCAAGGCGCAAAGCGGCGGCACCGATGACGCTGCAGAGCACGATGCGGATCGCGCTGCCACCGCGGCGGTTGCGCATCTCCATGGCGGTCGGCCGGAGAAGCCGGCCACCTCGGTCACGTCCGACCTCCGGATCCAGCGAAGCGGCGGCAACGGCGGCTCGCCGCCAGCGCAGCCCACCGACTACTACAACGCGGTCACCACGTTCGATGGTGATCGGTTCTCGGTCTCGATCTCGTCAGTGCCGGTCGGCGGCAATGTCATCATGGGCGCTGACATCAAGTACATCGGCAGCGACGACGGCGACGGGCACGAAGCCGCATTCACCATGGGAACCAACATCGGTCAGCCGCTCAGCGTCAAGGTGACGACCGACCAGCCCGACGCATGGGCGAAGCTCGTGATCGATCCGCACGGCGACCGATCGCTTGTCGGCACGGTCACGCACCGCACGAAGCTCCTCGATGGGTGGAATCCTCGGTCTCGCGAGCATGCGTTCACGTTGTTCGAGCGCGGCGCACTGACCAACGACAGCAAGATCGTCGTGAAGTCAAAGGAAGCGCTTCCTGGCACGGCCACCGCGACGGTGTCACCTGGTGATCCCGATCCGCAAGCGCTGCGGATCGACGTTGCGGCGCTCAGTACGAAGCGCTGGCTCGATGAGATCGTCAGCGATGCGCGCTATTACGTGAGCGCCAGGAAACCGCCGTGGGACGCGCTCAAGGCGCGCGTTGATGCCGCCGCAACGAAGTACACCGGGCCGATCAGCGGTGCGCACGACGAGGCACTGCGGCTCACGCGCCTGGGCGAGACGGTCAACCGGGTGCGGATGCAGCTGCTCGCGCTCGGCGCTGCGAGCAACCGAGACGCGTACCTCCCGGACATCGCAGACGAGGCGACGGCACTCATCGCGCATGTACGCCAGCTCTACGAGATCGGGCTACAAGCGTCATGGGACTCCGCGCTCTACATGCAGGAGGGCAAAGGCGCGAACGCGATGATCCTGTCGGCGGGCGCCGCAGCGGCCGATGTCCGCCAGCTCCGCGGCGGCAATCGCCCGCAGTCGATCTACCCGCACGTCGAAGCGGACATCGGCGTACCCGGGTCGAATGCGCCGATGGACGGGCGCGGAGCGAACGTCGTTGCGCTTCAGCGGTGGGAGATCCTGCGCGAACAGTTCCTCCGTGGCGAGACCGGCAGCCTGACGAAGGTCACCAAGCTGGTGCAGGACACCCAGGTGATGGCCGGCCTGGCGGCGCTGCTGTCGACCATCGAGATCTTTCATTCCTTCGAGGACGAGCTGTCCGGCATCGTCGGGACGCTGGCCGACAAGGCGCCGTTTACGACAAACTACGCCAAGGTCGCGAACGGTTACCGCGTCCAGTTCGAGGCGATCGCCGGGAATGCGGAGAAAGACCTCAAAGCCGGGAAGCCGCTTGACTCAGTCGGCCCCGGTGCCGTCAAGGCGTTCCAGGCCATCTGCAACGACAAGTTCAAGCGCGATTGTGACGACATCAGGTCACGCATCAAGACTGTCAAGACGATCGAGGCGCTCGGCAAGGTGCTGGCGATCGTCGGCGTCGCGGCGCTGACCGGCGGCGCAGCAGGTGCCGCGGTTGGTGGTGTCCTCGAAGGTGCAGGGGCCGGTGCGGCCGTCGTCGCCTCCGGCGAGTTCGTCGCCGAGGTCGTGACGTTCACGATGGTGTCGCGCGCGGGCAATCAGGCTGTGTTCGGCGGCAACCAGGCCAGCCTCGGCGAAGACCTGGTCACCAACGCGCTCATGTTCGGATTCCTCAAGGCGGCCTCGGCAAGCTATGGCCGCGTGTTCAAGATGATCACCGACCCCCGGGCGCACAAGACGGCGCACGCGGTCGGTGGCGCGATGACGGGCATGGTCGGGTTGCAGGTATTCGCCGAGATTCACGCGAAGGTGAAGACCGGCAAGATGATGGACTGGGACGAGCGCATTGCGGGTGTCTTCTCCAACGCGGTGATGTTGACGTGCATGTCGCTCGGTAGCTCGCTCGTGAAAGGCAAAGGGCGCGAGCTCCGCAACGAGGTGTTTGCGTTCGCCGCGAAGACCGTACCCGGCGCGATGGAGCGGCTCAATACCAAGGTCGCCGATCTCGCGGCCGAGCTGGAAGGTCTCAAGGGCAAGGCTCCAGCCAACGACGTCAGGTTGATGGAGCTGCTCAACAAGGTCGAGAAGATCTGGAACGAGCAGGTCAGCGTACTGGCGAAGGCCGCCGAGAACGCTCCCGCCGACGGCAAGGCCGCCGCAGCCAAGCGATTCAAGGAACAGGTGGCCGAGATGGGTGTGGAGATCGCGAAAGTCGATCTCCAGCTCGCCTCCGCGGGCATCGATCTCGATCTCGGCGCCAACCAGGGCGCGCACCTGTTCCGGCAGCAGTCACCGGGATACATCGTGTTCAAGGCGGAGGGACTCGAGGTACTTCGAGACTTCTACCAGGAGAACCACGGCAGGTTCGGCGCGGAACCGGGCAAGGAAGGGTTGTTCAGGGGTGAGGACGGCAGCGGTACGACGTTCTACATCGACGAGCAACATGCAAACGGTTTCATGGACCGGCCGCCGACCAAGCCTCCGACGGAGGTCGAGGCTCGGAGCAACCGCGCCACCGCCGAGCGCGCCAAGGGCCAGAACCTCGAGCGCGCTCACCAGCTTCGCAGGCTGCTAACCCCGCACATCCACGATGGCCACGTTCTGCACAAGTTCGGGCGCGTGATCGAGGGCAACGGCCTCGCCGCCGCGATCGACGCGAACACGCTTCCGGGCGCGAGCCACGGGAATGCGCCCCCGGCAGTCACTGAACTGCCGGCCACGATCGGCCTGGGCACCGGCCCGGAGACGTTCGCCAAGCTCGGGGACACACCCATCGGTCAGAGCGCGCCCGAGCTGAGCGATGGTGCGGGGTGGGCATCAGGAGCGTCGCCGGCCGACATGACATCGGCCCACGGCAACTACACGAGCGCGGCGAGCATCGCCAGCGCCACCACGCTCACGCAGTACCGCTCAGGCGTTCCGATCCTCGATGGCACTGCTCTGGAGGTCTCTACACGACGCGATGCGAGCTGGCAGGTTCCCGACGCGAAGGTCCGTATCAAGGCAAAGCTCGCGGACGGGACCAACGTGTACCTCTACGCCGAGGCCACCGACATCGCCACGGGCCTGGGTCCCCCCAACGAGCTGGCCCCCGGGCAGATCAACGCGAACTCGGCAACAGAAACGCGCTACAAGTCAGCACTCGAGCGCGATGGTCGACTCGTCAACGGCGACCAGGTCGGCGTTCAGAAGGGCGGAAGGGTGCTCGTCTCCGGCGGTAGCGCTACCGGCGCCTGGAACGCGACGGTAGCGCGCAGTCTAGGCGCGATCGTTGACTGGATCTCTCGTGCCTCGGCGGATCCACCACGCACGGAGGACGCACGACGAAAGTATCAGCAGATCCAGGATCAGCTGAACGCGGGCGAGGTCACCCCGGAGCAGGTGAAGGACCAGCTCGCGGAGCTGCGCGCGTTTGATGCCGCGCGTCTCCCGCGCAACGTCCAGGACACCAACGCAGCGTTCAATGACACAGGGATCGCCCGCGGGGTTAAGGAGATCACGTCGATGACACCGAGCGAGGCCATCCCTGGCCAGGAGCCCGGCCGAGTGAAGGTGACGTTCAGCGACGGCAGCAGCGCGATGTATGACCAGGTCGTGGTCTCTCATGGAACCAATCTGGCAGCGGCCGGAAAGACACCGGGCGCG
>VBLP01000207.1:5296-36071 GCA_005887925.1 Deltaproteobacteria bacterium | reverse complement strand
GCTCAGGGAGCAGGCCCAGACGGCGCCGCGCGATTCGCCTGCGAACCCGCTGATCCACAATGTCGGCAGGCAGATTCCGGCAGCAAACACTGCACTCGCACGCGACGGTGGCCATTGAGACCTGGAGAGCATGCGATGAGAGAACAGCTCGTTCAAGCCGTGATCGCCGATCCAGACGCACACGCACCACGCCAGGCGTTCGCAGCCTGGGGCGTGCAGTACGGCGATCTACAGGCAGAGCTGACGCGCCTACAGTTGGCTGAGGCGCACGAGCGTCACGCCGGTACCACTGCGGATGCGAACCGACTGTATGCGGACGCTCAAGCCTTGATTGAGCAGCACGGAGATACATGGGCGCACGACGTACTCGCGATCGCCTCACATCCGCGGTTCTTCCGAGGCTTCGTCGAGTCCGTCGTTCTCGATGTGCCGACATTCCTGTCTCTCGCTACCAGGCTCTATGCGATCGCGCCGATTCGAGCTGTAGTGTTCGTCGACGCCGGACCACAGATCGATGCACTGGCAGCTTCGTCGCATCTTGCGCGTCTGGTTTCGATAGAGTTCTACAATAGGTCGCAAACTGCCGCCTTGGGAGATACAGGACTGCGCAGGCTGGTTCAGTCTCCGTACCTTGGTAAGCTCGCGCTGCTCCAACTAGCCTGGAACGAGATTACTCGTGAGGGTGTCGAAGCCCTGGCGGCGTCAAAGCTGCTGCCACATCTGCGAGACGTGGCGCTAGGCAACAATCCTGTCGGCAAAGTAACTGAGCAATACGCCGAAGATCCGTTGAGCTTCGAGATTGTCGGCAACAGCATCTCGCTTCCTCCGCTCGGCCGAGACCTCGAGATCAAGTATGGTCCATTGCCTTGGCTACATGGCCCTTCTCTCTTTCGTATGTTCCCTCCCAATCTTCACGATGTTTGATGCCCATGACGCCGCGACAGTCACATGCACGCAGTCAATCACGCTGCCCCCCCCAATCGCCTATCGCTGGCGAGCACTCCACCTCTGCGTAATGGCGGCAGGTCGGCAGGTCGGCAATGCGGGCCGCTGAGGCACAATGTCAAGCGACATTATCGGTACTGCTGTTGTCGACACACCACAATCAAGGGATCGCTAATATTCCATAATTGCCAATTGAACCATTTGCGAGATCCTGAGTTGGGCACGCGCCCCGCAATGGCGAATAGCCATGACCGACAGCAGTGCCACTCAGCGCGCTCGCATCGTCCCTCCGCGCGACGAGCGCGGCCGGTTCGTGGCACGGCCGGGCGCGACACCCAGGCCGGCGCGCGTGTCACCACCGCGATCCCGCGATGCCTCGGGTCGAGTCCGCTCGCTGCCGTCGCGCGATGCGCGCGGCCGGTTCGTCGCATTCTCGACGACCTCCGCGCCGAGCTGGTACGTGTTCTGCGCCGATGGCTACCGGATCCCAGGCAACGACGAGGTGCACGCGAAGGCCATCGACGCACGGCTCGCTCCGCAGTCCCAGCCGCTGCCACCTGCCCGTGTCATGCGCCGTCGCCGCCTGGCGATGCAGTGGGACGAGATCGCGACCTGGCTGCTGATCGCGACCTTTGTCGTCGTGGTCGGTTGGCATATGCTCCACCTCCAGCTACCGAACCGCTGACAGCATGTCCCCGGCCGACCACCTGCATGGATCCGCCGACGCGTCAGGTCAGCGCTTCGCTCGTGACGCCGGCTCGCTGACATGGTGCTCAACTTCCGGCCGCACCGACACAGTGCGCCGACCTGGTGCTCGACTGCAGCCGTCGCGATCGCCACCGGCGGCAGCTCGCCGGCTCGCGGTGCGCGACCTCGGCCGCCCCGAGGCCCCGCCGCACCGCTGAGAGGGTGCTCGCGCCCCGGCCGGCGCGCCGAGCGCTGGCACCTACTCGGTACCCGGCGACCCGGATCTGCTCCTCAGCACGCGATCTCAAGGATCGTTACAGATCGTTACAGACCTGGTGCAAAGGCCCCGAGGATTGCAACCAGCACGGCAGCGAACCGACCCAATCCAGAGAGATACGGGCGCGAACACATCTCAACGAAGAGTCGGCCGGGCCTCATCTCAATCTTTGCAACGAGCCCCCAGCACGCGAGCTCCCGACATGGGTCGTACCTGTACGGGTGCGGCCCGTAGCCGCACGCCTGCGCCGGGTGTCGAGGTCGACGAGCCCGTGATAGCCGCGACAACGAGGTCGAGTGCCCGGCGGGCCAGGCGCCCGACGTCGGCGCGTTGGAACCCATGATTATCGGCTGAGGTCGAGCACCGCTCGGCGAGGTGGCCGCGCCAGAGGGCGAAGTCCGCGAGTTGGCATCGGCGCTGGCGGGCGCCAAGGTCGGCCAGCTGGCGCCGCCGTGTCGCTCGCGGGCTTGCCCTGAAGGTGCTTGACGAGGACGTCCAGACGACGAGCGGGCACGTGTCGATCAGCACCATGCATTTGGCGAAGGGCTTGGAGTTTAGGGCGTGGTCGTGATGGCATGCGACGACGAAGTGGTCCCTATGCAAGCACGCATCGAGGCCGTCGGTGACACGGGTGACCTCGAAGAGGTATACGATACCGAACGTC
Source organism: Deltaproteobacteria bacterium (assembly GCA_005887925.1). Classification (GTDB taxonomy): domain Bacteria; phylum Myxococcota_A; class Polyangia; order Haliangiales; family Haliangiaceae; genus JABFXX01. The sequence goes on along the minus strand of VBLP01000207.1, from coordinate 33,498 downwards.
AGGTAGTGTACGTCGCGTGCACTCGAGCGCGTGACGAGCTTCTCGTGACGAGCGTCGCACCGGGATCGGAGTTTCTGGACGACCTCCGAGAGAGAAGGAAGTAGATGGAGGTCGCGGAGGTCGGGTCGTCGGGCGTACCTCGGCCAGACCCACCCCCATGTACATCGCGGCCGGCCCATGTGCCTCTTCTCGCTCCGAAGGTCTCGGCGGGGACGAGGACGCTCGACGCGCCACCGCACGCGCGACACGCGGTATGGGCCGCGCCGTCGAATACTAGATAGCAAATAAGGTCATGCGAACGAGTATGCCATATAGCACATTATTGCGCACATGCTAACGTTCGTAGATGCGATTCCTGAGGATTTCTTGCAATTCCGCTGTTGGTGCAGTTTTCTCTATTTGCGCGGGAGCTGCCTGGGCGCAGCCATCATCGGATCCAGTGATCGAAGGGCTGAAGGTTTGCGCGATGCTCGTAGTTCCAACTGAATTGAAAACTTCTCATCAGAATGACTACAATGCGGCCTTCAGAGATGCACTTTGTGGCGACTGGTATACCAGTCACAAGGAGGCAGTGGAAGCATCTGGCGGAGCTGATATTCCAATTAAGGTGTTTAAGATTGGGATACATGGCGAGTATTCAAAGGAAGATGAGTCCGTATCGAGAACGCAATATTGCAGAGACACCCACTGGACGGTAACGACGTCAAGTAGTGACTTGTTTTTCACACGGTTTCTTGATGAGAAGATCGCTGAAAAGGTCAACGGGTGCATGCAGGCGGTATACGCCAACAACCCGCGACCGCTCCAAGTGACGGCGACTACTATTCCCTAAGGAATCAGAGTAAGTGTTCGCAATGTCGCCCCTGCCAATGGCGATCAACGTCTCGCCGCGGTCCATGCTGTAGGTCTCGCGTGCGACAAGGTGAAGCCAACAACAATCATCGCCGCCACAAACGAAGGGCTAACCTTTAACTGCCGTTGGTCCCGAGTCGACTCGACCTTCGGCGAAGTATCGGTCGTTGCGGGTGCCACTGCGCAAACGACGAGTTCTATCACTGCCGTTGCATATCGAGAACTTCCCCCTTTGGCAACGGTTTCGTTGATACGAACGATGCCCCTCAAGGTTACTGATTCAGTTGCCAAGGACCGATGCTCAGCCTGGGTCTCCTCACCGAACCTACACGGAAAAGACTGCGACGATAGTGAATGCAAGCAGCCTGGCCTTCCAAGGGAATGCACCGCCGATAGTAAGCGTCATTGTAAACTGCGGTTTACAATGGGGCCTATTGAGCGCACTGGATCCGATTCCACGTTTGGAAATATTAAAGTCGACTGTCCAGGTGGCGGATGTGAATGGAGCGCTCCATCTCAGAGCTTCCGGTCCTGGGAGGTCGGCGGTAAACTCTTTGCGAGCGCGAGTCTCGGATCGATTCCATCCAATATGAGATTTTGCGCTGACGAGACACTCTATCGCACTGACGCCAAGGCGGAAACTATTGCGCAATGGAAGTTGGTGTCAAAGGGATCGGCTTTCATACTCTCCGTTGCAAAGCAGCCTGAGTACAGTGCGAGAGTGTTGTGGGGGCCGGGAAGCGGAATGAGCGGCGAACAAGGCATACCATTGGGTAAGGATTCCGCCGAGATCAAACTTGTAAACGCGATCCCGTTAGCCAACACCACCGAGTACACTTATCGGCTGATGTTACACTAGTCTCTGTGAGCGCGCCTTCGATGGTGAGTCCCATCAGGACCCTCAAAACTCGATCGAGTTATCCATTCGGGAGCCTAACTACTCAGGCCGTCGTGCGATTCTTCGGAAGTCATCGATCTCTTGTCGACAGCGCCCACCAGGAGAGTTTGGGCTCCTGGTGCGATGAGCCGCTTGCCTTATTCCATCGAGATCGATGAGACGTCCATCAGAAGAGGCGCGAGCGCGCGGCGTGCGAGCGCGAGCCTCGCCTCGAACCCGTCGGTGAGGTCATCCAGTGGATCGTTACTGATCTGAAGGTAACCGAGCTTCGGCGAGACTTCGACAACTCGTGCGAAGGCGCCGGATCGGCGGAGCTCGCCGAGATCGACGCGCTCCAGGTGTCCAGGCCCGAGGAAAGTACCCCAATCGACGCCAGCGAGCTCCGTCCCGATGCGGTCCGAGTAGCGAAGACGGGCGCGCCGCTCGCGGAAACGCTGCTCGCCGATTCCCGTACGCTCCTTCGGACGCGAAGCGGCCACGGCTGCTCGGTGGGCCAGGCCATAGCTTGGTTCGAGGGAGATGAAGCCAGCAGCCGCTCCCAGCGCTGAGGCGAGATCGCGGACGCCTGTAACCACCGCTTCGAGGCTCTCGGCCACGTAGGGAATCGCGGCGTAGGCTTGGAGGCGCGTGGCGACGATCGGCGCCGCGTCGCGGCCGACCCCGTTCTCGACCTCGGCGCTGGCGACAAGGTCTTGGCCACGCTTGGTGTCCATCGAGATCGCGTCGTTGGTCGCGTCGGCCAGGTACGTGGCGATGCTCTCGACCGAAGGCTTGGCGTGCTTGCTCCAGCGATCTTTGCGCCGGGCGCTGAGCCGGCTCAGCGCGGCGAAGCACGGGCGCATGAGGATCTCGGCGATCTCGCGAGCAGCACGCGGTTCGCCGGCGACGCCTGCGCCGTAGTCGAGGCGGATTGCGAGGGAGGGGCTCTCGAGCGCGTTCGTCACGAACAGTCCTTTCGCCAGTCGGCCCGCACCTCCCTGAACTCGTTGTCCTCATTGATATCCGGGCAGAGCTTGTAGCAGTCAACCCGACCCTCGAAGCTCTTGCATTTCGCGAAATCGGATTTCTTATCGATCAGCTTCTTGATGACGTCTGAGCCCGGCTTCTTGAGTTCCTCGTTCAGGCTGCGGACATACCGGCGGTACTGGTCGATTCCGTTGCCGACCGCACGCGAGTTCTGCGGTTTGAGTTCAATCACCGTGCAGGTCTCCCCGGAGGCTATGACGCAATCAACGCGCCCGCTGTCAAGCACGACCTCGCTCGCGTCGCAGTCGCGCTGGCGATCGGTGTGGGCCTGCTGCCCCTGCGTCAGCATGAACGCCACGACAGGGTGGTTGGCGCCCCGCAGGGAACGGGACATGCGCTCGATCGCGTCCCATCGTGTGCTCACGTCGTCCTTCATACGCTTCGCGTCGTCGCGGTTGTCTTTCAGGTTATCGTCGCTGATGACATCATCGAGCAGCTTGTTGGCGTCGTTGCGCACGCGTTCGAGGTCGGACATCTTGTCGTTCACCTCGCGCGAGACACGGTCGGAGATGTCACGGCCGGCGTCCTTGCGGGCATCTTCGTCGGCCTCGCAGATTGCCGTCACGATCCGTCGCGTCTCCTCCGGATCGAGCTTGCGGAGATCCTGCTGCCGCGACTTGAACTCGTCGGCTTTGCTCCGCGCGGCGCTCCAGTCGCCGGAGGCCCACGCCACCCCGATCCCGATCCCCATCACCGCCACCGCCACCGCCACGAACCCGGCCCTCACCATCTTTCCGTTACGCATGCCTACGCCTCCCTGAACTTGTTGCTGCGGGCTCCGAGGAGCACGCTCCAGCGCGGGACACTATCACAAGACGCTAGACTGCAGGCGGACAGGCGCGATTCGATGAGGCGAAGCGCGATTGCCGCGGCGCGACCGGCGAACGGCAGCCACGGATGCCTGTCGCCACGGCCTCCGAGGGACCCATTTCCGCCAGTTCACCGGGGACCACGAACCACCCTACAAGCTACTCGCCAGCGAGCCCGGGCGCGGTCCACCGGGAGCCGCAGGCGCCGAAACCTGGTGAGCTTGCCTGGTCGGCGACCCCCTGGCGCGTTACGTCGAGAACGCCAACGTGAGAGGGACTCCACCGTCGAGGGCTGTGGTCGCGCTGAGTGCTCACGTTGCGGCCGGTCGTGCAGGCGAAGCACCGTCCTGGCGCCGCCGAGTGGGTCCCTTGGTACCCGGTGATCCCGGTGAGACTGGTATCCTTGCTCGCCGGCAGCGACATACCTTGTTGGGATGAGCGGTACGAAACTGCCCCTTCTAGACGCCCCACCAACGGCCTTCCTCCTGCCGGCGCATCTCGGCACCTGGTGTAGTTGGGCGCGCGTTACTAAGTGCTTCTGGCCACGGTACTCAGGCTTCAACACCTCCAAGAAGGCTGACGCCGAACTCGCGCCCATGGTCTACTTGGGCGGTATCTACTTAATTGCCAATTCGGGGATACAAGCTCCCTTATCTCTCCACGCTGCGGATCCGTCGGTGATCTACGTGGGGGAAACGTCGTGGTACAAGCGCAGGATTGGCCAATTTGGCGACTCCGCCGGCTTGTGGGACGACGGGCTACGAACGAAGGGGCACTCGGCGGGCCTTCGTGTCAAGTTGCAGCGGGACCGGCTCTGGATCGCTTTTTTCCCGGTTGAGTGGCCACGTGGTCAGCGTCATCTCGGCATCGGTCTTCGTCTCTGGCTAGAAGCGCTCGCCATCGAGGAACATCGAGTTGCCAACGGATCGCTGCCGATCGTCAATGCCGGCGAAGAAGCCGAGGAACGAAAGAAGGAGGCGGCCGAAGCTTCAATAGACGCCGGTGAAGGCGAGGACGACGCCGCACCATGAGATCGAGCGCGGTGGCGGCGGATCGGCGACGAGCTGCTGGTCGAGGAACGATTGCGACCATGCTGCGGCTACGCCGACGCGCAGCGCGGGCAGTGCTGCACGGCGATCCCGGCCGAAACGAACAGCCCCGGCGTGCACTTTGCGTAGCACCGAATCACCACCGGGTTCGAGGTCGGAACCGGGAACGCGGCCAGCTCTCGACCGAGGACATCAAGGATGTGCCGCCGTCTCTCGTCGACATCCGGATCCGCCCGCAGCGGGTTGTCCGGCGTCGGCTTGATGATGCAGATGTTGCCCACGCCGGCCTCGCTCTCGGGACGGCCCGGGATCGCGCCCAACCCCGCGAGTAGTGTCCCGAACGGGTCGACAGCGTTGATGCCAAGGAGCTGTGCCAACTGGCTCCCGCCCTGCCTCGCGATCGCTCCCGCGGCCATCCACGGATGCCAGCCCGGCACGCTGGCCGCCTCGGTCACGAGGGCGCGGATCAGCGCGACGCGGTCGAAGCCCTGATCGCAGAGACGCCGCGTTTGCCCGCGGATCTTCTCCTGGCTGCCGTCCTGAGTCGCCTGGAGACGACCGTCCGCAGCGAACTTGGCGACCTTGACCTCGGCGGCCGTGAAGCCGGCCGAGAAATCCGGCGGCCACTTCATCTTGCCATTCCAGACCAGCTCTTGGGCGGCCCGCACGCCAGCAGCACGCTCGATCACCGCCGGGTCTGGATCGATCGAGCGTCCGTACCTCGCCCACTCGGCGTCGAGCGCGGTCAGCTCGCGGCGCGCTTGCGCCATAGCCCGATCTATGTCCTCGCGATCGAACGAGAGTGGCCCACCCATCACGTCGATGTCGCCCTTGAACCACTCGACATCGGCGTGGCCGGCGAGGAGCCGGTCGAACGGGACACGGACGCCGAGCCAGCACATCGGTCTCGGCCAGCGCAACTCGAAGAACAGCGTCTCGCCCCACATGATGCTGCCGACGATGATGTCGTCGACGAGCATGCGCTCGCGATCCTGGCCGGCGTGGTAGAGCGACAAGCCCGACAGTCTGGCCGCGCGGCTCGCAGCGTGCAACCTGGAGCTACACCAAGATTGCCAGCGGTACCTAGCGCTTCGACGGTCGAGCGCGAGTCACTGCGCGCGTGAGCATGGCGGTCGAGCGAGAGCCCGACCCACGAGCTCGCCACGGAGGTCGCCGCAGCCGGCGGCCGTGTGGGATGCGTCAGCGAGGACCAGCTCGCGCAGTGCTCGTCGGCATGACCCTGGGGTAACATGGGGAGCACCATGTCCACAGCCATGTACGTCGAGACCCCGCCCTCGGTGCGTCTTTGGTGTGAGTGTCCCACCTGTGGCCGCGAGGGCTGCAGCGGCGATTGTGACTGGTCTGGACCACCCGAGGACGACGATGAGATTGGGGGTAGCTCGATTGATATCGACGAGGACGACTCAGATGAGAGCGACGGCTCAGATGACAGCGACGGCTCAGATGACAGTGAAGACGAAAGCTAGACCCGGCGAGGCGGGGGAGGTCAGGGACGTCGGCGAGCGCCGAGCATGACGCTGAGGCACTGCGGCGAGCGGGTCAGCGCGACCGAGGCGGGATGTTGAGCGCGAGATCGACGCCGAATGCAACGTGCTGATCAGCGAGGGTTGCAACCGGTCGGTGGTCGAGCATGCAGCTCTCGTCGATAGTGGGCGCGCGAAAGACGTGGTTCAGCGACCCCTTCTCTGAAACTGCGCCCAACGCCATTCGAGGTATTCGCGGCCCAACGCCGCGATGCCCTTGATCGACGACGGACGAACGATCACCTTGCCGTGAATGTCGCCGAGGTGCTTTCGCGAGCGCCGCGCAACCTCGATCGTCAGCTTCGTGGGATGGATCGCCCACAATCCGCGGTCGAACGCCCAATGATGCGTTCGACACAGGGGCAGCCCGTTACCAATGAGATCGAGCCCGGCCGCGTGCACGTCCTTGATGTGCGCCACCTCGCACTCGGCGTTCCCATCGTGATCGACGATTTCGAGCCCACACGCGGCGCATCGCGAAGGCCAGAGGCGAAGGACCTTGGGCCGAAGCGCCGACGCACGCGCGACGACCTTGATCCACCGGAGTACTGCTCGTCGCTCCCTGGTCGGAAGATCCGCGAACGCGTCGATCAGCTCGTCATGTTGCGTCGCAAGCACCGCAGGTCGCCGTTCGCGCGTTGCCTGCCGGGCTGCGTCGAGCACGAGCCTCGCGTCCACTGCCGAAATTCGATAGGCCGTCCGGATGTCGCCCGGCTTAAATGCCTGGATCGTTGCGATGCGCGGATCGCTCCTGAGCGGCCTCACTTTCACGCCGATCGGCTCGATCGGCTCGACAACCACCCTGCGCGCGCCGTCCTCCGGGTCCCACCGAACGACGCGCGCGACACCGACGAGTTCATTCCGATCCGTCTGGTACGCGAGCAGCAGGTCACCGACATCGAGCTGATCGACGCCCTTGAGCGTGCTGAGTCCCCACGGTTGAATCCCGCCAGCATCGAAGACTTCGCACCAGTCGCCGGAGGCCCTCGCGTACTCGGGCCCGCGCGCGTTGCACTTATAGACGTAGTAAGCCATCGTCGTGCGAGCGTGCATCAAAAGTAGACACGGCACGAGTCGATAACGGTCAGTCGATGGGCTCGCCCCGAACGATCACCGCGTCGCCGGCGGTGGTGATTCCGAGATAGTCATAGGACATCACCTGCCACGGGGATAGATCGAGGAACCTTCGTTCAACCTTCGATGGATCTCGGCTCTCGACATCCTCGAGAATGCGCCTCTCCCCATCGCAGACGATCACGTGCACCGGCAGCTTGTTCTTGAAAGCGCGCTGCACCGCAGAGTCTACCGCTACTGCGCGCCGCACGTTTGCGGTCCGCGTGCCTGGATCGAGGTGATTCGCCTGCTCGATGCGCCGCCGGAGGGACCGCATGTTCCTACGCTGAATGACTCGACCCTCTTCGACGAGCATGTGATCGAACCAGAGGCTGAGCACGACCCGCTCAGCGTTCCAGAAGCACCATTCATAGCAATACGCCGGATTCGAGGCGGGGATGGCGACTGGCGTACCGTCCGCCGTGAATGACCAAGGTGTGACGTCGATCCCCGCCTGCTCAACGAGATCCATCACGCGTTTTCTTTCGGTCGGCCGAAGTTGTTCAAGCGGCATTCTTCTCACTATAGCGCCTCGAGATGCTACCCAGGTTCAAACCGCCCGCCCGCGAGCCGGTCGGAGTCCTCGGCGGCCGAGGTCGAGCACCAGCTCGGCGAGGTGGCCGCGCCAGAGGGCGAAGTCCGCGAGTTGGCCTCGGCGCTGGCGGGCGCCAAAGTCGGCCAGCTGGCGCCGACGTGGCCGCCGGCCCCCAAGACACGATGGAACGGCGCCCGGTGCCAGGTCGTCGCCCCGGTCGCGCTCAAGATCCTCGCCGCGCTGTTCGCCGGGCAGGCCACTTGTCCCTGCGTCCCGGTCGTACGACCCAGAGCCGATCCGCGCTGACGCGCCGCCGAGCGCTACCGATCCAGCCGCGCCGCAACTACCGCCGAGTTCGCTTGGCCGCCCCTCCGGGTCAGTGGCCAGCCCGTGGTTCACGCCACGGCACTTGCACTCGCACGCCGGGCCCGTCGACGCGAGGCACTTGGCGTTGCACTCGTGGCGCTGCCGGCCTGGCCTTGCGTCGTCGTATACCCGCTGGAGCTTCACGCGGCCATCGCAGCACGAGACGAACAGTACTGTCGGGTTCGAGCCATGGTCAGCGGTACGGTAGACCCTGGCGCCGGACACCACGACCATCTCGTCGCAGCCACTGCGACGGCCACGAGCGAGCATGCCGTCGACCCGGTGCGCTTTGCGGCAGGCCGCGCACCGACCGACCCAGCGACGCGCCCCCTGCGGGTGCTGAGCAGGATGGCTTCAAACGTGACGGCCGCATTGACGGCGGTGCGCCGGACGAGCGCGGTCAAGGTCGCGTGACCGAGGCTCCTGGCGAGACAGACGACCCAGTCGACCGTATTCAGCCCAGTCTTCATGGTTACGTATCGTCAATGCCGAGTGCATACCACCTTTGCCCTGCAGACAAGTGCGCGGTTGCCATTCACAAGATTCCAGTTGATTGCCATGGCGTCAACCGGAATTCACTACTGAGCGTGGTGGCGTTGAGACATTTACAAACGGTTCAGCCAGAGACTTCGTAATACCACACTCGGATGTGACTCCAGGTTTACATATCGATCGTCAATCCGCATCGTGCAACATCACATCACATAGTTGTCCCCGGACAGGCCATCGGCATGCTCTCCGCACTACAGATCGGAACAATGCGCGCAAATCGCAAGGTGACCATCTACTGCAAGGCAGCTGGCGGCAACATCTCCCACAGCGAAGGCTACTTCGTCCGCATCGAGGACCACGGCCCTGGGCTCGGTGCCGACGTCGTCTTCATCAAGAAGCGCGGTCGCGCCGAGTGCACCGTGATGTCCTATTACTCGTCGTTCTGGATGGTGGTCGACGGCTGGCGACACCCCGAACCGGACCGCCTGTTCCTGCCAGCGACGCGGTCCGAGACCGGCTGCGAGGTCGCTCGAGGCCGCTACCGCTCGTGCGTATCGCGACGGCGTGCTGTGCTGCAGATCGACCTGACCAGTGTTGATGGCAGCCGGATCTCGCACCATTCCGACGGCTGCATAGGCGCCGGCCAGGACTGGATCCACTTCGGACAACGCGGCGGATCCAGTCGGATTGATCTGAACCGACCTGAGTTGGTCGCCAGACCCCACCGAAGATCGCGATCACGATCCGGATAGCCCCACCTTGGCCGTCGCGCTCCGGGACAGTCCAGTTGGCGTGGACGGCGACGGCGTCGAACAGCGACCGCCACCACGGTGTCGGCAGGATGATCGCGGCCTCGAACACCTCGCCGTTCAGATCGGCGCAGCGCGGGAGGACGCCGAGAAGATCTACGTGCGCGTGAGCAGGGTGAGCGCCACACCGACAACCAGCGGCGGACATCGAGCGCGTGGTCTCGATGCGTGGGCTCGAGCTCGTCGCCGAGTATGAAGAGAAGGTGAGCGCGGCAAGGGTGCGGCCGGTGTTCGACCGCTGGCGACCGCGTCAGTCACAACAGCCGCCGCGCCGCCGGCGACCGCGCCGAGCTCGAGCAGCTCGCCGCCGGCGTCACCGACCGCGCCCGCGCGATGGACGCGCGACGACGTGATCGACGCGCTCGCGCGGCTCATGGCGAGCGGCTCAGTCGTGGAGCACGCATTCTTGACCCGCCACGGTTCGGCTGGGCTCGTGTCGGCCGCGCGTCGCATGTTCGGGCGGTTCGAGGCAGCGCTCAACGTCGCCGCCTTGCGTGCGAGCCAGCTGTACCCGCCCGATTCCGCCGAGGGAGCACGGCTCGCGGCGAGGTCGTGCGCGCCTCACCCGCGGCTCGGGCCCCCCTCGGGCCAGACGACGTCGGGCTGCCAGTACGTTTCGGGCGACAGCCCCCGCTCGGCGCGCGCCCGACCGAGGAGCTCGGCGACGAGCCCTGCCTTCGCGGCGACGTAGACGCCGAGATCACCTCGGGCGCGTTCGGCGTTCTGCCGCTTGAGCGCCGCGTAGCGCTCGCGGGCCACGGCGTCGGCGCGCAAAAGGTCGCGTAGCAGCCAGTGGTTCAGGTGAGCCTTGTTGTTCTCGACGACGAGGTAAAGGTTGTGCGCCGGGAGCCCATCGTCACGAACGGGGTTGAACGCCTCGCGACCGGCGACGTCTAGATCGCCCACCCAGGCGTAGCCGACGGTCGCGAGGCGCTCGATGACGGGGCGAACCTCGTTCTCGGACGCGACGACGATGTCCATGTCGATGATCGGCTTCGCGGCCAACCCGGGCACCGAGGTCGACCCGACATGGTCGATACGCAAGGCCACCGCTTCGACCGCAGGCCAGAGACGCTTGCAAATCGTCTCGAACCAGCGGGGCCACTCGGGGTCGTAGTCACAGACGACGATGGTGCGCCCGACGCTCATGGTCCACGAGTGTACGCGCCTGCACCGCCACCGCGGCAAGCGCCATCCCCAAACCCGCCGCCGGCCGGCACCGGCACGGTGGCACCGAACGAGGCCAGCGCGCCACGCGATCTCAGAGGGTCGATCAGAACAGCCGATCCGATTGATCTGCGCGGTGCAAGCCCGCGGAACTCGATCGACGAGCAGGCGGCCAACGAATTTTGGTCGACCCTGTCAACGATCGTCAGAAGCTTGTTGCAATGCCCCCGAGATTGCAAAAGGCAGGGCGGCAAACCAAACCAATCCAGAGGGATGCCGCCGCGATCACGTCTCAATGAGAGGTCGGCGGATCGTCATCTCAGGATTGCAATGAGCCCTCCGGGTTCTGCGTCGCAGGTGGCGATCGCGCTGCTGTCGGTTCTGGTCACGACGAAGCGGATCGGTCCAGGATGACCGTGCGCTCGTCGGACGCGAGCGTGACTGCCACGCCGGGTCGGCGGATGCGAGCGAGCTCGTAGTTCAGAGGATCAACCAGGGCGGTTGCGCGGGGAGACATAAACGCGCGCGAGGTAGCGCTTTTCGCCGGCGCCGCGATATGCCGGCGCGGTGCTCCCGCGAACCACGCGAAAGGAGACGACAACGGTCGGCCCTGGTCCGCGGCTGCTCCCGAGCGAAGTTGGCTATTTCCGACGGCTTCGACGATGATCGGCTCCCATGGGTCCCCATCACCGCGCGCACCTTGCCACCGCGGTTGCACAGTTTCTTGCGGAGATCCGGCGACTCGCCCGGGCCAAGCTACGCAACGAGCGCGATCGCGATCGCCTCCTGACGACGCTCGAATCATCGCGCGCGCCGCCGGCAGCGACCGCCACGAGCATGCGGCAGCCGACACGGGGACGGCCCAAACCTCCAGATCGACGCGCTCAAGCGGCGGTCACCGGGCCGTCGCGCGGATCCATGACTGCCGGGCGGCGAGCGCGCAAGGCCAGTCCGGTGAAGCCAGCGCAGTCAGGAAAGCGCCGACCCGCCGTGGCCCGGCCGGATCACGAGCCAGCAACGGCACCGCCACGCCAGGCGAGCGCGCCGGTCACTGTCCAGGGAGGACCCGCGAAACTCGCCGCCGCACAGCCGACGCGCGCAACGTCGTCGGTAACCGGCGCGCCCGCATTGAACGCCGCGCCGATGATCGCCGCCGCTCAAACGAACACACTGCCGGGGATCGCGGCGCCGCTCACAGCGACCGCGACCACGGCGATTAGCAGTGGGCCTGGAGTGGCAGTCGCTGTGTCCGCAACTGAGCTCCGCCGACCGGGAGAACCAGCAGCGAGCGTGCGCGATCACGACAACGGGCAGGACAGTGCGCGCCGCCGCGGCACGGTCAAGTGGTTCAATCCTGCCAAGGGCTACGGCTTCATTCGAGACGATGACGGCATGGACGTCTTCGTCCACGTCTCGGCTGTCGCCAGTTCGGGGTTGCAGACGCTCGTCCAAGGCGAAGCGCTCGAGTACGAGGTACAGCGGAGTGCCAAGGGGCTGCACGCAGTCTCGATCACAGCTCCGGGAGCGGTCACGCTCCGATCCCTGCCTTCGCCGCTTGGATCCGGCGCAGTAAGACAGTGAGAGCGCTGACTCCGATGTCCCTCGAATTAGCCTCATTGCGAGGGTGGCTAGCGTGTCGCACCATTGCTACGCGTCGTCATGCAGCTCTCGAACGATGCCCGAACTTGAACGCCGGCGGCGGACGCTTCTGGGAATCCGACAGGACGCGGAGTCATTGCGGTTGCTGCCGCAGCCTCCTCCGATCGAAAACGCATGCAGCCCACCTCCGCCTCGACCGCAGCGACATGCTGTGGACTCGCTGCGCGCTGGAGGAACACTATGAGTCTGCGCTGCGCCTCGACGTCCTCAGTGCGCGACTGCCAGGTCTCCGGAATCAGCAGTGCCAAGCGCGCCCACTTGAAGACGGCGAGCACGAACGTCGTACACGTCAGGCCGCTCTCTCCCGGACCTGGAACGAAACGACCTTCGTCGTCGAACTTCGACGCTTGATACTCGAAACCATAGGGGATGCCTGGCTGCACGCTGTTCAGCAAGGAACAGAATCCTGCGAGCACGCCAAGCTCAATCGGATCGATCTGCGGAGCTACGTAGGCCCACCCATCGAAGGAGTGATCGACCGCGAGCTGATAGTGGAATGCGAGATGTAGGATCCTGAGTGCCTCATCACTCGCGCGAAAGAAGATACCGCAATGGAGGCCCACTGGCCCTTGTTTCAGTGCCACCACGGCCCGTTGGGACGGTTGAGCATCGACGAATCGAACTGCCTGGCTCATCGTCTTGTCACCAACAGCGCATCGGCGCGCTCAGGGCCCAGGGATGTACGAAGTGTCTCCTCAACCTGACGGAGAAACGCAGCCCGCGCGCGCAGCAAATCCTTGGCGGGGACAGTGATTGTGAGTGCCGCGATGAGAAGAAAGGACCTCGTCCACGGCTGCCAATCGGTCGGCGCGTAGATCACTCTCGAATCGGGACAAGACTCGTTCAACGGCTTCCTGTTCGCGCCCCTGCGCGCAAAGGGCGTAGAGCTCGTCCACGAGCAGCGGGACAGCCACCGAGGCCGCAGGCGATGGAGTCGCGACGGTAGGTTTCTTGGCCCCCTGAATGATCGAGGTCACGGACTCCATGAAGTCGACGTCGACGAACGGCACCTGTGCGTAATTGAGAGCGCCAACACCTTCGAGCTTGGCGAGTAGGTGACCCTTCCCCAACAGCCGCTCCGCGCCCCGCTCGCCGAGCGCGATCTCAGACGTACCTTCGGAGTCGACTCTAAGGATTAGCCGATTTCCCAAGTTGGCGCGTAATTGCATCGGCATCACGTTGGCATCGGGCCGCTGCGCCGCGAACACGAGATGAATTCCGGCCGCGCGCGCCTTCACGCCGAGGCGGCCGACAACCGTGGCGACTTGCTCCTTGTACTCCTCGACCATCATCCACTCAGCGAACTCGTCGTGAATGAGCCAAAGCGTTGGCAGTCGCTCTGCCGGAGCGGCTCGCTGATTGAACGTCGCAAGATTTGGAACGCGAGCAGCCTTGAACTTTGCGTAGCGTGCATCCATCTCTACGACCAGCTGCTCTAGCCGGCCGATCGCGACGTCCTGATCGTCGATCACACCGCCTTGTAGATGTGGCAAGCCGTCGAACTGGAAGTAGTCCACGCCCTGCTTAGGATCGATGAGGACGATCCGCGCCTGCTCAGGGCGATTGGTTGCGGCAATGCCCAAGATGATGTTCTGCATCAGTACGGACTTGCCGCTTCCCGTCGAGCCCGCGATCAAGGTGTGAGGTGCGTGCGCTTTCCCGGGTGATAGGAAGAGAAGCTCACCATCGTCCTCACGCAACCCGATCAACAGGTCTTGGTTCCCGTGGATCACGTCCGGCTTCCAGCGCGCCCAAAGATCTTGGATCCGCACGACCTTTCGACTAGGGCGCTCGATCGAGAGCGAAACGACATTCGGTTCCGGTTGGATGCCGATCACATGGAGACCATGTGTTGTGAGCAGCTCGGATCGGCGCTTCGCAACCTGCTCAACGGTCAGGGACGCGCTGCCAGCGAACTTCAGCAGCGCCGCGTTAGGCGTCAGCTTTGCGCTCACCAACTTCGACTGCAGGTGGAACTGTTGGAGCGCGTTCTTAAGCTTGAACTCCGTGCTCTTCAACCATTCTCGCTCCGCGTTGGTCTCCTGGCCCACATCATGGCCGCTGAGAAGTGTCTCGATTGGATAAGCCCAACGTGATGAGCCAGATGGATCATGCGGCGGTTCGCCACTAGCAACGATCGGGGGTGGAGGAAGCTTCGGAGAACTCACGGTGGTCACCAGCCGCGTTACTGGAGGTGTACCGCCATCAGGGCCCTTCGGCTCCGACTTCGAGTAAACGACCCTGTGATCGCTCGGCCGTCGGTACCGCTGCCTTCCCCAAACGTTCTCGTCGCCAACACTTGCACGAACCGGCATCGGATCCTCATCCCTGAAGTACTTCAGGACGAGTTCCTTCACGCGCTTTCGATCGAAGACTTCTTGGTAGCAATCCTCAAGTCCCGCAACGGCAACAAAGTCCGAAGCGTCTTGTCCCTCGATGGCCTCGGCCACGAAGACATGTGAGTACCCGCGAAGATAGATCTCGCACTTACCGTCACGAACCGAGCGACGCCAATCCGCCAGATTGATCTGCGAGCTCGCCGGGATTTGAATTCCGTCCAAAAGCAGATCGGAGAGCCTGGCGAGCCAGAGGCTTCTATCCAATCGCTCGGGATCGCCGAAGATCGCTTCCTCCATCCGCTGGATCGTGTCGCGTAGCTGTTTCTGTGACTCCTTGCGCTTCGCCGCCACGTTGCTAGCGTCGCCATATTTCGATTCCGCCGCGATCATCGCAAGCCGGAGCGTGCCGTCCGGCAATTTCTCGGGACTAAGGAGCAGAATGTCGGCGATCTGCTCCTCTCGATGACCAAGCCATTCGGCGTAGTCGTCGAGGAAGTAGGTACCAAAGTAGCGCCCCTCCCCCAGCTCGCGTCGAACAAGGTATCTGCTAAGGACCACGCCGATCAACTCGCTCGCATTCTTGCCACGCCTTGCGGCCCGAAGAACGATATCGCCAGAAATGTCGTTGGCGTCGTCGATGAACTTCTGGGCGAGCTGGAAGCAGTCGCCATCCGAGAGACCAAGTCCGAGATCTTTGAGCCGACGCAAGATCATCGACTTCAGAAGTCCCAAATGCGTCTTCGACGAAATGATGACGTTGCGACCCTGTGTCGTAGATTGCTTGTATCGAATGATCTGAACATTCTGATTGATCAACTGCCGCCGGTCGAGTAGCTCGTCGTAGTTGACTACCCAGTTGCCAAGATTGTGGGTCTCATCGAAAATGCGCGCCGTACGTGGATCGCGAAAGTCCAGCTGCCTAGCCGGAAGCAGCCTTCGCTCCTCATCCCCATCCCAGTCGTTCTTTAGAAACGAGGTTATCGCCGTGAGATACGCCCAGCCTTCGGCACTCTGAGCGGGACAGCAAAGGTACACGACCGAGCGCATGTCGTCCTTCGCCGCCGGCTTTCGTCGCGACCATTGCGATGGCACAAGCTGATCTGCAGGGATTGGCCGTGCGGTTTCCTTGTACCATTCGAGTTGCGCGTGCCGCGCGATGACATCCTGCGAGAACACTATGTCGTAAGGACACCCATCCTTCGGATCGGGCGGTGGCGCTTGATCGGCGATGATACAGATCCGCAGTCGCGCCATGAAGTCCTGTGTCGCCTCACTGGCGTTGAAGGCGTCTCCGTCCCGGTCAGAGAGGCCGACGATGTCGCGGTACAGATCGCGCAGCCGTCCGGTATCGACGTGTCGCAGCAAAACCTGACATCGCACATCCTCTTCGTCCTCGTAGAGCGTGCCGATCTTGTCCACAACGGCTTGTGGCAGGCGCGCCGAGTCGCAGTTGAAGAGCACGACGGACATGTTCGCGTGTTCATGCGGGTGCAGCGCTAGGTAGCGCTGGATGAGTTCTAGGACGCGGTTGCTTCCGTCAGTCGGATTCTCGTTCGTGTCGTCAAGCTCTGCCTCCGATGCAACGGGTGCCTCGTGCAAGCTGTAATCCTGCACGACATCAGTTCCGACCAGGAGCAGCGGCTTGTTGTCGTGCCAGCCAAGCACCACCTCGGGATAGAAGACGTGCGCGAGGTCGTTGACGAGATCCTTGAAGAAGAGGTGAGCCTCGCCAAAACGGATGGTTTCAGCTGTCATCAAATGCCGGACGAGTCTGGCTAGATGCTGTGCCTTCTGCGACATCGCGAACATCCGCAGCGGGTGCCACGGAGCCACGACCACTGCTTGCGGCCCGCCTTTGATCTGCACGGCCCCGACCTCCAGAAGAGGGCGTAGCAGCAGGTCCCGATTGCGATCGCCCTTTGCCTTACGGCAGAGCAGATCAAGAATTTCGGCATACGCCGTCGCCTGCTCTTGGTAGACCGCTGCGCTGAGCGAGCCTCCATCTACAAACGCCTCGATCGCCGCCGCATATTTCGCACCGAACTTCTCGAACGTGGTCGACAGCTCTGCGGCTACCGTCTGTCCGATCGTACCTTGACGTTGAGCCTCTTTGAGGTTTTGCCGCCACGTGTTCGCGAGATCGTGTTCCTTCTTGTAGGAGGGCACGAATGACCCACGGTCGCGATCGTAGACCGGCACAAACGTGTTCACGTTTGAGAGGTCGACAGTCTGAAAGCGGCCCTTGGCGCTAAGGGAAACGCGATTCGCCTTGCATGCGATGAGCGGGTGATCCTTAAGTCGCGTCCAGTCATCGTAGGACTGGCTCACCACGGTATTCGGGCTGAACCTCCAGATCAACTGAGCCGAAGAGGCTGCAGTCCCACCAGTGGCCAGGTCAACCTCGAGCTCTAAGGTGAACTTCAGCTGGAGCGCGGTGCGTGCGGTGGAGTGATTCAGCTCCGACTTCGCCTTCTTCTTCTTGGCTTTCTTCCACGTCTCAACCTGCCTCTCGAAGTCAAAGAGCTTCCCGACGCTCCACGTGACGTTCTCTCCGAAGAGACCCCTCAGACCACCATAGCGGCGCGCGAAGTAGAGGCCGGCATCGACGTTTAGTTCCTTCAGCTCGGTTGGGTTCGCGCGATCGCAACGAATTCGCAAGCGACGTTTGGTGCTCGCTACATTCTCCGTGAACAAAGCTTCCAGGCACGAGCCCAAGCCAGAGACAAAATCTTCCGCCTCCCGCGGCTTGCCGAAGACGAATCGCTCCCACGCGCCCTTCAGCTTGCGATCCTCCTTCAGCTCGCTGCGATGCGCCTCGTAGAACGAGGTGTCTTCCTCGCGTGCCTCGGTCGTCTTTCTTGCGATCAGCAGCTTCAGGTACTCACGTTCAGACTCGTCGAGCAATCCTGGATCGCGCTCATCGTAGAAAGTGTTCGTCTCGACGCCAAGATTGTATCTTTCGCGGCCAAGTCCATCGAAGAGCGGCTTGACCTCCTCCCACTCGATCTCGGAGACAAGGGCCGCTACATCATTCCAGCTGCCGTCGGAGACGATGAACCTGTTGACCAATGAATGATGCGCTTCGGGGATCGAGTCATGAACCCGTTCGAACGCGGCTCGAAGGTCGTCCTCGGTGAGCACGAGTTGCGTAGGGGTTCGCTTGAGCAGATAGCAAGCGCGCTTCTTGAACGCGGCGCCAAAGTGACTCTTCCACGCCGAGACGTGACCGCGCGAGGCTTCTCGAATTCCGTTGAAGTAGAACGTGTCCTTGGGAACGCGAAGCGCCGGAAGCGCTGCGCCAAGCGCCTGAACGATCGGCATACCCTCGCTCTCGAGATTGCTGCGCGTGCGGAGAACATAAGCGCCGAGCGCGTCGAGTGAGAACATGCGCAGATCGAACAGGCCGGCGAGCGCTTTCTCCCACCACTTCATGTGCTCGGCACTTATTGCGAGACCTTCACTCGCTGCTTTCACCCATAGGGCCGGCAGCTCCTGCAATTCTGTGGTGCCTAGAGGAGTGCACTCCCTCAGAGACTGTTCTTCGTTGTCTCCGGTGCTTGCGATAAGGAGGACAGGTTTCGCGCACGGTGCCGTACGATGATAGGTCGCAGGCTTTTTGGTGAGGATCGACGGTGGAAGGCTATAACCGGCAAGGAATGCGGCCGGCAGCTGCATCTCCACCTTCCCCGACAGGCTGACGTCACCCAGGATGTTCTGCGCGATCGCCGCGACGTGGTCGGCATCGAGACAGCTGAGGAGGTACCTCGCCGTGCCATCGGGGTTCGGCTCATCAGCAGCTCGCCGGAGATGATTCCCAACAACTCTCCCGATCAGTGATGCGACCGTCATTCTGCACTCCGGCCGAACGGGTTCTTTACGTAGGCGCACGCGTCAGCGTGCGTTGGTGCGAAATGCACTCTGATCGATGTCCTCTTTCCGCAAGAACTTGCCTCCAGCCTTGTCTCCAAAGATCAGACCGTATCGGTCACAGAGGCGCTCAAGAAACTCGTTGAACTCCATGCGGCGATCAACGTTTGCCAAGATGAGGGCCTTGAGAAGAGCGTCATTCGGCGCATAGCGAAGCCGATTTGTTCCGCGCTTCGACACCAAGCCGACATCGCGTCCATACGCTCGATGAACGTTGGCGACGCTCTTTTTGTGTCGCGCAAACGCCTGCCTCCGGAACTCTTTGAGTAGCGCTGCCGGCTCATGCGCCCCAACATAGTCCTCGTCATCGGGCCATCGGAACTGGTCCATGATGAGCGCCTTGCACTTGACGAAGGCACCGTGGTCATTGAGCGCCTCCTGCCAATCGGAGCTCTCCTCTAAGGACTTAATGGCCTGCTTCAGAGCCTCCTCAGGGAGGAGCTGGTTCTCTTGATAGTTCTGCGTCGAGACTTCGCGGACGAGCGTCTTGCGCGGGCCGACGACCTCGCAGACAAAGTGCGGCCTCGCGCGATTCGCCCAGTCGCTCGCAACCTCCAGCTCGTAAAGGAGTAGACCGAGAGTGCTGAGCGTGACGAGGTGAGGGATCGCATCAAAGCCCGGCAGCTTCAGACGATCAATCGCGAGCCAGTCCTCGGCGAGCCGATCAAAACTCGGATGCGCCTTGTAAGGAAGAAAGCTCTTACCTCGCCAGGCTGTCTCGCCAGGAGGCTCTGGCTGCATAAGCCGAAGAAGCGTGTTCCACGGATTTCGACCATCGAGAGCCGAGGTCATCATCGGAATGAGCTGCGCCGCACGCGATGAACGAGCGAGCATCATGTACAGCAGTTCGCCAGCTCGACCGAAGTTGATGTATTCGCGACTCACGCCGTCCTGGTGCGAGACGGCGAGGTCCTCGTAGATGGCCTCGTTGCCGAACGGAAATACGAACCGAGAACTCCACCGCTTATTCGATTCCGATTCCACCGCGGAAGCTCGGAGCATTCCGACGAGCGCGGCGAAGTCTGCAAACGAATGAAATCTTGATTGCAGATACGAGAAGTCCTTCGGCGTTACCCCCTTAGCGTTCTCCGCCATCCAGGCGAGCCACTCCTTCCATGCGCTTGCACTGACGTGGTCTCGCCCAGCGATCTGAAATAGCATCTCGTTGTTGAAGAGGATATTCCTCAAGTACAACCGTTGCTGCGGGCGGTAATGCAGCGGATAGTAGTCGGTACCATGGTCCAGCAGTTTCTTGTCACGATGGCAGGCATCGGCGAGCGTGAGGCACTCAAGGAAGACGAGCCACGCGCTCTGCTTCTCGAAGAGCCGATGCCCCCAGATTCGCTCGTCGAGCCACATGTCGTTGTCCGAGTGGTCGCTCGGCGGTGGCTGAGGGAGAATGATCGTCTGGTCAATCACGGGACTACCTCGATCACGTCATCTGTCACGTTGCCGACCTGATCCACGCTCAGGAGCTTGAACGAGAGCCCCGCATCCTCACTCTTCTCGTGCGCTCGTCTTGTGGCAAGACTCGCAAGCACTTGGCTCTTGAACGCGAGAAAGTCTTCGTAGCACTCACGAGAGAAACTTCCAGGCAACGCACCCTCGGCAACGCGGCTAAGGAACTCGAAGCGTGTCAGGTTCAGCCGGAGCGTTGCAGCTAGCGCCTCGGAAAGCTGAACGCGTATCGCCGGCCTGCCCAGTAGAAGCGTTAGCTCGATACGTTCATCCTTCCGCGCTGCGACCGGAATCCGATCCTCAAGCAGCTGTCCGACCGATGGGCCGGAAAATGAGAGACTCGTCGCGAGCAGGAGGTCCCTATCGACATCGACCAGCATGCCGACAAAGACGCGGTTGAGCCCCTTTACGAGACGCGCAAGGATCGGCCGCTCCACTTTTCCGCCACCGTGCAGGACGTCCACGACCTTGGTCAGGTACTCGCCGGCATATTTGAAGACGGTCAGCTCCCAGAGCTTCAGCTCGTCTTCAAGTTGCGCCGGAATTTTGAAGAAGAGTCCACGACGCTGACTTACCAGCAGTGCGAGAAACCCTTCGGCCGCGCGATCGCCATCTTCCCCGCCCTCGACATAGGATCGCTGCGCTGCATAGTAGCTCGCGTCCGCTCCGTAGAAGGTATCCGCAGCCATTAGCTCGTCGAAGTACGGCTTGAGGTTATCATCCGCGTCACCGAAGATCAGAATGTTGTCGACGCGGTTTGACGTTTCGTATCCGATGCGGAATCGGTTCAGATAGTCGAACACCTCGAGCGAATCGCGACGACTGTCTGAAAGGTTCCCGCCAAAGATGTTGCTGAAGAGGCTCGCCTTCGCAACGGTGCCGTCGTTGATCACCTTCGCGACGTCGCCGGGTTTCAACAACCAATCCTTTACGTCAGGATGACCCAACACGGCATTGGTAAGAAGGAGGAGAAGTCTGCGGATCGGGATGTGCAGATCCGAGTGGTCACACAGACGCATCAAGGAGCGGAGACGCTTCTGCACCAGCGGTTGGAGCAGCAGCTCGTAGTTGTGGCGGACCGGACACCGAGGACCAAAAAAGCCGGCTTCGTCTGCTTCGGCGTAGCAGGCTTGCCAACCCGGATGGGCCAGGAATGCGTTGAGGGCCAAATCGAGCAGCGTTAACGAGGGCAAACGGCTGAGGTGAAAGAATCCAAGCGCGAGACCTTCGACCTTGTCCCTGTTCTCGTCCAACAACTTGTCGAACACAGCGCGCGCCTGAAGTACGTGCTCGGATGGCGGTAGGCGCCGCCATGTCTCGATCAGCTGTCCGTCATTCGCGGCGAGGACGAAGATCTCGTTCGGCTCGGACGAGAAAAGAATCGAAGACAAACGCTGGAGCAGCTCGTCCTTCGACGCGTAGCGCCCACGGTCGTCGGTGGGTGGCAGCCCGGTCAAATCTCTCACCATGTGAACCAGGATCTGCCGGCCCCCGATGCTTGCCGTGATCTGAAAGTAGATCTCGGGCGAGTCCCACTCGGCTGCGTCCCCGCCGAGTTGATGCCACACCTTCCCGCATAAATTGCTCTTCCCGTCACCGGCGGTTCCAGTGAGGATTACGGAAGTCGGCACCGATGCTGTCGGTTCGAACAGGCCCAGTAGCTGCTTCTCGATCGGGTGCGTAAAGAAGAGCTGCGAGACATTCAGGCGCTTGGACACCTTTCGGATCTGCTCGTCGTACATGCTATCGTTTTGCGCAGCTGGTCCGTACTGTCGCAGAAACCGAATCCAGCGAGATGCATTGCTATCGGCCATGTGTCCCCCGTACCCCGCTAGAGTTGACAGATCAGGCAGGCCCGATCGTCCTCATCTTCGTCTTCGGCGCCTCCAAGAACGTGGAGAAGCGTGCGCCCTCCCTTCGCCTGACGCTGTGCTTGCTTCTTTTTCCAGTCATCTTTGATCTCAGCGATGCGCTCGGGGCGTTCCAACTCGACCAATGACTCGTTGCCGCTCCAATGGAACGGATTGTATTTGTCATCGTTGGCTTGCTCGTATTGCTTGGCTTGATCGAAGAGGTCCGGGTACTTCTCCTTCAAGCGGACCCATTCGATCTTCTGCTGGTAGAAACAGAAGTAGCAGCCAGAACGCGTGCGGCCCCACTCGGTGTACTTCGGCAAGCCCAAGCCCGAGTCTTCGAGCAGCCTCAAGACGTCCGCGTACACGAGACCGTCCTCCCGAAACGGATACACAGGCGTGATGTTCGGCTTGTGGCTGATGTAACCCTCGCGCTGTTCGTCGGCTCGTAGGCCGATGTAGTTCATGACGCGGTCAGTTCCAACGTACTCCTCGAATGGCTTGAGCTTCAGCTGACGCGTACACCATCGTCGATTGTTTGACGGAAGCATCTTCCCGTAGATGAGGTACCAATGATCGAAGCCGCGCTCCGCTGTGGTCTTGACGATAGGCTTTCCAAGGAAGGCTTCGAGCCGCTCAAGAAACGCATACGTTTCCGGAAGCTCCATCTGAGAGTCGTGAAAGATGTATTCCATGTCCGGGACGCGATCGCGCATATAGACAGCTAGCGCGGCGCTGTCCTTGCCACCGGAGAGGCTAAGGATGTGACGTACCGCTTTGCCCGCGTCGCTGCCTTCAGTTTTCGGCTTCATGGCGTGCCAACTCCTTCCAAACCGCGCGCGTGGCTGCAACGAGACCGATACGTTGGTTCTTTCGGAGAAGTGTCGCGAGCTGCGATTCCAGTTCGCGTACGGCGATCTCATCGTCAGAAGTGAATTCCAGCACCTTGTTCATTTCGGATCCATCCGGCCTCGTGATCGCTACGCGAAGTGCCGTAGCTGATCGCTCACTCCCAGAAGGGAACTGCATAGATTCGACGCTGCGGAACCGGCGAGCGATGTGAACCAACTGCTCGCCAAAGTGATCCACATCGGCATCGAGCCATTTTGCAGGCGGCTTCTCACAGACCAGGCTGCCGATCGACTCAAGCCACGCTGTCTCTCCCAGTTTCTCGTCAAGAAAACGAAGACAAAGCGACCGCAACGTTGGCTCGTTGATCGACGCTACGAGCGGCTCCGCGGCTGTGCGCAACGCATCGCGCGTCTTCGTTGGGCGCTCAAACGAAGTCGCCAGACGCTCCATGATGGAAGCGGTGAGCTTGCCGTACGCGGTCTTCAGCTCGTCGTACGCACCCTTCAACGTGGAAACAAACTCCCATGCTCGCTCGCGCTCGCTGGATCGCCCAGAAGCGCTGAATGGCTCGAAGCCACACGCGCGAGGCAGCTCCAAGAACAGGAGCGGTGCTGGCTCCTTCGCTGAGGTCAGTACCGCTCGAACTGCGCGGGCCGTAGTGCTCAGGCGTTGGGTCTTTTGCGTGTACATCGGCAGACTCGCTGCGAAGACGCACAACGGGCGCACGATATCCAAGACGTCGGGCTTTCCATCACTCACCAGCTCCGGAAGTAAGACGCGCATCAGGTGTTCGAACAGAGCGCTGCGAACGCCGGCTACTTTGCAATACTGGATTTCAAAGCTTCCCGGGTTCTTTACGAGCCGGTGCATCTCGGCCCCGGTAACCTGGCGCAGGAAGACGCCGTTCTCGTAGAACGCAAGCTCGTTCTCGTGAAGCTGCGCGAGTACCGCCAGTAGGAGAAGTCCGATCCCATCGCGAACTCCGAATGGTGGCCTATACAGCTGGCCCATGAGGTCCGGGACTCTCACGCGAGAGTCCGGTTTCTCCTTGAGCACTTCGAGCATCCGTGCGAGCGTCGGCTGAAGTCGACAAGGATCATCCGCGAGTGGCTGCGCGAACTTGTAGACGCT
This sequence comes from Deltaproteobacteria bacterium, assembly GCA_005887925.1. Taxonomy (GTDB): domain Bacteria; phylum Myxococcota_A; class Polyangia; order Haliangiales; family Haliangiaceae; genus JABFXX01. The sequence continues at coordinate 9,619 of VBLP01000207.1, read as the reverse complement.
ACCGACCTTTCCGCGCGTTCGACGAGGCGCATCCGCGCGGCAGCGGCAGCTGAACTCAGTTGGCGGCGATTGACGAGCTCGTTCTTGATGTGCGGCGCATCCTTGAAGAGGGCATCGCAGATCGACGAAAGCCGCTCTAAGAGCTCACGCGCGCCGCTGATCGCTGTGGCCTTGCCCTGATGAAACCACTGCAACTCGGTGCGCCCGGCGAATTGGCGAAGGCCCAGATACGTCTGAAGTCTGGCATCGCGTACTCGCTCCGCCGCTGTGACTTGTCGCGACACCTCTTCGGCCGCGTAGCTGTCGTGATTCAACTCAGGGGTGTTGTGGGCGATCCAGTCCCAGCGATTTGCTTCGAGAACAAACGCCGACAGTGTCTGCAAGGGTCTCGGAATCGCAATCAGAATATTCTGCTCGCGAAAGGCTGCATTGGCTGCGTCCTTGATACTTTGCTCGCGTTCCTCGTCAGTCTCGCAAAGGAACACGATAATCCGTCCGTCAGGATCGTCCCTCCCGAACTGGGTCGGAACAGCGACATCGCCCACGGCGCGATACTCGATTTCGAAATACCGGAGATTCCCAGTGAGAATGTAGTGACGACGCGCCACGATCGGACGCGTCTCGAGTTGCTTCGTCAGAAGAGGGGCAACCTTCTGCGCGCTGCCGATCGCCTTAGTCGCGGCCTCATACGCTCGTTCCAGATTCACACTGGTATGCGGCCACAAGCAGAACCCACCAGCCGCCCCACGGTGGTACAGCACGCTTCGCTCCTTCAACGAATCGATGGCGCCCCTCACCTGCCGCGCCGAGATCGAATCAGAGGCCAGAGCCAACGTGATCGAGTCTTCGTTGGCGAGCAATCCATCCCCATCGAGCAGATTGAGGATCGCGACCGTCTTCAACGTTCGAAGCTCCAGTGCGTTCTCGGACGGAAAACTCGAAACCAGGGATTCAATCTGGTTCCAGTGGCTGCGATAGCTCTGAATGCTTAGGCGATGCCCGAAGCTGGCGCGTGCGTAGTCGTAGAGGTCATCGAGCCGATACCAGGTCCCGTGCGCGAGCATGCGCTCGGCGAAGAGCATCAGCCCGTAAGGCTCGTTCGAGAAGAGAAAGCTGAACAGGGAGCGCTCATTTTGACCGAACCTCGAAAACAGACGGACCAAGACAGGCAGCACGCTCGCGTGTAATGGGTAGAGGCGATGCGCCATCGATCGCAGTGCTTCCGGTGACACACCGGGGCCGTACCATCTGACTGCGAGTGCACGCTCCATGTCCGAGCCCGCACGGTCGATGAGGGGTCTTGGCAGTCCACGCTCATTGACGCCGAGCGCTTGAGATACGAGAAACGCCATCTGCTCGAGGGGCTGCTGAAACAAGATCTCCTCGAAGCGCCCGGCGACCTTTTCCCATTCGCGCTGTGCTGCCGGCGAGAGATGCTCCGAATAGGCATTGAAGCCTTGATGGAGGATGCCGATCACGAACAGGTGCCGGTCGCCGCTGCGTGCGGCGACCTCGGCAAGGCGCTGCAGGAAGAAGATGTCCTGTCGCTCGGGACTCATCGCAGCGAACTCGAGAAACTTGCCAAGCTCATCGATGATGATCACAAGCCCAGTTCGATTCCTTCCAAGCTGGAGGTACTGGTTAACCGACTCGACGATCTCGATCAACTCGTGGTCGGTTGGCTCCTTACGCCCGGCGTTTTCCAGCCTCGCCGCGATGCGTTTCAAGATCGAAGGAGGCGCACCACGAACGCAAATGGTCTCTAACGCCGTGCGCAGCGAACGTAGCAACGCGATCGTCAACGGTTCGCGAGTGCCCGTCACCAAGACGGGGAGTAACTCAGGTCGGCGATCTAAACCCAGTTTCTTGAAATCAACGAGGTCTCGCAGTTTGTCATAGGCACCCTTTTGTCCCGCAAAGGCATGTGCGACCGCGAGCGCGAAACTCGATTTCCCGCAGCCATAATCCCCGGTGATGCGCCACGCTCGTTGCGAGGAACCAACAGACAGCCCTCCAGCGAGTCGCGCGAGATGCTCCTTTGCCTGCGGAGTCACGATGTAGCTTTGAAGGGCCGAGGGGTCGTGGAAGTCGCGCTCAAGATGCACCGAGCGCATGAACCGCTGGCTGGTGTGGAAGACGTCTGCAATCTTGGAGGCCGCCACTAGTCAGGCTCCTTCCGATAGATCCGGTTAAGCAGCAGCTTCGTTCCAATCGCTTCCTTACGACTCATCTGCTGCACCGTTGTCGTTTCCTTGTAGCTGTACGTTCCACCCGAGTCGGACTGGATCTGCTCTAGACGCTCTCGAACGTCGGCTTCAGTTAGCTTAAGCACCTGCCCGGGACCACCAGGGGCAACAGCGATATCGCGAAAGCTCAGCGTCTGCTCAGTAGGCCGACGGCGTTTCCAGAAGTCTTCGACGCAGAAAAGAAACAAGTCTGGGCAGATCTCCGGCTTGAGTTCACGACGGAACGCGTAGACCGTTTCATGTCGCCCGGCTCCGTCGGCGCGCTTTTCCCCGACCACTTCAAGGAGTCGCAGCTCAACGAGAGGGCAATCGAGGTTGTCCTCTTGGATCTCTCCCTTCCGACTTCGCGTTGGAACGTACGTATGCAGGAACGTGTCGAAATGCTGCTCAAGCGTGACGTCTGACAACTCGCGGTCGCGTTCGATGCGGTTCGCCTCGTTCCGGAACGCCTTCATCGCTGCCGACTTCGAGAGTTCGGGATGTGGCCAGCGGTTTAGGAGGAAGTCCCACGCAAACAGCGGTTCCTCGACGTGCGTCGACAGCTGCCAGTGGATCAACCACAACGTGCGGAGGTCTTCGAGGAAGGGGTCGTGACCTTTGCGTCCAAGAATCTGCTGGCCGAGGTCTGTGACCCGATAGCCGCCGGCTTTTTTGTCGACGATCGCCATGCCCGATGCCTGAACCCAGAAGCGCGTCGCGCGGACCATGTTCTTGCCAAGGCCCAACTCGACCATCGCCTTTTGGTCGTCGACAAAGAGGTCCGGGCTCTCCGTGATGACGCCGATCGCCTTGGGTAACCAAGCGTATCTACAAGGAAAAGTCTCATGCCCCGAAAAGCGAAAGCTTGGCGTCATACGCGCTCCATCTGCAGCACCTCGTGAGCCGAGGTCCGGGTTATACCGCAGGGGGCTGACCCAAGCGCTGCAAGCGTCCAGAATTGCGCGGGATCCGCTGCCAGCGCAATCCGCTACCAGCGCAAGCGATGGGGCACTTGGTGGCCGGAGGGTGTGCGACGCAGCTCGACGACCATTCGGGCGGGGTCCGGCCCAAGGCTCACGTGCATCGGCCGCTCGTCTCCGTAGAGGTAGATCCGGTCAAACCGGCGATGCTCGAAGATCCATCGCGCGACTTGCAACGACGGCACCCCGTCGACGAGAAAGTCGACGGCAGCGCCGAGCCTCGTGCAGATCGGCTGCCCGGCTCGCTGCTCGTGCGCCGCGTGCTGATCGAGGTGCGGCGCGATCTGAGCGGCGATCAGTCGCGTCAGCTGCGGACCACCGAAGCCGTACGTGATCGTTGGCCGGCCAAACTCGGCGGCAACGGGATCGAGGATCTCTACAGCCAGCGCGTGGAGCGCCGCGAAGGTGCTTTGCTCGCGGGGTAAGTTGTCGATCGGCTTCTGGTCCGCTGCGGCTTGCTTCCACGTGTTGCTGCATTCGAGCAGCTCGCGGTACGTAAATACGGCGCCGCAGCGTGAGTCAAGGTCAACCATGGGAACTTCAGACCTCGGTCGGCAAGCGCCTCCTCGAAGCGCTGTACCTCCATGTCGACGGGCTTCCCTCATTACCACAGAGGCTTCAGCGTCTGATAGCAGTCGCTAGCGATCTCGCGGGCGACTCTGTGTGGAATGTCGTGAAACTTAGCATCGACGCTCCGCGCATCTCGTTCCTGCACTACCCACGCTTCTTCGACGACGGTTTCCCTGCTCTTCGTGCTTCGACCAGCGTAGACCTCGCGACGGGGAGCATCGCCAAGCGAGCCTACGACAGCACGAACCCTCCGATTCTGCATCGAAAGGAGCTGATGCTCCCTCCTGGGCATCACTTCACCTCAATAGCTTCGGCGTTGACAGCAACGGCGGAGCAATTCGGCCTGTTCGATGACGCCCACCTTATCGGCCATCGCCAAGCATGGGATGCGCGACTTGGCCGACTTGGGCTCCGTCTCGATGGACACCAGTTGCTGCGCGACGCGGAACCTTCCAATGGTGTTCAGAGACACAAGACAGCGCTCACGCGCTACTCGCTGTCGACTCCGATGCAGGCGCTATGGCGCCACGGCTTCCTGGCTGGGAACC
>VBLP01000207.1:0-4952 GCA_005887925.1 Deltaproteobacteria bacterium | reverse complement strand
GGCGCGGTGACGATCTTCGTGCCCTACAGGCCAACGCGATCGACGCCGTTGGGTGGGATCCGCATTGGGCACCCGATGGAAAGAGACGGCGAAGCGCGATCGTGAACCTTGGCTTCGTCCTGAATGTCATCGAGGATCCTCAGGAACGATCGGTAGCGTTACGCAGCGCGTGGGATCTTGCGGAGCAACTCCTCGTTGTCAGCGTACTCATCGGCGGGCGATCCACGTTCGAGCGGTTTCGGTTGTACAGCGACGGCGTCATCACGGCGCGCAACACGTTCCAGAGATACTTCACCACCGGCGAGTTCAGGGAGTACGTCGAAGGAACCTTGGCTCGCGAGCCGATCATGCTGGCCCCGGGCATCGCCTTTGTGTTCAGAGACGACGCAGACGAGCAAGAGTTTCTGTCGCGACGCACGAGAAGACGGGTTTCGAACGATCGACCTGTCCCAAGAGCCGAGCGGCCCGAACGGCCCGAGTCGGTCCGGCGCGAACGCGCAACGAGGCAACGCGTGCCGAACAAGTGGGAGACAAACGCAGACCTAGTCAACGCGTTCTGGGAGCGCTGTCTCGAACTCGGTCGTGTACCCGAGTCCGATGAGTTCCCGCGCAGCCCGGAGCTTCGTGACTCAGTCGGCACTCCTGCAACCGTGTTCCGGACGCTGCTGCGTCAACGCGGCGAAAGCCGACTGACGTTCGCCAGCGACTCGCACCGCGACGACCTTCTCGTCTTCCTCGCTTTGAATGTCTTCGAGCGAAGAAAGTCCTTCGGCGCACTACCCGAGTCTGCCCGACGAGATATCAAGGCATTCTCCGGGGGCTATCAGAGCGCTCAAACGAAGGCGCAGGAGCTGCTCTTCTCGACGGGGAAGGCGCGGGTCATCGAAGAAGCAGCGAGGATCGCCGCTTCGCGTGGCCTCGGATTCCTCGACGGCGATCACTCGCTCCAGTTTCATTCGTCGCTCGCGCAGGAGCTGCCGCCAGTACTTCGCGTGTACTTGGGTTGCGCTGCACGCCTCTACGGCGACGTCGAAACGGCTGACGTCATCAAGCTCCATCTTCAGTCCGGCAAGGTATCGATCCTCCTTTACGACGACTTCGAGGGGAAGCCTCTTCCTCGACTAATCGAACGCGTGAAGATCAACCTGCGACGTCAGCAGATTGATTTCTTCGAATACGGCACCGGGAACAATGACGAGCAGCTCCTCTATCTGAAGAGCCGCTTCATCAAGGTGGGCTTCCCTTTCTATGAGGAACAGGTCGAGTTCGACCGAACGTTGACCGCCCTCGGCGAGTTCAGCTTCGAGGGATTCGGGCCGTCACACGAAGCGTTCATGGCCGGACTCGCGCGCGCCGGGGTGATCATCAACGGATTTCAGCTGTCTCGCCTGACACGTTCTCATCCAGGCGAACACGAGCGACCCGTCTAGGTCCCGCAAGGTCCCGCATACCGTGGACGGCCGACGGCAGGACTCGGCACGCTACCGGCTGCTGGTACGCTTCGCTACGCTTGTTATAACTGACCGCGGCCGGCTGCGAGCGCGGCCCCAGCGCAGCGTGCGCGCAACGGAAGCCGTCCACCATCGTGGCGAGCTGGCGACCGAGCTGGCGTAGCTGCTCGATCGCCGTGTTGTATTCCCGACATCTCCCGACGACGCCGCCGGGCGAGCCGGCGACAGAGATCCCGGCGTGCCCAAGGCTGCCGTTCTCTGCCGCCCCTGCACCTCCGCGGTTTCTGTCGTCGAGTGCTCCGGTGTTCCGAGACGTTCCACACCCGGAACATGTCTCTTCATCGCGAAGAAGTGTTGCTTCGGTGGTGTCCGAGCCCTGTCGCGATAGCCTCGAAGGGACGTGTGGTCGATCGGTGGACGTGGAACGTCTAGGCGTGGGCCCGGCGTGGGCCTGGACCCCAGGCGGCACAGCGCGGCCGGCGACGTAGATAGCAAGGGCTCGCGGCGCGAACGTCGACGGCGAAGTTGGAGACTGCGCCGAGGGAGACCGTGCCCTACGCGGCCGGGCTATGGCTGCTGGCTCTGGCTTGCCAGCTTCTTGGCCAGCTCAGCCACGCGCTCTACGATTTCGGCGACGCCCACGAAGGGACCGATGATGCGCTCAAGCTCCCGCTTCGCTACGGGCGTGATCACGAGCTCGGCGCCGCCAAAATCCGCCCACTGGTCGTGGAGCCGTTCGATGCGCTCGGGCCTCACCCGGAGCGCGATCACGATCTCGCGAATCGGCCGGCCCTCCTCGAACATCTCGAACGCACGCGCGGCCACCTCGTCCTCCTCGTTGGGATCCCGTCGACGGAGGAATTTCCGCACCTCGGCCTCTTTGAACACCCTGATCTCGCGATGCTGGCCGTTGGTCAGCAGGCGCCTCTGCTTATATGCGTGGAGTCTTCCTGCGTTCTCCCAGTTCACGATCGTGTTGTACGAGACGCCAAGCAGGTCAGCGGCTTCGGTGGCGGTGAGCCAGCGAGTCTCATCTTCGGAGCTATCGGATGCAGAAGGCGAGATGGTCACGTTCAATCAATACTGCATTCGTAGTTCGTTGTCACAGACAATGCGACTGAGAGGTTGTTCCGCATATGTCGTCGGCCGCGTCGGCGGGAATCGAGGTCAAGGCGTTGAAATCACTGCTCGTCGCACCATATTTCAATCATTATCATAATCATTATTATAAACATTGTCACAAACAATGAGATCAAGGGCTCAGGCTGAAATCGCCTGACGCGTGACGGGACCGGACGTAGAACAGCTCCCGAGATGGGTGCTGCACGATCGCCCTGCGGTCGCGCGTGGCCGCGATGGCACGCGCGGACGGGCTACGACTGCCATGAGCCGGACGTGTTCGGGGGGCGCCGGTGACGCGCCCGGCGCGTTCGCCACGGCCGCTCACGATCACCGAGGCCGCGGCGTACCTCGGCTACCGCACGACCGCCGGGGTTCGGGGACTGGTCAAGAAGCAGCAGCTCCGGCCCTGCGGACGAGGCGCCCGAGATCAGCACCTGTTCGAGCTGTCCGAGTTGGACCGCTACACGCGTGATCGCGGCCTCGCGTACGGCGCGCGGCGAGTGGAATACCCTCCGAAACTCGGGCATTCTCCTCGGTGCCGTGAAGCGTCTGGCGCGCCGGAAGGAGACGAACACCATGCGCCAGGAGAAGGGGACGAAGCTGAAGAGTTACGCAGGGGTCTATCGCCTAAGCGACGGGACGTTCCGGATCGTCGCCAAGGCCATCGACCCCAAGACTGGGAAGCCGAAGTTCAAGGAGAGATTTACGCGGGAAGTCGACCCACAGATGCCGCAGAATGCCGCCATCGCCTACCGGGCCCAGCTGATCAACGAGATCAAGACGGGCACGAGCGGGGGCGGCGTGCCCACCGAGATCCCGCGGCTGGAGACCTTGTGCAGATCCTCATGGATCACGTTCGTCACCGAGAACGTCGGTAGCGAAGACCGAGCCGCGAAGCTCGGTCGGACGATCGAAACGCACATCCTCCAGCGGTGGGGTGAGCACTTCATCGACAAGATCGCCGTGCCCGAGATCGATGCGTGGGTGCGATCGCTGACGGCGGACTACGGGCCCGATACGATCCGGCATCATGTCGGGTTGTTCCGGCGCATCGTGGGCAAGGCGCGTGGGCAGTACCAGTTGCCTCCCATCAACTGGGATCTGATCACGCTGCCCGCGGTGGACAACGAGCACGCGATGAAAAACCGGCTCAACGCGGCGCAGATCGCGATGGTTCTGCCGGTCGTCGTTGAGCAGTACCCGTTCTATGCGCCGATGATCTTCACGCTGTACACGACGGGCTTTCGTTACTGCCACGTCGCGGCGATGCGGGAGAGCAAGCTCGGTGTGGACGGCGTGATCGCGATCGAGGAGTCGTACGACGTGTCGGCGAACGTGTTCAGCCCGGTGGACCAACGAAAGAAGGCACCGCCGATGATCGCGCTGGAGCCGCGGACGCTCGACTTAGTCCGCCGACACCGACGCTATCTGACGCAACGGCGCCACCCCGGCGTCAAGACGGGGCTCCTGTTCCCGTCTGAGGCGGGAACCCGGCCGGTCGGCAATGACCAGCTCAACGACGTGTGGCGCGAGGTGCAGGTGATGGCCGGCATCGACCGCCCGGTGACCGTGCATGGCATCCGGCACAGCTTCCACGACCTCGCCAGGCAGCAAGGTGTGCCCGACGCGGTCGTGAAGGCCATGGCGGGCCGTGCAGGGACGGACGTCGCGCCGCGCGGCCAGGGCAAGCACCTGCACTACAGCCGCGGCGTGACGGTGGAGGAGATGCGTCAGGCGTCGATGGCGCTCATGGAGCTGGTCCCGACCGAGCCCACGGAAGTCCAAAAAGGTAGGGACCGCGGTAGGGACGGACGCGGTAGGGAGCGGAACTCGGATGAGGAACGACTTGCAGCGACCGGAACTTAGCCGACGAGCGGCCTGACATATCCGAGAGTCCGGCCGAAACTCGGACGCGTGTCCGAGATCCGGCCGATCTCCGGACAGCGTCGAGTGTGATCTCGCGAGGTTTACTGCGGCCCGGTGCTTGCTCTCGAGCCGCGCGTGTTCTCGTCATCCCGTGTTCTAACCCGGGACCGCGCGGTCCCTCGGAGGTATCCTTGGCCATGCCCTCTGACGCCGCCGGCGCTGGCGCCGGTTCCGACCTGCCCGACATCGACGACCACCTCGTCGAGCCAGGCACCCGCTACGAGATGCTCGACGGGAAGGTAGTCTACGTGCCCCCGTCGGATGCTCCCCATGGCGAGCGGCAGTTCCAGCTCTGCGCGCTGGTCGCGGCCCATACCGGGTCCGACATCCAGGGCGCATCCGATCTATTGACCCGCACCTCGAAGCGCGATGACGTCGCGCCCGATGTCAGCCTCTATCCCGGAGTCCCGGACCCCGGCACCGGCCGCCGCCAGCTCGCGCAGATCGCGTTCG
>VBLP01000741.1 GCA_005887925.1 Deltaproteobacteria bacterium | reverse complement strand
CGCTACCTCGGCGCCGCGCCCGACGGCAAGCTCGCCCCCGACGCCGAGCGCTACCTCTACAAGCTCGAGGCCGAGACCGCCAACGAGCGATCGGACCAGGCCCGCGCCGACGCGACCACCGCGCTGGCCGAGGCGATGGCCGCCCGCGCCGACGCGACCGGAGCGCGGACCGAGGCGAATGCGATCCGCGCGCGCGCCGATCAGGCCGAGAAGGCGCTCGAGACCGAGCGTCTGCACCGGACCGCCCTCGAGGCCGAGCACTCGCGGGCGGCAGAGCCGGCGGTCGACGACGGCGTGGCGGACGATGCCGCCTCCGGCCGCGGCTGGGCCATGCCGACCGCGCTCACCGCGCCCGCGGGCACCTGGACGCTGTCGTGGAGCGAGCTCTACATGGTGTCGGCCAGCTACGCCGTCACCGACCGCTTCACGCTCGGCGTCGGCGCGGTCCTGCGGTCCACCAGCGCCGGGGCCGGCCTCGACGCCAAGCTCCAGCTCGCGCGCTCGGGGCGGCTGCGCATTGCCGCGCAGGGCGCTATCACCGCGTTCCGGAACCCCGATCTCCAGATGCCCGGCACGGTCACGCTCGGCAGCCTCGGCGGCGCGGTCACGCTGTGCATCGACGTTGCGTGCGGCTCGCAGCTATCGACCTACCTCGGCCTGGGTCTCGCACACCACGACACCACATCTGCAATCGTCCTCGATGCCGAGTCGCTGACACTCAAGATCACCAATCGCATCAAGCTGGTATTCGAGTTCGACCGCGGTATCAGCGGAGGATTCGGCAATGGCTCGCTTGGCTGGTACGGTGTCCGCTTCATGGGCCGAGCGCTGGCCCTCGATCTCGGGCTCGCGACCCCGGTCGACACCGACATCCGGCGCTGGCTCGGAAGCACCCTGCCGTTCGTCGCGGTCACCTATCGCTCCTATCACCAGTAGTGCTCGAACCCCGCGGTGCAGTCATGACAACCATGGTCCATTCCCCTCACCTCCAGTTCACCCGCGACGGCAAGACCCTCGTCATCGCCGATCCCGACGCCATCACGCTCGTCGGCCTGTCCGATACGCGGCACCAGCGGATCCCGCTGCCCGACGTCCAGTCCGTCGCCGCGCTCGCCGACCAGATCTGGGTCGCGACCCGCCCCGGCGCGCTGATCCGGATCGCCGGCGATGGCCGCCGGATCGACGAGCACCCCCTGCCCACCGGCCCCGAGGCCGTGCTGATCCCGACCGCGATCGGCCCGCCCGCCGCGCTGTGGACCGCGCGCGAGCCGGTGATGCTCGCCGATGACCTCGGCGCCCTCGCGGTCACGCCGACGCGCGTCGACGATGCCATCCCCGTGTCCGGCCGGCGGTTCGCGCACTACGCCGGCCTGCGCGTGACGCTGCCCAGCGGCGAGCCGGCGACCCTCGCGCTCGGCCTCCGGATCACCGGCGGCAGCGTCGTGTTCGAGGGCAGCTCGCTGGCGCTCGTCGTCGAGCACATCAAGGGCCGCGACCTCGTCGTCGTCGCGCTCGCCAGCGGCCGCCTGCTCCAGAGCGTCAGCGTGCCGCCCGGGGCGCTCCGCCTCGCCGCGCGCCGCGGCCTCGCCGTCGACCACGACGCCCCGCGCCGGCTCGCCCTGTTCGATCTGCGGTTCGCCCGCCACCTCGGCTCGGTCGTCACCGACGACGACGTCTCCGATGTCACCATCGATCCCGATGGCGAGCGCCTCGCGATCCGGCTCACCAGCGGCGAGCTCGAGCTCGCGCCGATCGGCGCGCGCACCACCGCCACCCGGCTGTCGATCTATCTCGAGGACGGCGACGACCGCGACCTCCAGGCCGACTCGCCCGACGCGGGCGACCCGGCGATGCGCACCCCGCCCTCACCCCCCGCCTCGTCACCCCGTCGCGCGAGCTGCCCCCCGCCGTCGTCGATGCGCTCGAGCCGCGCCCCCACCGCGCCCGGCTGTCGCGGGCCGACGCCCTCGTCGAGCTCGATCGCGAGGTCCGCCTCGTCACCCTGTGGGGCCTGCGCGCGATCTCCGGCGCCTGGGACACGCGGCGGCTCGGCTACGGCAACGAGGGCGCCCACCCCTACGAGCACGAGGTCGCCGCGCTCGTCGGAAACAACGCCGGCTTCGCCCCCGACCACATCGCCGCCGCGTGCGAGATCCTGTCCGAGCACGAGGCCCGGCTCGCCACCGACCCCGCCTACCGCGGCCCCTCGACCCCGGTCGGCGAGCTCGCCTTCGAGTTCGGCCTGTCGCCGGCCGCCGTCGATATCCTCCTCGTCATCGCCGCTCCCTCGCTGCACGGCGACGTTGCGCGGCTCTACGGCATCCTCGCCAACGACACCAGCCGCGCCATGGTCGACGAGCTGCTCGTCCAGCACGTTCTCGCCGGCCGCCTCAGCGCGTACGACATCACCGCCGAGCTCCTCCCGCGCGCCCCCCTCGTCCGGTTCGGCCTCGTCGACATCAAGCCGTCGCGGCCGCGCCCGTTCGCCGCCCTCGAGGTCGATCCCGTCATCCTGTCCCGCCTGCGCGGCGAGCCCCCCGAGCTCGGCGCCGCCTGCGCCCCGCGCCCCGCCGATCGCGACCTCGACGCCCTCGAAGCCTCCCCCGGCGCCATCGCCGCCGCGATCGACGCCGTCGCACGCGCCGCCCGCCCCGCGCGCATCGCCGTCCGCGGCCGCACCGGCGCCGGCCGCCGCACCCTGCTCGCCGCGCTCGCCGACCACGCCGGCCGCGCCCTCGGCGTCATCGACGCCACCCTCCTGCCGCGCGACGCCGACCGCTTCGTCGACGCGCTCCGCGTCGCGCTCCGGCGCGCCCAGCTTGCCGGCCTCGTCCCCGTCGTCCACCGCCTCGACGCCGCCATCTTCGACCACCGCAGCGGCAGCGACGTCGCGCGCGACGTCCTCGCCGCCCACCCCGGCCCCGTCGCCATCCTCGCCCCGCCCGGCGCGCCCCCGCCCCTCCCCCTCGGCCACACCGCGATCGATCTCCCGCCCCTCACCGAGACCGAGCGTCTCGCCGTCTGGCAGCGCGCCCTCGACGACACCCACCACTGGCTCCGCGATTCCGCCGGCGTCGCCGCGCGCTACCGCATCGGCCCCGGCGTCATCCACCGCGCCGTCGCCGCTGCCGCCGCCGCCGCCACCGCCGCCACCACCGCCACCCGCGACCCCGCCGCCCCGTGCGACGACCGCATCGACGCCTTCCTCCGCCAGGCCCGCGACCTCCGCCTCGGCGACCACGCCCGCCGCGTCGACCGCCTCGCCACCTGGGCCGACCTCGTCCTGCCCCCCGACATCATGGACAGCCTGCGCGAGCTCATCGGCCGCGTCCGTCACCGCCGCACCGTCTTCGAGGACTGGGGCATGTCCCGCGCCATGGCCACCTCGCGCGGCCTCACCGCCCTGTTCCAGGGCCAGCCCGGCACCGGCAAGACCCTCGTCGCCGGCGTCATCGCCCGCGAGCTCGGCCTCGACCTCTACCAGGTCGATCTCTCCAAGGTCATGTCCAAGTGGATCGGCGAGACCGAGCGCAACCTCGCCACCATCTTCGACGCCGCCGAGGACGGCCAGGCCATCCTCCTGTTCGACGAGGCCGACGCCCTGTTCGCCAAGCGCACCGAGGTCCGCTCCAGCAACGACCGCTACGCCAACCTCGAGGTCAACTACCTGCTCCAGCGCCTCGACGCCTTCGAGGGCATCGCCATCCTCACCACCAACAGCGGCGGCTCGATCGACCCCGCCTTCAAGCGCCGCCTGTCCTTCCAGCTGTCCTTCCCGTTCCCCGACGAGGACACCCGCGCCGAGCTATGGCGCGCCCACCTTCCCCGCGAGCTGCCCCGCGCCGGCGAGCTCACCTTCGACGCCCTCGCCCGCAAGTACCAGCTGTCCGGCGGCTACATCCGCAACGCCTGCCTGCGCGCCGCCTTCCTCGCCGCCCAGGAAGAGACCCCGCTCCACCAGCGCCACCTCGAGCGCGCCGTCGCCCTCGAGTTTGCCGAGCTCGGCAAGCTCTCCACCGCCGGCTCGATCGCCTGAGGCACCTTGAACCACCAGCACGACCAGGCCCGCACCCCCGCCGCGGTTCACGCCTCGGCAAGAACATTGGCCCACTCGGCCGCGAGGCCGCGGCGGCCAATCCATTGCTCCAGGAACGGACGATCGATCTGAGCAGCCGCGATCGCGAGCATTCCTCGGATGTCCCGCACGTGCTTCTCCGACCCTCCTTCGCGAAAGTACTCGAGCTTGCGAAGGATCACGTACTCGACCGGAGCAACCGACATGTTCACCCCGTCGAGCATGATCGTCCGTCGATGTGCGAGTGCCCACCGGTGCAGTTCGTCGAACGCGATATAGATGTCGGCCTTGAATCGCTGTCGTGATGGATCAGGTTGCAGTGGCCGCGCTGACCTCGACGCACCTCGAGCACCAGCATCTACTCTTCCGGCAAACGTTGCGACCACTCTGGCGGCTGAAGATCGGCACCAGGTGGGGGGAGGTGGCGAGCGTCGACCTGCAAGCGAAACCCACCTGGCT
>VBLP01000203.1:33228-34740 GCA_005887925.1 Deltaproteobacteria bacterium | reverse complement strand
CCGCAGACAGTTGTCTTGAAGGATCGCGCTGTTTGCCGGCTTGATCCGGATCGGCTCGTCGAAGTCCTGCAGCGTGAAGCCCTTCGAGTGGTGCCAGCCGTTACTCGCCTTGGCGCGGTACTTTGCAAAGAAGCTGTGTGGAAGATGGCAATCGATACACATGGCCACCCCGTGGTGACTGGCTTTCTGCCAGCCGTCGTATTGCCGCTGCATGATGTGGCAGTTGGCACACGCCTTCGGGTCGGTGCTGAAGTACGACAGCCCCTCAGCGTACCGGAACGTGAAGCCGGCGAGCCCGAGCACGACGCCGAGGGCAGTCGCAAGCGCGACCAAGGGCCAGCGCCCTGCTCGTCGGGAGCCTCTATCCACGGTTGGCCACGGTGGTCACGCTGCGCCGCGTATTCGTCGCTGTCAACCGAAGCCACGCCGGGCCACGGTTGGGCGCTCGCGATCTGGTTGTCGACGCGCGCTCGGATCCCGGCGCTGAGGCACGGGCCGGTACCGTCAGGATGGCAAATACCGCACGGACGATAGCCCGCGCATCACTTGCGGGCCTTCGCCGCGTGGCAGGTCTCGCACGCCGGTGTCGAACGGTTCGGCGCGTGAGGCTGATGGCAGCTCGCGCACTGCTGGTGACCGGTCGGTGCGGAGGGGGTGGTGCGCCGCCGAGGTCGCGCACGACTTGCGTCCGCACCGGCGACCGACGCAAAGCGGTCGCGTCCGGCGGAGCGCAGGTTCGGTCAATGGAGCAGCAAGACGACGAAGACCATGATGAGACCCACGGTCATGACGGTCCACATCGCAACGTGCAGCGGAATTGTCCACGCCTCGCTCGATCGGTTCATCTTGGTCGGCATCTCGGGGGCTCCAGCCGCCGGCGTGCCACGGCAATGCGGGTGATTTGCGCATCGCGCGCGTTCGCATGACGGCGCGAGACCGGCCCACGCACGAATTTCGCAAGCTCGTCCGGATCGCGTGGGGCACGGTGTTTGAGGGAGTGCTGGGCATGTCTCACACCGATGCCGCCGCGCAGCTCGCAGAATGGGCGAGTCGAGGACCGAGATACACGAGCTATCCACCGGCCACCGAATCGGTGTCTTCGATCCCGAGTCCGTGAAGGCCGAGCTCGAGCAAGTCGCCGAGCGTGGCGAGTCGGTCTCGCTCTACGTGCACATCTCGTCTCCGAAGAGCGCTACTTCTTGACCAAGAAGGTCTTGCGCGATGACCTTGTCAGTTGATCACTGACCGGCACACCGGCACACCCGGCGCACCCGGTGCGCGGGCTCGCCGCCGCTGCGCAAGCCGTGCGCGCGATGTTCGCGAGAATGGCCATTCGGGCGGGCACGCCAGTTGCGAAGGACGTCCTGCAATGTCGAATGAGACCGTCAAGTACGACGACGCCATCGTGCGGAAGTTTGTTACCGCGACGATGGTGTGGGGGGCGGTGGGGATGCTGGTCGGACTGTGGTGCGCCCTGCAGCTGGCGATGCCGCGACTGAACTTCTCGCCGTA
>VBLP01000203.1:0-33122 GCA_005887925.1 Deltaproteobacteria bacterium | reverse complement strand
GCTGGCAGACGATCATCGTTGCGGCGGCGATCACGCTTCCGCTCGGCTTCACCCAGGGCAAGGAGTACGCGGAGCTGGAGTGGCCGATCGACGTCGCGATCGCCGTCGTCTGGGTGACGTTCGCCGTCAACTTCTTCGCGATGGTGCGCAACCGACGCGAGAAGCACCTCTACGTCGCGCTGTGGTTCTACATCGCCTCGATCGTCACGATCGCGATCCTCCATATCTTCAATAACCTGGTGATCCCGGCAGGGCTGTTCAAGAGCTACTCGGTCTACGCCGGCGTCGAGGACGCGTTCATGCAGTGGTGGTACGGCCACAACGCGGTGGCCTTCGTGCTGACGACGCCGTTCCTCGGCCTCATGTACTACTTCTTGCCCAAGGCGGCCGAACGGCCGGTGTTCAGCTACCGACTCTCGATCTTGCACTTCTGGTCGCTGGTCTTCATCTATATCTGGGCCGGGCCGCATCACCTGCATTACACCGCATTGCCGCAGTGGGCCTCGACGCTGGGGATGATCTTCAGTGTCATGCTGTGGATGCCGTCCTGGGGCGGCATGATCAACGGGCTCCTCACGCTGCGCGGCGCGTGGAACCGGGTCGCCGAGGATCCGGTCCTGAAGTTCTTTGTCGTCGGCCTGACGTTCTACGGCATGGCGACGTTCGAGGGCCCGATGCTGTCGGTCAAGAGCGTCAACGCGCTCTCGCACTACACGGACTGGAACATCGCGCACGTCCACGGCGGCGCGTTCGGCTGGGTCGGTTTCATGACGTTCGGCATGATCTACTGGCTCACGCCGCGGCTGTTCCAGGCCAGGCTGTACTCCAAGAAACTCGCAACGACGCACTTCTGGATCGCGACGATCGGCATCGTGCTCTACGTCCTGGCGATGTGGGTCTCGGGCATCACCCAGGGTCTGATGTGGCGTGCGTTCGATGACACCGGCCACCTGCAGTACCCCGACTTCCTCGAGACCGTCACGCGGCTGATGCCGATGTACTGGGTGCGCGCCCTGGGCGGCTCGCTCTACATCACCGGCGTCATCCTCGGCGGCTACAACATCTACCGGACCTGGAAGTCGCGGCCGGCGAGCTACGAGGAGGTCGAGGTCGTGGTCCCGCCGATGATCCGCGCGGAGAAGGCCGAGGCGAAGCAGGCGCGGGTGCTCGAGCGCGCCGCCCAGCCGCCGGTCCACTGGCACCGGACGTGGGAGGGGCTGCCGGCGCTGTTCACAGCGCTGACCGCGGTCGCGGTGATCGTGGCGTCGGCGTTCGAGATCGTGCCGACCTTCCTGATCGGCGACAACGTGCCGCGGATCAAGACGGTCAAGCCGTACACCCCGCTCGAGCTCTACGGCCGCGACATCTACCTGCGCGAGGGTTGTTACAACTGCCACTCGCAGATGATCCGTCCGTTCATCGACGAGACGGTGCGCTACGGCCAGAACGGCAAGCCGGCCGAGTACTCCAAGCCGGGCGAGTTCGTCTACGACCATCCGTTCCAGTGGGGCTCCAAGCGCACCGGCCCCGACCTGGCGCGCGAGGGCGGCCGGCGCGACGAGCTCTGGCACCTCAAGCACCTGGAGAACCCGCGCTCGACGTCGATCGGCTCGGTGATGCCGAGCTACCCGCACCTGCTCGAGGACGACATCCCGTGGGACGTCATCCAGCCGCGGGTCGATGCGATGGCGATGCTCGGCGTGCCGTACGACGCCCAGGCGCTCGGTCATGCCGACGCGCTGGCCCGCGTGCAGGCCGAGCAGGTCGGCAAGGCGCTGGTCGGCAACGGCGGCCCCAAGGGCATGCAGACCAAGGAGGTGATCGCGCTGATCGCCTACCTGCAGCGGCTGGGGCGCGACATCCAGGCCGCCGATCCGCAAGGAGGTGCCAGGTGATCCGCCTGTCCGAGCTCGTGTCCGCGTTGACGCCGGTGCAGTACGCCGAGCTGTCGCTGGTCCTGTTCCTGATGGTGTTCGCCGGCGTGCTGATCCGGCATGGCGGACGGCGCCGCGCCGCCGAGCACGCCGCCTGCGCCCAGCTGCCACTCGCCGATGACGCCGATGCCCAGGGAGCACCCCGATGACGATGCACGCCACCACTGCAGATGACATCCCGGTCGTCGGTTCGCGCGATGCGAGCCCGGCCCACGACAGGGCCGACGACACGCTGGATCAGGCGCGCCTGATGGATCACGCCTACGACGGGATCCGCGAGTACGACAACCCGCTCCCCGGCTGGTGGAACCTGATCTTCGCCGCGACCTTCGTGGTCGCGTTCCTGTACTTCGCCTATTACAACATCGCGGGCTGGGGCAAGACGCCGGCCGAGAAGTACCAGATCGCGCTCGCCGGCTGGCAGGCCGGCTACAGGGGTGGGCCGGGCGGCGGCGGGCCGAGCGTCACCGAGGAGATGCTCGCCGCGGGCGTGCAGAACCCCGATGTCGTCGCGCGCGGCGCCGAGGTGTTCACCAGCCGCTGCATCGGCTGCCACGCCGCCGACGGCCGCGGCCAGATCGGGCCGAACCTCACCGACCTCTACCAGATCCACGGCACGACGCGGCTGGACCTCTACGGGACGATCCTCGGCGGCGCTCCGGGCACCGCGATGATCGCCTGGGGCGAGGTGATGAAGCCGGCCGAGATCATCGCCGTCGCGACCTACGTGTCGTCGCTGCGCGGCAAGAACCTCCCCGGCAAGGAGCCGCAGGGCAAGTCGGTGCCCGCGCTCGCGCCCTGATCGCCGCATCCATCGAAGGAGCCATCGTGTCCCCGCCGCTGCCGCACCACCGCATCCTGTCGACCCTCAACGAGGACGGCACGCGCAACTGGATCCGTCCCAAGCTGGCGCGCGGCCGGTTCCTGCGTCGCCGCCGGATCGTGGCGTGGGCGCTGATCGCGCTGTTCGTCGCGCTGCCGCTCGTCCGCATCGGCGGCCGGCCCGCGCTGCTGATCGACCTGGTGACGCGCGAGCTGTCGGCGTTCGGCGCGGTGTTCCGGCCGAGCAACGGCTTCCTGCTGCTGCTGCTCGGCCTGACCATCGTGCTGGCGGTGTTCGTGCTGACGGCGCTGCTGGGCCGCGTGTGGTGCGGCTGGGGCTGTCCGCACACGGTGTACCTCGAGCACGTGTTCCGGCCGATCGAGCGCTGGCTCGAGGGCACGCCGGCGCAGCAGGCCCGGCTGTCGAGGTTCGCGCCGCGCCGGCTGATCAAGTGGGCGATCTACGCCGCGCTGGCGTTCGCGATCGCCAACGTGTTCCTCGCGTACTTCGTCGGGGTCGACCGGCTGCGCGTCTGGGTGCTCGAGTCGCCGGCGGTGCACACCGGCGGGTTCGGCGTGGTGGCGCTGGTCACCGTGCTGATGCTCGCCAACTTCGGCTGGTTCCGCGAGCAGACCTGCATCGTGGCGTGCCCGTACGGCCGGCTGCAGTCGGTGCTGCTCGATCGCCAGTCGCTGATCGTCGGCTACGACGCGCGGCGCGGTGAGCCGCGGACCAAGGCGAAGAAGCTCGCGGTCGCGACCGGCGCGCGCGGTGACTGCGTCGACTGCAGCGCCTGCGTCGCGGTGTGCCCGACCGGCATCGACATCCGCGACGGCCTGCAGATGGAGTGCGTCGGCTGCGCCCAGTGCATCGACGCGTGCGACGCGGTGATGGACAAGCTGCACCGGCCGCGCCACCTGATCGGCTACACGTCGCAGGACCAGCTCGCCGGCGTGCCGCGCAAGCTGTTGCGTCCGCGCCTGGTGGTGTATCCGGCGCTGCTGGCGATCGTCGGCTCGCTGTTCGTGTGGGCGGTGGCGTCGCGCGCGACCTCCGAGGTGACCGCGCTGCGCAACGACGGGCCGAGCTTCGTGACCCTGCCCGACGGCCGGATCGCGTCGGCGGTCCAGCTCAAGATCGAGAACGAGAGCGACGAGCCTCGCCACTACGTCATCTCGCTGGCCGGCTCGCCCGACGCGGTGCTCAAGTCGCCGCTCGCGGTGTGGGAGATCCGGCCGCATCACGCCCAGCCGATCCCGCTCTACGTCGAGGCCGCGGCGTCGACGTTCCACCACGGCGAGCGCCGCGTCCACCTGCGGATCTTCGACGATCAGCAGTTCGAGCGGATCGTCACCGTGACGCTGCTCGGCCCCGACGGCGGCGAAGCCGACGACCGCGGCCGCGAGCGAGGTGAGCGATGACGCCGCGCGTGACCTGGATCATCGCGATCGTCGGCCTGCTCGCCGGCAACGTCATCGCGATGGTGATCCTCGCGGTGGTCGCCAACGACGGCGGCACCCAGGTGATCCCGCAGTACTACGACCGGGCCGCGCACTACGACGACGAGCTCGACCGCGCGTCGGCCAGCCGCGCGCTGGGCTGGCACGCCGAGGTCGCGATCGCGGCCGGCGCGGTCGACGTGACCGTGTCCGACGCGGCCGGCCGGGCGATCGAGGGCGCGCGGGTCCACATCACCGGCTACCAGCGCGCGCACGCCGGCGAGCTGCTCGACCTCGAGCTCGCGACCACCGGCGGCGGCCACTATCGCGGCGACCTCCGCGAGCGCCGCGGCTGGCACGACCTCACCATCGCCGCCGATCGCGGCGGCGCGCACTACGTCCAGCACGTCGCGGTCGAGGCCAGATGATGACACCGGTGCCGTGGGCGACGGGTCGATCGAGAGGGGCTTCGCGCTCACCGGAAGCTCCTCATCAGAACCATTCGTGGCTCCCCGGTCGCACCGAGACGAGATCCGTCGACTCCCTCCGGGCGTCGTCTGGCGTTGTGGGGGCTCGATGATCGCACTCTGGGCCGCGATCCTCGGATCGAGCCTCGCGGGGAGCCTGCACTGCGTCGCGATGTGCGGGCCGCTGGTCGGGCTGCACGGCGGCGCGCGCTCGCTGCGGCTCGCGCTGATCCACGCGCTGGGGCGGCTGACGACGTACGGCGCGCTCGGCGCGCTCGCCGGCCTCGTCGGCAGCGCGGTCGACGTCGCGGGCCACCTCGCGGCGGTGCAGCATGTCGCGGCGATCGTCGCGGGCGGTGCGATCGTCGGCTGGGGCGTGCGCGCGATCGCCGTCGCGGCAGGCTGGATCACGGTCCAGTCGAGCGGCGGCGCGCTGTTCCAGCGCGGGCTGGTCCAGATCCGCGGCCGGCGCCCCGCCGGGCGGGCGTGGCTCGTCGGCGTGCTGACCGGCCTCTTGCCGTGCGGCTGGCTGTGGGCGTTCGTGGTCTCGGCGGCCGGCACAGCGAGCCCGGTGGCCGGCGCGCTGGTGATGGCGGTGTTCTGGCTCGGCACCGTGCCGGCGATGACCGGCGTGCTCGCGCTCGGCGGCGCCGTGCTCGATGCGATGCGGCGCCGCATGCCGGTGATCTCGGCGGGCATCCTGATCGTCCTCGGGCTCGCGACGCTGGCCGGGCGCTGGGCCGATGCCGGCGCGACGGGCGCGACGGCGCCGCACTGCCACCGGAGCGCGCCATGACCGCCGCCGCGGTTGCCCCCGCGCCGTGCCGCCACTGCAGCCTGCCGGTGCCGGCCGGCCGGGCATCGGCCTTCTGCTGTTCCGGATGCGAGGTCGTGTACGGCGCGATCGCCGCCAACGGCCTCGAGCGGTTCTACGCGCTGCGCGAGACCGCCGAGCCGGCGCGGACGACCGATCACGGCTACACCGAGCTCGATGATCCGGCGTTTCAGCGCCTGCACGTGCAGGCCGGCCCCGGCGGCACGGCGCGCGCGGCCCTCTACCTCGAGGACCTGCGCTGCACCGCGTGCGTGTGGCTGGTCGAGAGCGCGCCGCGCTGCCTCGCCGGGGTCAGCGACGTGCGCGTCGATCTCGGGCGCAGCCGCGCCGACGTGGCGTGGGATCCCGCCGTCACCTCGCTCGCCCAGATCGCGCGCTACCTCGACCGCATCGGCCACCCGCCGCACCCCTACCGCGGCCTCGAGCGCGACGCGCTGCGCCGCCGCGAGGATCGCGCGCTGCTCGTCAAGCTCGGCGTCGCGGGCGCCGCGGCCGGCAACCTCATGCTGCTGGCGATCGCGCTGTACGCCGGGCTGTTCGGCGGCATGTCGCGCGCCGACACCGGCTTCTTCCGCTGGGCGTCGCTGTGCGTCGCGGTGCCCGCCCTCGGCTTCGCCGCGACGCCGTTCTTCCGCACCGCGCTGGGTGCGCTGCGCGCGCGCCGGCTCCACCTCGATCTGCCGCTGTCGATCGGCATCCTGGCCGGGCTGCTCTGGGGCAGCGCCAACGTGATCCGCGGCGTCGGCGAGATCTACTTCGACTCGCTCGCGATGCTGGTGTTCCTGCTCCTGACCGCGCGCTGGATCGTGCTGCGTCACCAGCGCCGGGCCTCGACCGCGGCCGAGCTCTTGCTGTCGCTGACGCCGAGCCGTGCCCACCGTCTCGGCCCGGAGCGGCCCGACGGCGCGGCCACCGACGTGCCGATCGAGGCGATCGTGCCGGGCGACGTCGTGCGCGTCCTGGTCGGCGAGATCATCCCGGTCGACGGCGACGTCGTGGCCGGGCGCTCGGCGATCGATCTCGGCGTCCTGACCGGCGAGTCGCGGCCGATCGATGTCGCGCCCGGTGCGCACGTCCACGCCGGCACGGTCAATGTCGCCGCCCCGATCGCGGTCTGCGCGACGGCGGTCGGCGAGGTCACCCGCGTCGGCAGGCTGGTCGCGAGCATCGCACAGCTGTCGGTCAAGTCGCCGATCGAGCGGCTGGTCGACCGGATCGCGGGCCGGTTCGTCGCCGTGGTGTCGGCGGTCGCCGCGCTGACGCTGATCGGCTGGTCGGTGATCTGGGGCCACTCGGTGGCCGCCGGCGCCGAGCATGCGATGGCGCTCCTGATCGTGACCTGTCCGTGCGCGCTCGCGCTGGCGACGCCGCTCGCGGTCACCGTCGCGCTCGGCCGCGCGGCGCGGCGCGGCGTGCTGATCAAGGGCGCCGATGCGCTCGAGCGGCTCGCGACGCCGGGCACGCTGTTCGTCGACAAGACCGGGACGTTGACCGCGGGCAAGCTCGCGGTGGTCAGCTGGTACGGCGATGTCGACGCGACCGCGCTGGCCGCGGCGGCCGAATCCGGCAGCAACCACCCGATCGCCCGCGCGCTCTGCGCCCACGCCCGGCCCGCCGGGGTGGCGACCGACATCACCGAGGAGCTCGGCCGCGGCGTCTCCGCGACCGTCGGCCATCACCGCGTCGTGGTCGGCGCGCCGGCCTGGGTGCGCCAGCGCTGCCCGTCGCGCCCCATCATCGACGGCTGGATCGCGGAGCTCGCCGATCGCGGCGAGACCCCGATCGTGATCGCGTGCGACGGCACGATGGTCGCGGTCGCCGGGCTCGCCGATCCGATCCGCGACGACGCGCGCGAGGCGCTCGACGCGCTGGTCCGGCTGGGCTGGGACGTGCAGCTCCTGTCCGGAGACGACGAGCGCGTCGTCCGCCGGGTCGGCGGCACGCTCGGCATCCCGTGGGCGCACTGCCACGGCCGGGTCTCGCCCGAGGACAAGGTCGCCGCGGTCACGGCGGCGCGGGAGCACGGCCCGGTCGCGATGGTCGGCGACGGTGTCAACGATGCCGCGGCGATGGCCGCCGCCAGCGCCGGCATCGCGGTGTCGGGTGCCGCCGAGATCGCGATCGAGGCCGCCGACGTCTACCTGCGCTCGCCGTCCATCACCGCGATCGCCGCGACCTGCGCCGGCGCGCAGGCGACGCTGGCGACGATCCGGCGCAACCTCAAGTTCTCGCTCGCCTACAACCTGCTCGCCGGCAGCCTCGCGGTGCTCGGCTGGATCCACCCGCTGATCGCCGCGGCGGTCATGCCCCTCAGCTCGCTGACGGTGCTCGCCAGCTCGCTGCGCTCCCGGGCGTTCCGCGCCGAGGACCCCCGATGACCATCCTCTATCTCATCCTCCCGCTCGCCCTGGTGTTCGCCGGCGTCGCGGTCGCAGCCTTTGCGTGGACCGTCCGGTCCGGCCAGCTCGATGACGTCGACACCCCGCCGCGCCGGATCCTGTTCGACGACGATCGCGCAATCCTTGCAGACGCCCGGGGGTCCCCCGCAGATGCTGCGCTGGAGCCCACCGCAGCACCGCCTGTGGGCTGGCACAGCTCGTGAGTAGAGGGACGTCATGCAGCCTTCGCCAATGGCCTTCACCCACGGAATGCTGTGAGGTGGGTCATCGCCCCATGTGCCGCCGCCGGCCTGTGGGCCGCGCTCGCGCTGGGCGCGTGCTCGGATGTGCGGCCGCAGCCCGATGGCGGCACGACCACCGTGTCGGTCCACCCTGCCGGGATCCTCGACTCCAAGAGTGAAGATTTCCACGTCCGCGAGCTGGTGCGCCGTAACTGGAACTTCTCGGTCTGCGCCGGCTGCCATGGCGACGACTTCACCGGTGGCACCGCGAAGGTGTCATGCCTGACCTGCCACAGCGCAGGTCCGACCGCGTGCATCACCTGTCACGGGGCTGGCCCGACGAGCAACGCGCACGTCGTCCACCGCGAGGTCGCCGGGCTCGCGTGCGGCGAATGCCATGTCGTTCCCGCGACCTGGAACGCAGAGGGCCACATCCTGAGCGGCGGCGTCGCGATCCAGACCCCGCCCCGGGTCACGTTCGGCACGCGCGCGGGATTCACGCTCGACCCGGGTGATCGCCCCGGCCCCCCCCTGTTCCACGACGGCCGGTGCAGCAACGTGTACTGCCATGGCGACGTGCTGCACGCCGCCGGCGGCACCGCGACCGAGCCGCGGTGGGACGACCCGGCGCCCGCCGGCGCCTGCGATCGCTGCCACGGCGCCCCACCGCCGAGCCACGCGCAGGATCACTGCGAGACCTGCCATCCGCCGGGCGCGCCGCACATCGACGGCACCGTCCAGGTCGGCCGCGTCCCGGGCTGCTCTGGCTGCCACGGCGACGCCACGTCGCCCGCGCCGCCCGGCGATCTGTCGGGCAACACGCTCATCACCGCGATCGGCGTCGGCGCTCACCGTGCGCACATCGAGGCACCGTCGCGGCTGCGCGGTCCGGTACCGTGCAGCGCCTGCCACCAGGTGCCGACCCAGATCGGCGACGCGGGCCACATCGACTCGCCGCCGCCCGCCGAGGTCAACACCGAGCTGCGCTGGGACCGCAGCACCGCGACCTGCGCGACCGCGCTGTGCCACCTCGCAGGCCGCCCGGTGTGGACCCAGACCGGCGGCCTGGTGTGCGGCAGCTGCCACGGCGTCCCGCCGACGACACCGAGCCACAGCCCGGCCATGACGCTGGCCAGCTGCACCGGGTGTCACCCCCGGACGATCGACGCGACCGGGATGATCATCCTCACGCCGGGTCCCGACGGCGTCCTCAGCAGCACGCACATCAACGGAGTGGTCGATGTCCACTGAGCACCCGAATCCGTTCGTCCTGTTCGCGCTGATCTGCGCCGGGCTGGCCACCGTCCTGCTGATCTGGTTCCTGATCGCGCGGCCGGCGCTGACCCGCGGCACCAAGCTCGTGCTGCTGGTCGCGATCGGCATCCTGCCGCTCGGCACCGCGGCCAACGGCAGCATCGCCGGCTACGAGGCGACCAAGACCCGGACGTTCTGCAGCTCGTGCCACGTGATGACGCCGTTCGGCGCCGACTCGTCCAACCCGGGCAGCACGTCGCTCGCCGCGCGCCACGGCCGCAACCAGGCGTTCGGCGAGGAGAACTGCTACACGTGCCACGCCGACTACGGGATGTTCGGCACGGTCACGACCAAGATCGGCGGGATGCGGCACGTCTACGAGTACGCGCTGCACTTCCACCAGCTCAGCCTCGAGGAGGCGCTGCCCAGGATCCACATCCGCCAGCCGTTCCCCAACGCGACCTGCATGCGCTGCCACTCGACCGAGGCGCCGGGGTGGCGCCGGGTCGGCGACCACAAGAGCCTGATCGACCAGGTGCGCGATGGTTCGGTGAGCTGCGCCAGCCAGGGCTGCCACGGACCGGCCCACCCGTTCGCCGCGATCGCGCACCTCAAGGCCGAGCAAGCCGCGGCCGGGGCGGAAGGAGCCTCGCCATGATCCGCCGCCTCAAGACGCTCGTGACGCGCCCACCGCGGGTGCCCACGCTGCTCAAGCTGTCCGCCGTGCTCACGCTGATCGCGCTCGCGCTCATGGTGTGGTCGATGCTGCAGCCGACGCCGATGCCGGTCATCCTCGCGATGTCGCTCGGCGAGGGCCTCGGCATCCTGGCGTTCGCGCTGTTCTGCATCTCGGTCCTGATCGACCAGGTCAGGAAGCAGCGCGCCAGGGGCAAGAAGATGACGAGCACCGAGCTCGCCGCCGGGGACTCCTTGCTCGGCCTCGCTCCGCAGAACGGCCCGTCCGGTACCCGGACACCGCGCGACGACGCACCGCGGGAGATCTCGCCATGAAGTCGCTGCCGCTGCTCGCGCTCGCGCTCGCGCTGGTCGCGCATGCGGCGGCGGCCGATCCGCTGCGCCTGCGCGCCGACGCGCTCGCGACCACCGCGTCGCCCGCCGGCCTGCTCGTGCTCGACGCCAGCGGCGCCGCGCAGCCCGGGCTGTCCGCCGAGGCCGTCGTGTGGCTCGCCGGCGGGGCCGCGCTGCCGGGCACGCCGGGCGACAGCTCGCACGGCGACGTGCTGGTGATCGCGATCGACGCCCACACACCGGGCGGGATGGCCGCGGCGCGGCTCGGCCGGTTCGTCGTCGCGCTCGGCGCGCTGCGCCCCGAGCACCTCGATGGCGGCTCGGCCCGGCTCCAGCTGCCGCAGCGCTTCGTCGTCGAGGCCGCCGCCGGCGTGCCGGTGATGCCGGGGCTGACCATGGATCGCGCGCTGGGCTGGGTGGCCGCGAGCCGCGTGTCGCGCCGGTTCGGCGACTGGGGCTCCGCCGGCATCGCCTACGAGCAGCGCCGCGACGACGGCCAGCTCGTCACCGAGGAGCTCGCCGCCGACGCCGGCATGGCGCTCGGCCGCCGCGACGACCTCGGGGCGCGCATCGCCTACGACGTCGCCAACCCCGGGCTCGCCGAGGTCGCGCTGACCGCGAGCCACCGCAGCGAGCACGTGCGCGCTGAGCTCTACGCCAGCCACCGCGCCGCGTCTCACCTCTTGCCGGCGACCACGCTGTTCTCGGTGATCGGCGACGTGCCGGCGCAGCGTGCCGGGGCCGTGATCACCTGGGCGGCGGCGCCGCGCCTCGACGTCATCGCCGACGCCGGGGCCCGCCGGGTCGACGCCGACATCTCCCCCGAGCTGGTCGGCCGCGCGCGGCTCAAGCTCGACGACCGCGGCGCCAGCGCGATCTCGGCCGAGCTGCGGCGCAGCGGCGTCGCCGGCGAGGCGTGGACCGGCGCGCGGGCCGCGGCGCGGATCGCGCTGTCGCACCGGCTGGTGGCGTCGACCGAGCTCGAGCTGGTGCGGCCCGACGAGCCGCGCGGCCGAGGCACGCTGTGGCCGTGGGCGCTCGGCGCGCTCAGCTGGGACCGCGGCGACTGGCAGTCGGCGATCGCCGTCGAGGCCAGCGCATCTCCCGAGTACCGCAGCCGCGTCGATGTGCTGTTCCAGCTCAGCCGGCGCTGGGGGACACCATGACGCTGCGCCGCATCACCACGAGCATCGCGCTGTGCGGCCTGGTCGCGTGCGCCGGCGTGCTCGGCTTGACGCGCTCCGGCCCGCGCTCGTTCCCGCACCGCGCCCACGCCGTCGCCGGCGTGTCGTGCATGCGCTGCCACCCGACGATCCAGGACGGCTCGCCGGCGCTGCACCTGCCGACCGACGACAGCTGCACGACCTGCCACACCAAGCCGCACGACAGCCGGTCGTGCCAGAGCTGCCACGTCGCGCCGGGCGCGATCGCCCAGCTGTCCGAGGCGCGCGATCACCTGGTCTTCAGCCACGCCAGGCACCAGGACGGCACCAAGGGCAACTGCATGCGCTGCCACACCGGCGTCGCCGACGGCGATGACCACATGCGGCCGGCGATGGCGACCTGCTTCAAGTGCCACGCCGACGACGCCGCGCGCGACGCGCGCAAGTGCGAGGCCTGCCACAAGGGCCTCGCCGAGCAGGCGACGCTGCCCGCGACCCACCTCGCGCACGACGGCGACTGGCTGCGCGAGCACGGCGCGCGCGCGCCCTCGTCGGGCGAGGTCTGCGAGAGCTGCCACAAGCCGTCGTACTGCGCCGGCTGCCACGGCGTGACCGCGCCGGCGCTGCCCGCGACCCGCCGGTTCAACGATCCGTTCGCCGCGAGCGTGCACCGCGCGGGGTTCCTGTCGCGCCACAGCCTCGAGGCGCGCGCCGAGCCCGGCGCCTGCACCACCTGCCACGCGCCCGATCGCTGCGTCGCCTGCCACACCGCGCGCGGCGTCGCCGGCGCATCGCGCGGCAATCCGCACCCGGCCGGCTGGGTCGGGCTGACCGCGAGCGACAACCTGCACGGCCGCGAGGCCCGCCGCGATCCCGCCGCGTGCGCCGGCTGTCACGGCGGCGCCGGCGAGAGCCTGTGCGTGCAGTGCCACGCCGTCGGCGGCGTCGGCGGCAATCCGCATCCACCCGGCTGGTCGAGCCGGCAGCCGCTGACCGCGATGCCGTGCCGGATGTGCCACCCCGTGGGGACGCGATGAGGCGCGTCATCGTCGGCGCGCTCGGCGCGGCGGTCGCATGCGCGATCGCGGCGGTCGCCTGGTCCACGGGCTGCTCCGGCGCCGGCGAGCGCCATGCCTCGCCCGCGCAGGTCCCGGTGGTGTGGCGCGACGTGCGCGACAGCGCCGGTCACACCGCCCACGTCCTCAAGCGCGGCGTGGCCTGCCGCGAGTGCCACGGCGACGCCGGCTTCTCGACGCCGCCGCTCGAGCTGTGCCAGAAGTGCCACCCGGCGGTCCGGGCGGCGCTCCACCCCGTCGATCCGCTCGGCGGCCAGCGCTCGCCCGCCTGCCAGGACTGCCACGGCTTCGGCAAGGATCCCGCGGTCGCTCCGAGCAACTGCATGCGCTGCCACACCGAGCCGCAGGGCAATCACGCTGCGGTCGGCGCGCACAGCGATCAGACGTGCGGCGACTGCCACCGCGCTCACGCGACGCCGTCGCTCGATCCCAGGCCGTGCGCGAGCTGCCACGCCGACGAGCAGAACCACCACGCCGGCGCGCGCAGCTGCCTCGACTGCCACCAGATGCACGAGGTCAACGCCGCCGCCGACACCGGCTGCGCGACCTGCCACGCCCAGCAGCGCGGCAAGATCCGCGTCGACGCGCGCGCGATCACCGTCGGCCACAACGCGTGCACCGGCTGCCACAAGCCGCACGCCTTCGACGCCGCCCAGACCATGGCGTGCACGAGCTGCCACACCAAGCAGCACGTGATCGCGCCGGCCAAGCACACCCGCTGCATCAGCTGTCACGCCCAGCACGAGGGCGCCGCCGCCAAACCGTGCACCGGCTGCCACGTGCAGCGTGTCAGCCACCCGCCGCCGATCAGGTCCGCGGTGACTACAGTCGGCGCCGCGCCGATCCGCGACGAGGCCCGGACCGCGCACGGCAACGGCACCGCGGCCTGCGCCGGCTGCCATCCGCCGCACGCCCAGCCGACCGGCCAGCTCGCGGTCGCGTGCGTCACCTGTCACGACAAGCCGCACCACGCGACGGCCAAGTGCCTCGACTGTCACGCGCCGCACGCCGGCAAGCCCAAGCTCGAGCCCGCGCTGTGCGCCAGGTGCCACGGCCGCGAGTCGGCGACCACCGCGTCCACCGGCCATGCGACCTGCACGCAGTGCCACGCGAGCGCCGCCCACGAGCCGGCCAGGCCGCCGCCGAGCTGCGCGACGTGCCACGCCCAGAAAGCGCAGGTCGTCCGCAAGGGCCACACCGCCTGCGCCGACTGCCACACCGCCGGTCCGCATCAGCCCCGGGCCCAGGCCGCCTGCGCGACCTGTCATGCCGCCGAGGCGGCGTCGGCGCCGAGCGGCCACACGCAATGCGCGACCTGCCACGAGCCGCACAGCGGCGCACGCCGCCCCGAGAAGACCTGCGCGACCTGCCACACCGACAAGGCCAGCCAGGGCCACGGCAAGCGCCTCGACTGCGTCAGCTGCCACCGTCCGCACGGCCCGCAGGGCCAGGCCGCACCGCCGGCCTGCGCGACCTGCCATCCCGCCGAGCAGCGCCCCGGCCTGCACCGCGTCGCCGGTCACGCCACCTGCAACAGCTGCCACGGCGCGCACGAGCCGGCCCCCGGCGACGATCGCGCGACCTGCCTGCGCTGCCACCAGGCCCAGGTCAACCACGAGCCCAGCGCCGTTCGCTGCGGCGCGTGCCATCCGTTCGGCGGCTCCAGGCGTCCTAGTTTTCCGCAGCGTGTGCGCCACAGCTCCGCGGAACGCAGCGAGTGCGCGAAATCGCCGGCCAACAGCGCGGTTCGCCGGCCCGCGGATTGCGAAGACCTCGGGATATGAATGCACAACAGGCGCGTGCGCTCCTGCTTGCCCAGCACGATCGGATCCGCGAGCAGCTCGACATCTGCATCCGGCTCTCACACGCACTCCACGCCGGCGAAGCCGTCACTCCCGAGCTCGACGCCGCGCTCGCCGAGCTCCGCGACGAGGTCGCCGTGCACAACCGCGACGAGACCGCGATCGTCGCCGAGCTCCTGCACGGTCCGGCCGCGTGGGGCTCGCTGATGGTCGATCGCATGCTCGAGGAGCACGTCGCCGAGCACGCCGCGTTCTGGGCGCTTCTGTGCGGCAGCCAGGCCGAGGTCGCCGAGCGCATCACCGAGCTCGCCGACGAGCTCGATGCGCACATGGCAGCCGAGGAACGCACGTTCCTCAGCCCGCTGACCCTGCGCGACGACGTGATCCGCACCCGGACCCGCGACCTGCGGTGATTGATCAATAGGGGGCTTTGCCGCCTTTCCCGCCCCTCTGGACCGGCAAAGCCGGTCGGATCATTCACGACTGGCGACCGCGCGTCGCGTCTCGATCGCATCAGCGGCCGCAGCCGCTGCGCCGCGGTTGCGCCGGCCGCAAGCCTTGCGCGAAACGCGCGCAGATCGCGGCCTCGCCCCGCCGGTCCCCCGCCGCACGTTCCACATCTGGAGCTGCGGGATGGTCAACTGACGCGCACCGCCGCGGAACCTCTGGAGTCAGTACAGCGGCCACTCGGCCGGCCGCATCTCGACGCGGTGGTCCTCGTAGGAGTAGCGATGCGGCGGCACGTAGGTCAGGTGCGGCTCGACCTCGACGATGTCGGCGAGCTCGACGTACGGATAGGACTTGGGCCGCGCGACCTCGACGGTGCAACCCGCCTCGCGCACGACGCGCTCGGACACCGAGCCCAGGACCAGCCGCTCGACCCCGGTGAGGCCCTTGCTGCCGACGATGATCAGATCGGCGCCGACCTCGCGCGCCAGCACGAGCAGCTCCTCGGCCGGCTTGCCGATCCGGACGTGCACGAAGAAGTGGATCCGGCCCGCCGGGTCGATGCCCGCGCCGCGCAGCTCCTGGGTGACCATGTCGGTCAGCTCCAGCTGCAGCTGCTCGGTGTACGCGTAGTCGACCGGCCCGCGGTGGCGGTGGCCCGGCAGCGGGGCGTGCCGCTCGACGATGCAGGCGAAGTGCAGGACATGAAACGGTGCCCGGATCGCGAGAGCGATCGCGCGATGCAGCGCTGCCGTTCCGCTGTGGCTGAAGTCGTAGCCGACGACGACCTGGGAGTTTGTGCTGCTCATGTCGTCGGCTGTCGCAACGTCTGTGCCAGGTGCCCACCCGGGACTTGGCAGCAACGTCCCCCTGCCGCACGTCAGATTCCGCGGATCCTCGCTTTCGTCAGCCACCGCGGCGGCTCGGCAGGTTTCCCGCCCGCGCAAGATCTGCGGGGGGAGGCCACTGCACGGCAGTCCTTGCGCGTTGGCGGACTGCGCCACCGCGAAGACCCGTAGATCGCGCGGGCACGCTGCGTGCTCCCCGACCGGTCATGCGTCTCGCCATCGCCACGCTTCTGGTCGGCTGCGCGACCACCCCCATGACCGAGCCCAAGGGCGGACCGCGCGGGCTGCGCGCGAACGAGCACCTCGACGTCGCGCACCAGCACGATGCGATGGCGCGCGAGCGCGAGACCTGGCCGGACACGCGCCCGGCGGCGCCCGGCGATCTCCGGCCAGTCGCGATCCCGTGGTATCGCTCGTGGGACACCGCCGGCGAGCACGACCGGATCGCCGACGCCCACCGCGCCAGGGCCGCCGAGATCCACGCCCAGTACGACGAGGCGTGCCGCGACATCTCGGCGAGCGAGGCCCAGATCTCGCCGCTCGAGGCCTACGGGATCGGCGGCTGGAACACCACCACGGGCGTCATCATGTACCTCGCGCCCGAGGCCGGCCCGGCCGATCAGCTGATGGCCCGGATGAAGTGTCACCGCGCCGCGATGATGATGGCGCCGTCGGGGATGGAGGACTGCCCGCTCGATCTGCCCGGCATCGCGCTCGACGCGCGCGGCGAGGAGGGCGGTGTTACCGTCTCGATCGTGATCCGCGATCCCGCGCTCGTCGCCGAGCTTCAGCGCCGCGCAGCGCACGACCTCGAGGCCGCGGCCCAGCTGCGGTCCCAGCACCACTAGCCAGCGTGCCCCACATGCAAAGTTATAGCCGCGAGGCGATCCTCCGGGACGGCGCCTCGATCACGATCCGCTCGCTCACTTCCGCCGATCGCCACCACGTGGTCGCGGTGTTCCACAAGATGAGCCCGGCGTCGGTGCGCCACCGGTTCTTCACCTCCAAGCGCGAGCTGTCGCCGTCCGACCTCGCGTTCCTCGACCGGCTCGCCGACGGCTCCGACGTCGCGCTCGGCGCGATGGTGCGCGATGCCGCCGGCGAGCGCGCGCTCGGCATCGGCCGCTACATCGTGCTCGACGATCCGCGCAGCGCCGAGGTCGCGTTCGAGGTCGGCGACGCCGATCAGGGCCGCGGCATCGGCACGCTCTTGCTCGAGCACCTCGCCGCGATCGCCCGCACGCGCGGCGTCGCCACGTTCGTCGCCGAGGTCGAGGCCGATAACGCCGCGATGCTCGAGGTGTTCGTCGCCAGCGGGTTCTCGGTGCGGCGGACCGTCGAGGACCACGCCTACCACGTCGAGTTCCCGACCAAGGACACCGAGCGGTTCGTCACCGCCGCCGCCGCCCGCGAGCGCGAGGCCGCCGCGCGCAGCCTGCGGGCGCTGCTCGCCCCGCGCGCGGTCGCCGTGATCGGCGCGTCGCGCAACGCGGCCCACTCGATCGGCCGCGCGATCCTCGACAACCTGATCCGCGACGGCTTCCGCGGCGCGATCCATCCGATCCATCCCACCGCGAGCGAGATCTCCGGCCGGCCGTGCTTCCCGTCGGTGACCGCCGCCGCCACGGCCTCCGGCCCGATCGATCTCGCCGTGATCTCGGTCCCCGCCCCCGCGGTCGAGGCTGTCGTCGCCGACTGCGCCGCGGCCGGCGTGCGCGGCGTGGTCGTGATCTCGGCCGGGTTCGCCGAGGTCGGTGACGGCACCGCCGAGCAGCGGCTGCGCGAGCAGGTCCGCAGCGCCGGCATGCGCATGGTCGGCCCCAACTGCATGGGCGTGATGTCGACCGATCCGGCGGTCCGGCTCGACGCCACGTTCAGCCCGATCTTCCCGCCCGCCGGCAACGTCTCGCTGGTCAGCCAGAGCGGCGCGCTCGGCCTGGCCATGCTCGACTACGCCAAGGAGCTCCACCTCGGCATCGCCGACTTCGTCTCGATCGGCAACAAGGCCGACGTCTCGGTCAACGACCTGCTCGCCTACTGGCACGAAGCCCCGAGGACCAAGGTGATCGCGCTCTACCTCGAGAGCTTCGGCAACCCGCGCATGTTCGCGCGCCTGGCCCCCGAGGTCGCCCGCGACCGGCCGATCGTCGCCGTCAAGTCCGGCCGATCCGCCGCCGGCACGCGCGCCGCCTCGAGCCACTCCGCCGCGCTCGCCAGCCTCGACGTCGGCATCGACGCCCTGTTCGCGCAGACCGGCGTGATCCGCACGACCACGCTCGAGGAGATGTTCGACGTCGCCGCGCTGCTGTCGAGCCAGCCGGTCCCGGCCGGCCGGCGCATCGGCGTGGTCACCAACGCCGGTGGCCCGGGCATCCTGCTCGCCGACGCCTGCGAGGCCCACGACCTGACGCTGCCCGCGCTCGCGCCCGCCACCGCCGAGGCGCTGCGCGCATTCCTGCCGCGCGAGGCCAGCATCGGAAACCCCGTCGACATGATCGCCTCCGCGCCGCCCGAGCACTACGAGCGCGCGATCCAGCTCGTCGGCAACGACCCCGGCATCGACGCCATCGTCGCGATCTACGTCCCGCCGCTCGTCACCCAGCCCGAGCCCGTCGCCGCTGCGATCGCGCGCGCCGCCGGCACGCTCCCCGGCGACAAGCCGATCGCCACCGTGTTCCTGTCGTCCAAGGGCACCCCCGAGGTCCTGTCATCCGGTCCGCGCGGCGCGATCCCGTCCTACAGCTTCCCCGAGAACGCCGCGCTCGCGCTCGGCGCCGCCGCGCGCTACGCCGCCTGGCGCAGCCGGCCGCGCGGCACCCCGCTCCGCCTCGAGCCCGAGCGCGAGCAGGCCGTGCGCGCCTGCATCCGCGCCTGGCGCGAGGCCAGCCCGACCACGCGCTGGCTGACCTTCTCCGAGCTCGCCCAGCTCCTCGCGATCGCCGGCGTCCCCGTCGTCGAGCACCGCGCCGCGCGCGACCCCGAGGCCGCAGTCGCCGCCGCGCGCGAGCTCGGCTTCCCCGTCGCACTCAAGGCCTCCGTCCCCAGGCTCGTCCACAAGACCGACGTCGGCGGTGTCGCGCTCCGCCTCGGCGACCCCGCCGCCGTCGTCGCCGCGGCCGTCGCGATGCGCGCCAGGTTCGCCAACCTCGAGGGCTACCTCGTCCAGCGCCAGGTCCGCCCCGGCGTCGAGGCCATGGTCGGCATGACCAAGGACGCCTCGCTCGGCCCCCTCCTCGTCGCCGGCATCGGCGGCGTCGCCGTCGAGCTCTACAAGGACGTCAGTTTCCGCGTCACCCCGGTCAGCGATCGCGACGCCGCCGACATGATCGACGGCCTGCGCGGCCGCGCCCTGTTCGACGGCTTCCGCGGCGCCCCGCCCGCCGACCGCGACGCCCTCATCTCCGTCATCCAGCGCATCTCCGCCCTGATCGAGATCGTCCCCGAGATGATCGAGCTCGACCTCAACCCCATCATCGTCCACACCCCCGGCGAAGGCTGCATCGCCGTCGACGGCCGCCTCCGCCTCGCCCTCGACTGAGCCGCGACCATGGCTGATCTACCGTGATCAGTCCGGCGACCGCGGCGTCCGCCCCGACTGAAAATCCGCGTGTCGTCGGTTCCATGGAGGCCCTGGGCACGAACCAGATCGTCGATCGCGTCGCGCCAGCTCTGGCCCGGTGCTGACTGCAGCTGACCTCGCTACTCGTCCTCCTCATCGCCGAACAGCATGCCGACACGCAGCTCGATTGCATCGAACGGCTCGGCGCGGACCGTTTCGCCTGCGGCAGCGCGCTGCACGACCGTGTAGCCATCGCGCGACCAGCGGTGAACGAGCAGGATCCTCTCGTCCGGATCGAGGATCCAGTAGTGCGGTACCTCGGCCGCATGGAGTACACGAGGAGAAATGCGCGCTGTACGACCTGTGTCGCGGGCATCTCGAGGCGCGGATCGTGGACGATGACCCGACACCCGGCGACGTCTGTCACGATCTTACGCTACGCCGCGGCCGAGAAGCGGACGCAGAACACCGCGCCGGGATTGGCATCCTCGATCCAGATCGCGCCGCCGTGGGCCTCGACGGCGAGCTTGCAGAAGGCGAGGCCGAGGCCGCGGCCGCCGCGCGATCGCGACTCGCCCTGGACGAAGCGCTCGAATACGCGCTCGCGCAGCTCGGGGGGCACGCCCGGACCGGTGTCGGCGACGCGCAGCTCGATGTCGGCACCGCGATCGATGCCGGCGATGAGGACATGCGACTCGGCCGGCGCGTGGCGGATCGCGTTGTCGACCAGGTTCTCGAGCACGCGGCGCAGCAGCTCGTGGTCGCCCTGGATCGTCCGCGGCGCCACCTCGACGACGAGCTCGACCTCGGCGGTCCGCGCCCGCTCCGCCATGCTGGTGGCGATCTCGCTGGCGAGCGCCGCGAGATCGACCGGCTGGCGCGTCAGCACCAGACGGCCCTCGTCGGCCTTGCTCAGATCGAGCAGGTTCATGATCATGCGCTGCAGGGCCTCGCAGTCCGACCGGATGCCGGCCGCGGCGGTCAGGCTGCGCGGCGAGGCGGCGCGGTCGCGCGCGATCAGCTCGCTGTTGAGCTTGATCGCGTGGACCGGATTCTTGAGGTCGTGGACCAGGAATGCCATCAGCTGCTCGCGCTGCAGCTGCAGCCGCATGACGTCGTCGCGCTGGCGCCGGATCAGCTCGAAGGCCTCGCTGCGCTCGAGCGAGACCCGCCGCAGCTTCATCGCTGCCTCGATCCGTAGCACCAGCTCGTCGGGGCGGAACGGCTTGGTCAGGAAGTCGTCGCCGCCGGCCTGGCGCGCGCGGTCGAAGGTCTCGACGTCGCGCTGCGCGGTCAGGAACACGATCGGCACGTCGCCGCCGCCGGGTACCTCGCGGATGCGCTTGCAGACCGCGACGCCGTCCATCCCCGGCATCTGGACATCGAGCAGCACGCAGTCGGGCGCGGTGGACAGGAACACCGCCACGCCGTCCTCGCCGGTCGCCGCGAGCACCACCTGGTAGCCCTCGTCCTCGAGCGTGGCCTGGGCGAGCGCGCGGTTCGACGCGTTGTCGTCGATCACCAGCACGACGTGATGCCGCCGTTCCACCATCAGGTCCCGATATAGTAAGACGCGTTCACCGGCGCACAAGCGCGACGGTTCGCCGCGCCGGGCCGCATCTC
Organism: Deltaproteobacteria bacterium; assembly: GCA_005887925.1. Lineage (GTDB taxonomy): Bacteria > Myxococcota_A > Polyangia > Haliangiales > Haliangiaceae > JABFXX01. The sequence continues at coordinate 12,203 of VBLP01000203.1, read as the reverse complement.
CGCCACCGGGGGATCGTGACCTCGAACGTGGTGCCCCCCGGCCCGGTCGCGAGGTCGATCGCACCGCCGTGCAGCGACACGAGGCTGTGGACGATCGACATGCCCAGGCCGGTGCCGCCCTCCTTGGTCGAGAAGAACGGCTCGTAGATCCGCGGCTGGACTTGGTCGGGGATGCCGGGGCCGTTGTCGGTGACCCGGATCGTGCAGCGGTCGTCGTCGACGCGGGCCGACACGGTGACCCGGCCGCCGGGGCCGACTGCCTCGGTCGCGTTGCGCACCAGGTTCTGCACCAGCTGGTGCAGCTTGGCGACATCGACCTCGGCGATCACCTGCGGCGGCGCGGCGTCGACCGTCAAGGTGATGCCGCGCGCCTCGGCCGCGATCTGCTCGAGATCGACCACCTGCCGCAGGATCGCCACCACGTCGTGCTCCTGGGGATGCAGCTCGGGCGGGCGGGCGAACACGAGGAACTCGTTGAGCAGCGTGGTCAGCCGATCGATCTCCTTCTGGGCCAGCTCGGTCGGCTCGGTCAGCCGCGGATCGGCCATGGTGCGGTTGAGCCGCCGCTCGAGCAGCTCGAGCTGGAGCTTGGCGGCGTTGAGCGGGTTGCGGACCTCGTGGGCCAGCCCCGCGGACATCGTCTGCATCGCGAGGATGCGGTCGGCCTGGGCGCGGCGCTCGCGCCTGACCAGCTTGTCCTCGGTATCGAGCTCGTAGTGCTGGACCATGATCGCGAGCTCGATGTCGAGCAGCTTGTGGATCGAGCGCATTATGGTCAGCGCCTCGCCCGCCGGGTAGAGCTCGGCGATGCCGCTCTGGTAGGCCAGGCGCAGCACCGTCATCGCCGTGAACATGTACTGCGAGGCCAGGCCGACCGTGACGTGGCGCCGGCCGATCCGGCTCCGCTTCTCGTAGAACCGCTCGTCGTACGGCCCGAGCAGACCGCTCGACATCCAGTCGATCAGCGACGCGCGCAGCCGTTCGACCTGGGCCGGACCCGACAGCACCGCCGCGGCGCCCGGGTTGGCAAACACCGCCTCGTAGAACCGGTTGGCGATGTCGGGGAACCGCGGCGCGAGCCGCGGGTGGAGCTCGCGGAGCCGCGCGCGATCAGCGTCGTCGAATCCGACGAACGCGAGCAGCTCCTCGAGGAACGTCACTCGCTGGCACTCTCTGCACCCACGATCAGCTTGCGGACGACATCGATGTCGGACCGGGGGGCCTCGTTGTACTGGTGCAGGCGGTACTGGATCGTGCGGACGCTGATCCCGAGCATCTCCGCCGCCTTCGAGGTCGACCCGCCGGTCGCCTTGAGGGTCTCGAGGATCGCATAGCGCTCGAGGTCGCACAGCGTCGCGCCGGGGATCTCGGGCATGCCGGTCGGACGACCGCACGCTCGATCGCGTTCTCGAGCTCGCGCACGTTGCCCGGCCAGTCGTAGGCCATCAACAGCTCCATGGTCTCGGACGCGCAGCCATCGACGGCCTTGCTGTTATCCTTGACGTAGCGGTCGAGGAAGAACTTGGCGAGCGCCGGGATGTCGCTCTTGCGATCGCGCAGCGGCGGCATCTCGAGCGCGACCACGTTGAGCCGGTAGAACAGGTCCTCGCGGAACCGACCCTTGGCGACTTCCTCGACCAGGTTGCGGTTGGTCGCCGCGATCACGCGGACGTCGACGCGGATCGTCTGCGTGCCGCCGACGCGCTCGAACTCGTGCTCCTGCAGGAACCTGAGCAGCTTGACCTGGATCGAGGGCGAGATCTCGCCGATCTCGTCGAGGAACAGCGTGCCGCCGTCGGCGAGCTGGAACCGCCCGTCCTTGCGCGTCATCGCGCCCGTGAACGAGCCCTTCTCGTGGCCGAACAGCTCGCTTTCGAGCAGCGACTCGGCCAGCGCCGCGCAGTGCAGCTTGATGAACGGCCCCGACGCGCGCGGCGAGCGCTGGTGGATCGCGTTGGCGACCAGCTCCTTGCCGGTGCCGCTCTCGCCGGTGATCAGCACGGTCGCGCGGCTCGGCGCGACCTGGTCGACCACCTCGAACACGCGCTGCATCGGCGGGCTGATCCCGACGATGTTGTCGGGCGCGACCCGCTCGCGCACCCGCTGGCGCAGCTGGCGGGCCTCGCGCCGGACCGCTTGGTTCTCGAGGACCTTGGCGAGCACGACGAGCAGCTCGTCGAAGTTGAGCGGCTTGGTCAGGTACTCGGCCGCGCCGGCCCGCATCGCCTCGATCGCCGACTGCACCGCCCCGAACGCGGTCATCACGATGATCCCGGTCACCTCGTCGGTCGCCCGGATCTTCTTGACCAGCTCGATGCCGTCCATCCCCGGCATCTTGAGGTCGGTCACCACGATGTGTGGTGCGAACGACTCGTACTTGCCGAGTGCTTTGAAGGCGTCGGCGGCGGTCTCCACCTCGTACCCCTCGTCCCGCAGCAGCTCCGCCAGCGCAGTCCTTGCGTTCGCTTCATCATCGACGACCAGGATTCGTCCCAAACGGCTCATAGCCGGCCATCGTAGCGACGATCGTGCCAGCACAATCCGCCTAGTTGCGTCGGGCTTCGTGCAAATTGCGCGTCCGACGCAAGACGCGCGCAAAGCCTGCGCGTTTTGCTGGTCCGACCATCACGGTGGCCCTGCCGCGGCTGATATCGCAGCTGCAGGCCGGTGCGGTCATCGCCGCGGCGCCGCCAGCCGATGCTCGATCGCCGTGATCGCTGCCTCGTCGAAGCCGCCGTCGGCCGTCACCTCGGGCGACCGCGGCGGCTCGTACGGCACGCCGACCCCGGGCAGCTCGCGGGTCTCGCCGCGCCGCGCGGCCGCATACAGGCCCTTGGGATCGCGGGCCTCGCAGTCCGCGAGCGGCGTCTGCACCCAGACCTCGACGAACGGGACCGCCCCGGCGACCGCCTCGCGCGCGCGATCGCGGTCCTGGCGCCGCGGTGCGGTCGCCGCGACCAGCACCACCACCTCCTGGCTCGCCAGGAGCGCTGCCAAGGCCGCCAGAGAGCAGTAGAACCGATCGCGGTCGTCGGGGGCGTACGAGTGCGCGCCGAGCACATCGCGCAGCTCGTCGCTGTCGAGCAGCACCGACGCACGGCCGGCGTCCGCGAGCCGCGCCCGCACCCGGCGCGCCAGCGTCGACTTTCCCGACGACGGCAGGCCGGTGAACCAGGCGACGGCGCCGGCCTCGCGGGTCATCGAAACAGGTCCTCCGCCCACGCCGGATCGAGCGCGTGATCGTCGAGCACGTCGGTCGCGAACCCGAGCAGCTTGTCGCGCGCCGCCTCGGTCATCCGGGGATAGAACGCCGGGTTCGCGATCACCAGGGCGCGCCAGGCCAGGAACGGCGGCGCCACCGCGAGCAGATCGTCGTCGGGCCGCTCGGCCAGGTAGCGGTGCCAGAGGTGGCGCCACAGCACGCCCAGCCCGTGGCCCCACGCGCCCGGCGCCTCGAGCGCGAACACCACGAAGTTGATCGCCAGCGCCGTCACGTCGTCCGCCGGGTCGCCGCAGCCGCCGCGGCTGGCGTCGAGCAGCATCGGCACGTCGCCGTCGAACACGATGTTGAACGGGTGGAAATCGCCGTGGGTTCGGCACAGCCGCGCATCGCGGCCGCGCAGCCACCATCGCCACGCCGCGCAGCGCGCCTCGATCGCCTGCAGCCGCTCCGGCGGCGCGCCCGGCACGCCGGCCGGATAGCCATCGATGATCCCGAAGATGCCCTCGCCGCTGCCCAGGAGGTCGCGGATCGCGCGGCGGTAACGCGCCCCCGGCGTCGCGATCGGCGTGTGCAGCGCCGCGAGGTAGCGCGCCAGCGCGTCGACGCGATCGACGTCGCGCGGGGTCGCGACCCGCTCGCCCGCGATCCTGCGCAGGTCGTGCGCATAGATCGTCCCCGGCGCGTACGTCGTGATCAGGTAGTGCTCGCCGGCGTCGCGCGTCGACACCAGCTCGCCGGTCTGGCGGATCACGCCGAGATCGATCGCACGAACGTGCTGCGGCATCCCGGTGAAGTCGTCGAACGCCTGGATCATCGCCGCGGCGCGGTCGGCGCGGCGATCGTGGCCGAACGCGTTGGCCGACGCCGTCCGCCACACCAGCTCGCGGCGCTCACCACCGTCGAGCAACGTGATCCGCACCGGCAAGCCGTAGCCCGCCGCCTTGGTCGTCCCCGCCGTCGCGCCGGTGTCCGGTCCGAGCGGCTCGATCGACTCGATCACTGCGCCCGGAAACAGCCGCGCCAGGTGATCGCGCAGCCCGGGCGGCCCGGCGTGCGACGCGCCCGACGAAGAACGTGCATTGCTCGCCATGCTGCTCGGTGTTGCATCGCCCGTGCCGCGCAGACCGTGCGCGTTCGCGCAGCGGATCCGCTGGCGCCGCGTATGCAGCACCGATCGGCATGATCCCGACGAACATCCTCGTTCCCATCGACTTCAGCCCCTGCGCCGAGCACGCCCTCGACTACGCCTGCGCCCTCGCCGGCAAGCTCGGTGCGCGGATCCACCTCGTCAATGCGATCGCGACCACGCTGCCCGAGCTGTCCATCGCGCTGACCGACCAGATGATCTCGACATGGCGGGTCAACAACGCCGCCCTGCTCGACAAGCTGGTCGCCGACCGCCGCTCGCTCGCGACGTTCGGTGAGGTCATGGTCATCGACGACGATGCGCGCGACGCCATCGTCAAGGCCGCCAGGTCGGTCCGCGCCGACCTGATCATCATCGGCACGCACGGCCGGCGCGGCATCTCGCGCATGCTGCTCGGCAGCGTCGCCGAGGACGTGGTGCGCCGCGCGCCGTGTCCGGTGCTCGCGGTCCGCCAGGAGCCGAAGTCGTGAAGCGCATCCTGGTCGCTCTCGACGGCTCGCCGCGCGCGCCCACCGTGATCGCCGCGGCCGCCCGGCTCGCCGAGCTCAGCAACGGCAAGCTCGTGCTGTTCCGCGCGATCAGCATCCCCGTCGACATGCCGCAGGAGGTGCTCAGCGTGATGGACCGCCGCCTCGAGGACGTCCTGATCGGCAACGCCCACGCCGAGCTCGAGCGCCACGCCGCCGGCCTGCCGCGTGGCCGCGTCGAGCGCATCATGACGCCGTTCGCCACCGCATGGGACGGCATCTGCCACGCTGCGCGCGAGCTCGATGTCGATCTCATCGTGATCGGCTCGCACGGTTACGGCGCGATCGATCGCGTCATCGGCACCACCGCCGCCAAGGTCGTCAACCACGCCGATCGCAACGTCCTGGTCGTCCGCACGCTGCTCTAGCGAGCTCTCGCCGCGGCCGCTCACGCGTCCGGCGGAACCACCAGCGCCAGCTCGACGTAGCGCTGCCGCTCGGCGCTGTACACCCAGAGCCGCTGCGTCCCCGACGGTGCTCGGTACAGCAGCGCGCCCGGCAGCAGCGTCACCTCGCCGATCCGGCGCTGGTCGCCCACGCGCTCCTCGACCACCCCGGCGAACGCCGGCGCCACCACGCCGCCCACCACGCGGTACAGCACCAGCCAGGTCGAGGCCTCGCGATGCCCGCCCACCGTCACCGCCAGCGCGATCACCGGGCGATCGATGTGCGCATCGCCCGCGGCGATCGCCTCGAGCTCGTCGGCCGAGCCCTGGCACGCCGGTGCCGTCGCCGACGCGAGCAGCTCGCCCTGCGCGTCGAGCACCAGCACGCCCTGCGTGAACGACGCCAGCACCTTCTCGTCGCTCGGCGCGCCGGCGACATCCGCCGTGATCTCCAGGCCGCCGTACGCCGAGGCGCTGCAGCTCGGATCCGGATCCCGCCACTTCGCCATGCGCGTCACCACACCCGACTTCGCTTCGGCGGCTTCCGCTGATGCAGCGAAGTTGCGCAACCACGGTAATGTGCGCATTTCTTGCTCGATCGCCGACTCGGTATTTGCCGCAGCGGCCAGCTCAGCATCCGTCGCAGTGCCGGCGTTCCTCGCAGCCGCCCGCGCGTCCAATCCCGCGCCATCGTGCGGATGCGGCGCAGCCATCGGCGCCGCACCCATGGTCAGTGCGCCTGCCGTCAACGCGAGCGCGAGCGCCGAGAGCTTCACACCTGCATGCCGAGCAAGCCACGTTCCAATCGAGCGGCGGCGCGCGCCGGCGCCTCGCGATCCGATTGCGCATGTCTGCTCCCGCCGCGCAACCGCTGCGCGATCCGCACACGCCCGCACCCCGGCGACCCACGCTGGTCGTGTGACCATGGCTGGCCTCGCTTGGCCGCGACTCCGCGGGCCGCTAGGACTTCTTGAAGTCGCCGCCCTTGATCGCGATCGTCTTGGCCTGCGCGATCGGTTTCTTGTACACCACCACCGTCAGCACGCCGTCCTTGAGCTCGGCGAACACGTGCTCGTTGTCGAACCCGTCGGGCAGCGTGAACGTGCGCAGGAAGCTGCCGAAGCAGCGCTCGAACGCGTAGTACGTGTCGTCCTTCTCCTCGCGCTCGGCCTCGCGCTTGCCGCTGATCGTCAGCCGGTCACCCGCCAGCTTGACCTCGATGTCCTGCTCGTTCATCCCGGGCAGGTCCGCCCTGAACAGGAACGTGTCCTTGGTCTCCTTGACCTCGAACGGCGGCATGAACGTCGTATCCACCGGCGGCGCGCCGAACCACGACGGCGTCATCTCGCGGAACGGATCCCAGCGCAGGAACCAGCGGAACGGATCCGCCTCCGGCTTCACCGACGGTACCGGATGCTCTGGCGTTACACGACGGATGAGTGACATGGCAGCCCTCCTTTTTCAGGACTACCCATGATCAGCAATCTCCATTCCACACCACTACCCACCTTTCGCTGCGGTTCAATATCGATAATCCGCAGCTCATGCGATCGCGGCAGGCTTCACTGCATCCGCTGCGCGAATTCGATCGCCGCCGGGAGCCGAAGGAGCGCACGGACCTCGCAGGCGTCCTCGGCGCTGCGGTCCATCCACGCGGAGCATGCATGGCTCGTACCTCGTGACGCTGTGCCGGCGCGACCGATCCGCGATCGCACCCCTGTCACGCTCGTGCCTGCGACCACTCCTCGACCGCCTCGTCGGCTTCCCGGGCGCTGATCCAGCGCTCGATCGCCTCGTGAATCGTCCCGGCCGGCTCCTCGGTCGTCGCGCAGATCGGCGTGGCCTGCGCCGCAACCACTGCGTCGGGCGCAGCCGCGCCGCGCACCGCGTTCGGCGCCGTTCCGCGAGCGAGCCGCACTCGCCCGTCCCTGGCCTGGCCATCATCCATGCATCGCACGATCGCCCAGGGGACTGACAGTCGCATCGTTTCCGCCGGCCGATCGTGCCGGCCCGCAGGCGATCTGATCGTTCGTTCAGCGCGCAGCGCCCGCGCGCGCGGCGCCGGCAAGCGCAAGCGCTGCGGACCGATCCATGTGCAGGTCAATACAGCAGGGCGACGTAGCTCGGCCCGTAGTAGCGCTCCAGCTCCTCGAGGGTCTCCCCGCAGGGCTGCACCGCCTTGACCAGCGTCGCGTGCGACGGCAGCGCGTCCGGCCGCCAGGTCTCCGGCTGCCACAGCGACGACCGCAGGAACGCCTTTGGGCAGTGAAAGAAGATCTGCTCGATCTCCACCGCCAGCGCCAGCCGCGGCCGGTGCCCCTTGACGATCATCTGGTCGAAGAACGCCGCGTCGCGGACCACGCGGGCGCGTCCGTTGATCCGCAGCGTGTCGCCGCGTCCCGGCACCAGGTAGAGCAGCCCCACGTGCGGATTGCTCAGCACGTTGCGGAAGCCGTCCGACCGCCGGTTCCCCCCGCGCTCCGGGATCGCGATCGTCGTGTCATCGAGCACCCGCGTGAAGCCCGGCGGATCACCCTTCGGCGACACGTCGCAGCTCCCGTCGGCGCCCGCCGTCGCCACCAGGCAGAACGGCGACGCCGCCAGCCAGTCCCGATCGCGCTCGTGCAGCCGCGCCCGGTCCTTCTGCCGGACCCTCGCATTCGGCTCGCCGAGCATCTCGCGCAGCTCCGCCTCCGATGTCACCTCGATCCAGTCGCGCTGGCTCATCATCGCACCGTAGCACTCGGCCGCCCGGCCGGTCGCGTACACTGCGCACGATGACCGACTTTGCCAGCGCCGCGATCGGCGATCTAGCGCTCCGCCACGGCGGGCTCCTGCGCGACGCCCAGCTCGCCTACGTCACCTACGGCGCGCTCGCCGCCGACCGCGGCAATGCCATCCTGCTCACCCACGGCTTCACCAGCAGCCACCGCTTCGCCGAGGGCACGGCAGCCGCCGAGGGCTCGTGGGCGCCGCTCGTCGGCCCCGGCCGCGCGATCGACACCGACCGCTACTTCGTCGTCAGCTCCAACATGCTCGGCTCGAGCTACGGCTCCACCGCGCCGCGCAGCATCGACCCCGCCACCGGCCGGCCCTACGGCCCCGACTTTCCCCGCATCACCCTGGGCGACATCGTCACCGCGCAGCGCCGCCTGCTCGATCAGCTCGGTGTGCCCCAGCTGCTCGCCGTCGTCGGGCCGTCGTACGGCGGCTTTCAAGCCTTCGCGTGGGGCGTCGAGTTCCCCGACCTCGTCCGCGCGATCGTCCCCGTCACCACCGCGCCCCGGACCGTCGGCGCCATCCCCGTCGACGCCATGCGCGCCCGGCTCGCCGCCGACCCGGCCTGGAACGGCGGCCGCTACGCCCCCGGCGCGATGGTCGACACCATGACCGCGCTCCGCGAGGACACCCTGCGCCGCTACGGCATGGACGCCATCCTCGCCGAGCGCTACCCCGCCGCCGACGACCGCGCCCGCGCCCTGCGCCTGCTCGCGCGGACCTGGGCCGAGGCCTTCGACCCCCACTCGCTCCTCGTGCTCGGCGCCGCCGCCAACGAGCTCGACGCCACCGCCGACTTCGCCCGGCTGCGCGCCCGCGTGCTGTTCGTGCTGTCGACCAGCGACGCGCTGTTCCCGCCCAGCCTCGCCCCCGCCGTCATGGCCGCCCTGGCGCGCGCCGGCGTCGCCGCCTCCTACCACGAGCTCGACAGCCCCTACGGCCACCTCGCCCCCGGCGCCGATGCCGCCAGGTGGGCGCCCGTCCTCGGCTGCTTCCTCGCCGCCGTCGCCGCGCAGTAACGAACCTCATACGGAATGGCCGCTGAAGCCGCCGCCACCGTCACTCGGTGCGCAGCACCAGCTTGGACAGCCACTGCCGGCAATTGTAGCAGGCCGAGCGACCCGTCCAGCGGTTCGTCTTGCCGTTCCAGGTGAAGCAGTACCAGACCAGGTCATCCTCGGCCGCGCCGGCGGTCAGCGCCTGCTTCATGCAGTCGACCTCGGCGCACACATCCACCTCCCACTCCTCGACCTTGCCGACGCCCTGCAGCAGCGCCGTCATGCGCGCCGGGCTGTCCTGCTGCGCGTGATGACCGAAGCCCGAGTGCCCGATCCAGTAGCTGGTCGGGTCGTCCACCAGCACGAAGCAGGCGATCGTCTTGCCCGTCTGCGAATCGGGGCCATGCGGGTGTCGCTTCGTCTCGCCGAAGGCGTTCGCCGTCGCGACCGAGCGCGCTCGCAGGATCTTCCGCCCGCGCGTGTCCTTCTTCGCCCCGAGCTTGTCGAGCATTCCGCGGCGCGCCCCTTCGTACGCCTCGAGGACGTCCGGGTGCTCTCCGGTCCAGCTCTGGAACCCCTCCAGCGCCGCCGTCGCCGTGATCTGGTTCTCGTCCAGCTTGAGCCACAGCGCGTACAGCTTCGTCCCGATCTCGCGCGTCGTCCCCATGTTGCCGGTCAGCCGCGGCAGGTTGATCTCCGCCATCAGCCAGCCCTGCACCTCGATCGCCGACGGCGCCGGGTCCGCCGGCGGCGTGAGCAGGCGCGCCAGCGCCTGATCGTTCGGTTTCGTGTAGGGGTCCGGTTTCGGCTGTACGTCCGTCTGCAGCATCCCCCCAGCATGTCCACGCCCGCCTCCCGACCGCGAGAGGACGTTTCGTCCTACGCCGCCGCGGCGCGCATCACGCCGCCGCCGCCGCGCGCATCACTTCTTCTTGAACGGCTTTGCCAGATACGGGATCCCGAAGAACGTATTCACCTGCGACTCGTCCACTTCCTCGGTCACCAGCGCCTGTTCATCGCGCACCAGGCTGCGCAGCTCGTCGTCGGTCAGCACCTTCGGCTTTGCCAGCCGCAGCTGATCCAGCAGCCGCACCCACAGCCGCACGAAGAACCGGCGGTGGCCGACCTCGAGCTGCTCCTGCGTCACCACCACCGCCAGCCGCTCCAGGTTGTCCTGCACCAGCTTGTCCGCCGGCGACCAGTCGTACGCCAGCCGCGCCACCACCGCCAGCCGCTCGCCCATCTCGAGCAGCAGCTTGCGCGGCTCGAGGTCCAGCGCCTCCAGATCGATCACCGGCGCCTTCGGATTGCTCGCGCAGAGGAACTGGATCGGCGCGCCCAGCCGCTGCTGCAGCGCCGGATACATCGGCAGCACGTGCTCGGTGAACAGCGGCGTCACCGCATACAGCACCAGCGTCCGCGGCAGCTCCGACCGCCCGCACAGATCGATCAGCTCGCGCAGGTGATCCACCGTCTCGCCCAGCGCCTTGGTCGGCTTGTCGTCCGCCGACAGCCGTCGCTCCGCCTCGTCGAGCAGCAGCACGCAGCCCTGCCAGCCCAGCCGCGGCACCAGCTGCACCAGCGAGCGCAGCATCCCGAAGCCGTTCTCGTTCGACGGCACCTCGTACACCCCCGCCGCCTTCGCCTCCGCCAGCGACACGTCCTCGCCGCGCAGCCACGCTCCCAGCCGCCGCGCCGCCGGCTCGTCGCCGTCGACCACCGCGCGCGCGAACCCCGCCACCGCGTCGCGGAACGAGTGCCGCGTCAGCTGCGCCCGCGCCAGCCCCTTGTCGATCCAGCTCCGCGTCTCGTCGCGGCCCTCCTCCGCCACCCGGTCCTCCACGCACTGCCGGATCAAGTCGTCCAGCCCGCGCAGCTCGTCGCCGTCCGGCCCCCGCGGCCGCTCGATCCGCTGCGCCACCGCCCGGTACACCGCCCCCGGCCGGTTGAACGGACACTCCTTCGGCGAGATCGTCACCAGCGCCGTCAACAGCCGGCGCCGCCACGCCAGGTCTCGCACGCAGTACAGGAAGTGCGTCTTCCCCGCTCCATACGTCCCCTGCACCAGCTTGAAGCTCGATCCCTCTGCCGTGCATATCAGATCTTGAATATACGCCGTATCGATCACTCTCAAATACGACTCGTTCCCTGCATTCACATGCGCAATCCCCAGCTCCGGCGGCTTTCCATTCTCGCCCATCTGGGCCAGGATGCGCCGCGCCTGGATCCGATCCAGCTCCTCGACGGACGCCGGCCTCGGCGGCGGCCTTGGCGGTGTACTTCTCGTCACGAGCGTGCCTCCTGTCCGATCAGACGAAACCACTCGAAATAGCTCCCGCCACCACCATCATTCTCGATCCACACCACGCGCGACCGCCGCTCCGCCGCATGCCCGGCCGCCACCCCCAGATCGATGCGGCGGCCGCCCACCACCAGCCGCCGCTCGCGGCGCAGCCGCGCCACGTCCCATGCAAACTGCGCCCGCGTACCCGCGAGCTCCGCGCGCAGCTCCACCAGCGGCACCCGGTCCCCCACGCGCCCGCCGCGCCGTGCCAGCACCGCGCCATACCCCGCCACCAGCGCCGGCAACAGCTCGTCCGGCCCGCGCGACCGCGCCGCCAGCCGCTCGCGCGCCCGCTGCACTGCCCCCACGATCGCCTCCGGCGTCGCGCGCACCGAACCCACCGGCTCGCGCGCATAGCGCAGCTCCGCCCGCTCCGCTCCCACCACCACCGTCAGCTCCCCCAGCCGCCACTCCGCCGGCGGCCCCGGCGTGATCAACCGCGGCACCCCGCCGATCGCGGCCGCCCCGTTCAGTCCGGTCGACCGGATCGATCCCGTCGGCTCGGTGGATCCCATCGGCCCAGTGGATCCCATCGGCCCGGTGGATCCCATCGGCCCGGTGGATCCCATCGGCCCGGTGGATCCCATCGGCTCGGTGGATCCCATCGGCCCGGTGGATCTCGTCGGCTCGGTGGATCCCATCGGCCCGGTGGATCTCGTCGGCCCAGTGGATCTCGTCGGCTCGGTGGATCCCATCGGCCCGGTGGATCTCGTCGGCTTGGTCGATCCCGTCCGCCGGGTGGATCTCGTCGGCTTGGTCGATCCCGTCCGCCCGGTGGATCTCGTCGGCTCGGTGGATCC